>JBGQFW010000121.1:0-11695 GCA_041497115.1 Methylomirabilia bacterium
CGTGGTCAGCGCGGCTTCACGCTGATCGAGCTGCTCATCGTCGTGGCGATCATCGGCATCCTGGCCGCGATTGCCGTGCCGCTCTACGCCAACGTGCAGGCGCGGGCGCGCATCGCCAAGGCCCAGGCCGACACGCGGGCCATGGCCTCGGCCATCAGCATCTACTCGGCGCACTGCGGCGGCCTGCCCGACAACGGCTCCGCCGCCACGACCTGCCCGAGCGCGAACAACCAGTCGGGCGCGCTCCCCGCCGTCCTGACCACGCAGCAGACCAACGGGCAGAACCAGGTCGGCGGCCCGTTCCTCAACAGCATCCCGACGCTGCCCGCCGGGTGGACCGGCTCGGGCGCGTCCTACAAGTACTCCAGCACCGCGGCCGGCACGTTCATGGTCTGCGGCAGCGGCGACAGCACGGCCGCGGACAGCAACGGCGGCACGACCTGCCCGTAACGGGCTTCGGGGCCTGAACGCAGCAACTCCCGGCGGCCGGGCATTCCCGGCCGCCGGGGTTCGTTTCGGGGATCATCTCGGGGAGGGACCCAGCGCGTAATGGTCGCGGTGTTCGTCGTCTTCGGCCTGCTCATCGGCAGCTTCCTGAACGTCGTCATCGCCCGGCTGCCGGAAGGCCGCAGCCTCGTGCGCCCGGGCTCGGCCTGCCCCGGGTGCGGCGCGGCCATCGCCTGGTACGACAACGTCCCCATCCTGTCCTTCGTCGCGCTGCGCGCCCGCTGCCGCGCCTGTGGCATGCGGATCCCGTGGCGCTACCCGCTCGTGGAGGCGGTCACCGGCGCCCTCTTCGGCGCGGCCGGGCTCGCGTTCGGGCCCACGCTGCACGGGGTAGTGGCGGCGGCGCTGCTGGCGGCGCTGTTCGCGATCACGATGATCGACCTCGAGCGAAAGATCATTCCGGACCTGATCACGCTGCCCGGCATTCTGGCAGGCGTGGCTGCCAATCTGGCGACCGGGCGTGTTGCCTGGCTGGATTCCCTTCTCGGAATCGCCGTCGGCGGAGTCGTCTTCATCGCCATCGCGTTGCTGGGATCGTGGCTCGCCGGACAGGATGCGATGGGCGGCGGCGACATCAAGCTGGCGGCAATGCTGGGGGCATTCCTGGGGTGGAAGGTGTTGTTATTGAGCCTCTTTGCTTCCGCCCTCGGTGGCGGTATCCTCGCGGCAGTCCTGCTGGGGTCCGGCCTGCGGGGACGGAAGGACCCCCTGCCGTTTGGTCCTTTCCTTGCAGTTGGAGGCGCGATGGGACTCTTCTGGGGCGAAAGGATGGTGCGGTGGTACCTGAGCGGATTCGCCGGAGCTTGAGGGACGCAGCCGGATTCACGATGACGGAGTTGCTCGTCGTCATCGCGGTCATCGGTGTGACGACCGGCGTCGCGATCCCGTCGCTGTGGACGTACTACCGGTCCTCGGCGCTGCGCGGCGCCGGCGAGCAGACCGTGGCGCAGCTGAACAACGCCCGCCAGCTCGCCATCCGGCTCAACACCATCGTGTGCGTGACCGTGGACACGACCGGCATGCAGTATCACGTCGGGACGTGCGCCGCCGCCGCCTACACCGGCGCCGGCACCAACTCGGCCGGCTACATGACGCTGGCCACCGGTCTCACGTGGAGCGGCACCAACAACCTGTGCTTCAGTTACCTGGGCGCCGGTGTGACGACGCCGGCCCCCTGCGCCTCCAACGGCACCCTGACGGTCACGCGCGCGGCCGGCGGCACCCTGAACGTCACGATGGCCACAACGGGGCGTGTGCGGCTGCAGTGATGGGGGACGACATGCGAACGCTGATGCGCGACGAACGCGGCTTGACGCTGGCCGAGATTCTGGTGGCGGTGGCGATCATCGGCCTCGGCCTCGCGGGGCTCGCCGTCGTCATCCCGGTCTCGAGCTACGGCGTGCAGGAGGGCAACCAGCTCTCCACGGCGACTTTCCTCGCCGAGCAGATGATCGAGCGCGCGCGGGCCGCCGCCTGGACGGGGTCGCCGGCCGTGGACTGCCTGGGCCTTTCGGCGAACCTCACCACCGCGCCGGCGCCGTCGCCGGCCGGCACGACCTGCAACGGCTCGTCGGCCACGACGTTCCCGGACGAGACGACCGCCGGCACCGGCGTGAGCGGCTACACGCAGTACACGCGCTTCGTGCGCATCACCGCGTGCGATGCGACCAGCCCGTGCGGCGGCGTCAACAACACGTCGTTGCGCCGGGTCGGCGTGACGGTGTCGTACAGGCCGATCAGCGCCAGCGGCGGGTCGGTGACGCCGAAAACCGTCTACGTGGAATGGCTGGTGTCGCAGAAATGAACCGCCTGGTCCGTGACACCCGCGGCTTCACCCTCGCCGAGCTGCTCGTCGTGTGCGCGATCCTCGGCTTCATGATGGCGGCGCTCTTCACCCTGCAGCGCTCCGGACAGCAGGCGTACCTGACCGGCGCCTCCCGGGTGGAAGTCCAGCAGAACGCGCGCCTCGGGCTCGACACGATGATCAGCGACCTCCGCTCGGCGCTCCCGGTGGCCAACACGACGCAGATCATCACGGCCATCGACGCCAACTGCGCGACGGGCGCGCCGCCCGCCACGGGCGGGGGCACGTCCATCGGGTTCACCGACGAGAACGGGACCGCGGTGACGTACACGCTGGTCGGGGCCAGCTGCTCGACCTCCTCCACCGGCTGCGACCTGCAGAAGAACGGGACCACGCTCGTCGGCGGCGTCCAGCAGCTACAGATCTGGTGCTACAACAACGCCAACCCCGGCGCGCTGAACGCCACCCTGGCGAACATCCGCGAGATCCGCATCCAGATCCGCACCAAGACCGAGCGGTCGGCCCAGTCCGGCTCCGCCGGTGATCAGCACGCGGTGGTCGAAGGCCGCGTGCGCTTCCGCAACATCTGAGCGTGCGCCGCCTGATCGCGGCCGTCCTCGTCGGGCTGGCGCTGGCCGCCTGCGGCAGCCCGCCGCCCACGCAGCCCGAGTACGACATCGTCGCCGAGGCCCTCAAGGCGTTCGACCGGAGCGACTGGGTGCCGGCCGCCCGGCTGCTCCGGGAGGCGATCGTGAAGCAGCCCACCGACCTGCGGCTGCACTACTCCCTGGCGGTGGCGGCAACGCACCTGGAGCTGCGCGACGAGGCGATCCGCGAGTTCCAGTGGGTGCTCGCCAACGCGCCGGGGACGCCCGAGGCCGACGCCGCCCGCAACTGGCTGACCGCCGCCGGGGTCTTGACGACGCCCACCGCCGGCGCCGGTGACAGCGCCGGGTCCGAGACCGCGGCCGGCGGGACGGCGGCGCGCGATGCCGCGCGGGGCGACAGCGCCGTCCGGGGCCGCGTCGTGTGGCCGGACCCGGACGCGCCGGTGAAGACGAACCGCCTGCAGCTCTTCCTCAAGGGGATCAAGGGCACCCCGACGCAGGACCTGTACATGGTCATGCGTACCGACGAGGACGGCCGCTTCGAATTCAAGAACGTCCCCACCGGCACCTTCAAGCTGACCAACCGGATCGCCGGCGAGCCACAGTGGCGCCTCCGGGTCACGGTGGCGGCCGGACAGGACGCGTCGATCGATCTCACTCCGCAGAACAGCCTGCGCGCCCGGGACGACTTTCCGCAGGACGACAAGTAGCCGCGGCGATGATTCGCCGAGCGGTGGGGCCCGAGGCTCGACGTACCCCCAAGCCTTGTGTGCGGGAAAACGTTGGTCGTGGAGAAGGGGAAACCTATACTACTAACCCAGCGGGGAAAATGACTTGTTAAACAGGCTCTTCCGCAAACAGGGCGAGAGCTTCGGGCTGGACATCGGCTCGAGCGTGGTCAAGGTCGTTCAGATCCACGCGAGCGGCGAGACGAGGAGCCTGACCGGCTTCGGGGCGGTCTCCCTGCCCAACGAGGCGATCACCGACGGGACGATCAACGACCCCGGCACGGTCGCCGACGCCATCAAGGAGGCGGTGGCCAAGGCCGGTGTCAAGGGCACCGATGCGGTCATCTCCATCTGCGGTCGCGAGCTGATCATCAAGAAGATCCAGATCCCCGAGGTGCCGCCCAAGGAGATCCCCGACGTGGTGCGGCTGGAGGCCGAGCACCACATTCCGTTCGCCATCGACGAGGTCTTCCTCGACTACCACACCGTCGGCAAGACCGGCGGCCAGCTCGACCTGATCCTGGTGGCGGTCAAGAAGGCCAAGGTGACCGAGTACATGTCGGTCGTCGAGCAGGCCGGCTTCGCGCCCTCCATCGTCGACGTGGACGGCTTCGCCCTGGGCAACCAGTTCGAGGTGAATTTCCCCGGCGAGGACGCCGAGGCGGTGGCCCTGATCGACATCGGCGCCTCCATCATGAAGACCAACGTGCTGCGCGCCGGCGCCACGATCTTCGCCCGCGACATCCCGTTCGGGGGCAACAACTACACCCAGGCGATCGCCCAGCGGCTCAACATCTCCTTCGAGCAGGCCGAGGCGGCCAAGCTCGGCAAGGACGTCGGCGTGAAGTGGGAGACGCTGGTGCCGCCGCTGGAGGCGGTCTCCCGCGACCTCTCGCTCGAGGTCCAGCGGACGTTCGACTATTTCGCGTCGACGGCGGAGTCGGAGCGGATCGGCAAGATCGTCCTGGCCGGCGGGTGCGCCCAGCTGCCCGGCCTGAACGAGTATTTGTCGTCGAACTGGGGCATCCCGGTCGAGCTGGCCCGCCCCTTCGAGCGGATCGAGGTGACGCCCGCCTACAGCGAGGACGTGACCGCCCTCGCCCCGGCGCTGGCCGTCGCGGTCGGGTTGGCGCTGCGCCACACGAGTGACAAGGAGCCGGCGAAGTGATCAGGATCAACCTCGCCCCACCCGAGGCGCGGCGTCGCGGCGGCCCGTCGTTCTCGCTGCCGATGCCGTCGTTCAACCTCGGCATCGTGTTCGCCATCGTGTACGTGATCGCCGCCGGCGCGGTGGGCGCCTACTACTGGAGCCTCAGCGCCGAGGAGACCCGCGTGGCCGCCGACCTCGACCGGCTCAACCGCGAGCTGCAGTCGCTGAAGGCAACGCTGGGCCAGGGCGCCAACGTCAAGGGGCAGCTGACCGAGGTCAAGCGGCGGGTGGACATCCTGGACGACCTCACCAAGAGCCAGGGGCGTCCGATCGCGCTGATGGACATCTTCGTCGACCAGGTCCCGCGCGATCTCACGATCACCAGCCTGGAGCAGAAGGAGTCCGTGTTGAAGCTCAGCGGCACCGCCTTCTCCACCGCGGCCGTCTCCGACTTCATGGCAAACCTCAAGGCGAGCAAGAAGTTCAAGGACGTCGACATCGTCGTCTCCCGTCAGGCCATCGACAAGACGCCGAGCCTCGTGACCTTCGAGGTCACGTGCAAGTTCGAGATCTGACCGTGGACCTCCCGGCGCCCCTTCAGAACTTCATCGACGGCCCCAAGCTTCCCAAGGTCATCCTGGGCCTGGTCGGCGTGATCGCGATCGGCGCGGTCAGCTACTTCCTGCTGCTCGCCCCGACGTGGGCGCGCATCGACGACCTGAAGAAGAAGCAGGCCGCCGCCACCGCCGAGGTGAACCAGGTCCGGGCCCAGGTCGCCGAGATCGACCGGTTCCGCCGCGAGATCGCCGAGCTCGAGAAGCGGCTGGACGCGCTGAAGGAGCGGCTGCCCTCCGAGAAGGAGACGCCGACCCTCTACCGGGCGCTGTCCACCGCCGCCGACGAGGCGGGGCTGGGCGTGGCGCTGTTCCAGCCCAAGGCCGCGCTGCCCAAGGACGTGGTGAGCGAGATCCCGATCATCCTGTCCGCCGAGGGCAGCTACCACCAGCTCGCGAAGTTCTTCTCGCGGGTGGCCAGCCTCCCCCGCGTGGTGAACGTGCAGGACTTCAAGCTGACGGGGCTGCCGAAGTCGAAGAACTCGATGAAGGCCGACCTGACGCTGGCGACGTACATGTACCGCGCCGCGCCGCCGCCGCCGGCGGCCCGCCCCGGCGCCCCGGTGCCGAAGCCGGCCGCCGCGCTGCCGTCGGCGGGGGCGCGCTCGTGATGCGCGTCGTCGCGCTCGCCGGCCTCTGCGCCGTGCTCACGGCGTGCGGCGGCTCTCCGCCTCCGCCGCCTCAGGCGGCCGCACCCAAGCCGGCCGCGCCCGCGCCGGCCGCGCCCAAGCCGGCCGCCCCCGCGCCGGCGGCGGCCCCGGCCGGTCAGCCCGCCCCCCTGGTGGCGCTGCCGAACGTGCCGCAGGCGACGGGCGCCACGTATGACCCGAAGGGCCGGCGCGATCCGTTCGTGTCGCCGGAGGTCACGAGTGGCCCGAAGGGACTCGAGGTGGCGTCGACGAAGCTGACCGGGATCGTGCGAAGCGCGAGGACCACGCTCGCGCTCGTCGAGACTCCGGACGGCATCGGATACATCCTCAAGCCGGGTGACACCCTCGGTGACGGTCGACTCATGGAGATCGGCGCCGATAACGTCGTCTTCGCCGTGGCGGCGAAGCCGGGATCCACCTCTAACCGCGTGGTCCTAAAACTGGCGGCGAACTAAATGAGTGATCGACGAGTGGGGTCTCTGTGGAGGGCGTTCGGGGTTACGCTCGCGCTTCTCCTGTTCTTCTCGACCGGGGCGGTGACGGACGCGCAGACGGCGCCCGGCATCAGGCTCAAGGACGTCAACGTCACCACCCAGCCGGACTCGGTGACGATCGTCGTCAAGACGTCCGGCGAGGCGAAGTACCAGGCGGAGCTCATGGACCGCCCGTACCGTCTCGTCGTGGACTTCGAGAACACCAGCTACGGCTGGCGCAAGACCCCGCTGAGCGTCGGCGCCGGGCCGCTCAAGCAGATCCGCGGCAGCCAGTACAAGCGCGGCGTCGCGCGCGTGGTGGTCGAGCTCACCCGCAAGGTCGGCTACGCCATCCGCGAGGAGCCGGACGGGCTCGCCATCGTCATCCCGACCGCCTCGACGGCGCGGCCGCCCGAGCCGGCGCCCAAGCCCGTCGCCGCCAAGCCCGTGGCGCCCAAGCCCGTCGCCGCCGGCAAGCCGGCCACGTCGCTCGCCGCCGCCCAGGCCAAGCCGGCCGAGCCCGCGCGCATCGCGCAGGCCCCCGCCGCCCCGTCGACCCCGGTCGCCCCGGCGCCGGTGCTGCAGGCGCCGCCGGCCACCAACGGCTCGCGGCTGATCTCGTTCGACTTCAAGGACGCCGACGTGGTGAACCTCCTGCGCATCCTCGCCGCCGAGAGCGGCCGCAACATCGTCATCGGCGAGGACGTGAAGGGCAAGATGTCGATCACGCTCCGCAACGTGCCCTGGGACCTGGCGCTCGAGACGGTCATGGAGTCCAAGAGCCTCGTGAAGGTCGAGCGCGGCGACGTCATCCGCATCGTCAGCCAGGACCAGCTGACCAAGGAGCGCGAGTCCAAGGCCAAGCTGGAGGAAGCCAAGGTCAAGTCGGAGACCGAGCTCCGCACCAAGCTGGCCGAGGCCAAGCTCAAGGAGCAGGAGGCGGCGGCGCGCCAGCTGGCCGCCGAGCAGGCGGCCGCCGAGCAGGCGGCGCGCGGACCGCTCAAGGAAGAGACGATCCGGCTGTCCTATGCCGATCCCGAGGAAGTGGCCAAGACGCTCGAAGGCATCCTGGGCCTCGGCGCCGGCGGCAGCGCCCCGGCCGCGCCGGCCTCCGGGCCCGGGATCATCCCGGCCCCGCCGTTCTCGCAGCTCTTCGGCCCCGGCCAGGGGCCGGGGGCACCGCCGCCGTCGGCCTCCGCCGACGTGCTGGCCAAGGGCATCACGATCAAGGCCCACAAGCCGACGAACTCGATCTTCATCCGCCACTACACGGCGGACCTCGAGCGCATCAAGACGCTGATCCGCGAGAAGCTCGACATCCCGCTGCCGCAGGTGAAGATCGAGGCGCGCATGGAGATCCTGGCGCGCAGCGATCTCTTCGCGCTGGGCGTCCAGTGGGGCGGCGGCGGCGTGGCCACCAACAGCCAGGGCACGCTGGTGGGCCGGGGCTTCACCAGCTCGGTGGGAACGCCCGGCATCCAGAACTCGAACAACACGCTGGCCTCGGGCGGCATCGGCACCACCGGCCTCGGCAGCAGCGTGGCGAACCAGAACCTGTCGCTCGGCCCCTTCGGCACGATTCTGCCGGTGAGCTCGACGAACGGGCTGCCGAACGGCGGCAACCTGGTCAACCTGCCGATCGGCTCGATCCTGCCGGGCGTGGTGACGGCCGGAACGGCCGGCATCGCCTTCGGCATCGTGGGCAGCCGGCTCAACCTCAACCTCGCCCTGGAGGCGCTGCGCAGCGAGGGCAAGACCCGCACGCTGGCGCGGCCGGAGATCGTCACCGTCGAGAACAACAAGGCGACGATCTCGCTCGGTGAGGAGATTCCCTACGCGACCGTCAGCTCGGCCGGCACCCAGATCCAGTTCAAGGAGGCCGTGCTCAAGCTCGAGGTAACGCCGACGGTCGTCCGCGAGGGCGACATCAACCGCATCAAGATGGCGATACTCGTCGAGAACAACTCGCGCGGCACCACCGTCGACCTCGGCGCCAGCGGCGGCCAGCCCCCGGCCATCAACAAGCGCAAGGCCGAGACGCAGGTGCTCATCAAGGAAGGTGAGCGGCTCGTCATCGGCGGCGTGACGAACAGCGAGAGCGAAGAGGAGGTTCGTCGCGTGCCCCTCTTCGGCAACATCCCGCTGTTCGGCTGGCTCTTCAAGCAGCGCGGCGACCGCAACACCTCGACCGAGCTGGTCGTGTTCATCACGCCGTCGATCATCCGGCGCGACGCCACCACCGCGTCGGTCCCGACCCGGTAGCCTTCCGGCCATGACGGGCAGTTCCCCGGTGCCGGCCTCGGGCAGGACCCGCGGCCGGGCCGCCGGGACCCTCGCGTTCCGCACGGACCCCCCGAGCCGCCGGTAGCGGCGGCCGGGCGAGCGCTTCGATGATCGTCTCCGTCACCGTCGGCGCCCATTCCTACGCGATCGTGGTCGAGGCCGGCGCGCTGGCCACCGTCGGCGCCCGCCTGCGCGCGCTGGACGTCGGCCGGCGGGCCGCGCTCGTCACCGACGCGGCGATCATGCGCCTGTACGGCGCCGCGGTCACCGGCAGCCTCGAGGGCGCCGGGTTCACGGTGAGCGTGATCGAGGTGCCGGAGGGCGAGGCGGCCAAGACACTGGCGGTGGCCGAGCACTGCTGGGACCGCCTGCTGGCGGCCGGGCTCGACCGCTCCTCCACGGTGCTGGGGCTGGGCGGCGGCGCCGTCGGCGATCTCGCGGGCTTCGTGGCGGCGACCTACATGCGCGGCACGAACTTCGTCACGCTGCCGACGACCGTGCTGGCGCAGGTGGACGCCGCCATCGGCGGCAAGACGGCGATCGACCACCCGAAGGCGAAGAACCTGATCGGCGCCTTCCACCAGCCGCGCCTCGTCATCGTGGATCCCGCGCTCGCCCGCACGCTGCCCGAGCGCGAGTTCCGCTCGGGCCTCGCCGAGATCGTCAAGCACGGCGTCGTGCTGGAGCGCGCGTACTTCGAGGAGGTCGAGCACGACGTCGCGCCCCTGCTGGCGCGCGAGCTCGCGGTGCTCGACCGGGTCATCGGCGGCTCCTGCCGCCTCAAGGCCGGCGTGATCGAGCGCGACCCCGAGGAGAAGAGCGAGCTACGGTTCGCGCTGAACTACGGCCACACGATCGGTCACGCGCTGGAGGCGGCCACCGGTTACGAGCGGTGGACCCACGGCGAGGCGGTGTCCCTCGGCATCGTCGCGGAGGCGCGCCTGGCCCGCCGGCTGGGAGTGGCCGACGAGGCGACGGCCGCCCGTCAGGAGCGGCTGCTCGACCGGCTCGGCCTGCCCGTGCGGGCGACGCGCGTGGACGTCGAGGCCGTGCTGTCCGCCATCACCCACGACAAGAAGGCGCGCGACGGCCGCGTGCCCTTCGTGCTGGCGCCGCGACTCGGCGAGTTCCGCGTGGTCTACGACGTGCCGCCGGCCGAGGTTCGCGCCGCCGTCGTCGAGCTGGCCGGCTAGCCGGCCCGCGGAACGCGTTGACAGCGAAAACGCCCGCTCCCTATAGTCCGGCCATGGCTGGGGAGACCCGCCCGTGACGGACGACCGCGCGCTGGCCGACGCCATCCGCCGGCACGAGGAGCGGCTGGCGCGCGATCCCGCGTCCCTCGCCTTCGCGCAGCTCGCCGATCTCTACCGCAAGGCCGGCCGCACCGGCGACGCCGTCGCCTGCTGCCGCGAGGGGCTCCGCCGCTGGCCCCACTACACGACCGCCCGCCTGATCCTGGCCAAGACCCTGCTCGCCGAGGGACAGCTCGAGGCGGCGCTGGCCGAGCTGTCGGCGATTCTGCAGACGAGCCCGAAGGACGTACAATGTCAGCGTCTGGCTGCTGAGGTGCACCGCCGGGCGGGTCGCCTCGACGCCGCGGTCGGACATCTCGAGAAGGCCGTCGGTCTCGATCCCGGCGATCGCGAGTCGAAGGCGCTGCTGTCGCTGCTGCGCGCCGGCGCGACGGTGCCGGGCGACGGCGGCGGCCTCGCCCGGATCCTGGGGGACGACACGTTCGCCACCCTGGCCTTCGGCACGCTGTGTCTGGAGCAGGGGCTGGCCGAGGAGGCCGCGCTCGTGCTGAACCGCGTGGTCCGGCGCGCCCCCGATAACGCCGAGGCGCGCGAGCGGCTGGAGGCCGCCCTGCGCGCCCGCTCACGACGGAGAGGATGAGGAGTCTCATGGTGGTCTCGACCGCGGAGTTCAAGAAAGGGTTGCGCATCGTCCACGACGGGCAGCCGTACGCCATCGTCGACTTCCAGCACGTCAAGCCCGGCAAGGGCGGCGCGTTCGTGCGCACCAAGCTCAAGCACATGCGGCTGGGCAAGGTCATCGACAACACGTTCCGCGCGGGCGAGAAGGTGGAGCTCGTCGAGTACGACGAGAAGCACATGCAGTTCCTCTACCGGGACGACCGCTACCACTTCATGGACACCGAGTCGTTCGAGCAGGTGTCGCTGTCGGCCGACGAGGTCGGCGACGCCCGCGACTATCTCAAGGAGAACGTCGAGGTGGACGTCCTCTACATCGACGGCTCGCCGGTGACGGTCGACGTCCCGAACTTCGTCGAGCTCGCCGTCGCCCGCACCGATCCCGGCGTGCGCGGCGACACCGCCCAGGGCGGCACCAAGTCCGCCACGCTGGAGACCGGCGTCGTCGTCCAGGTGCCGCTGTTCCTGAACGAGGGGGACGTGGTGAAGGTGGACACCCGCACCGGCGAGTACCTGGGCCGGGTGGCGACGGCCGGCTGATGGCCCGCGCCCCGCGCGCGCCGCGTCCGGCTCCCGGCGCGCCTGCCGGCGACGAGCGCGTCGTCGAGCTGACCCGCCGCCTGGCCGCCGTCCTGGCCGAGCTCGGCCTCTCGGAGGTCGAGATCGAGTCGGGCGACGTGCGCGTGCGCGTGCAGCGCGCGAGCGTCGCCGCCGCGCCGGCCGCGCCGGCGTCGGCGGCCCCCGCGGGGGCGCCCGCCGAGCGCCCGCTGGTCGCCGACGTCCCCGCGCCCACGCTGGTGACCCTGGAAGCGCCGATGGTGGGCACGTTCTACCGCGCCCCCTCCCCGGCGGTCGACCCCTTCGTCGCCGAGGGCGACGTCGTCAAGGAAGGGCAGGTGCTCTGCATCATCGAAGCGATGAAGCTGATGAACGAGATCGAGTCGAAG
>JBGQFW010000122.1:0-11486 GCA_041497115.1 Methylomirabilia bacterium
GAGTCGGGCACCGGCAAGGAGCTGATCGCCCGCGCCGTCCACGCCAACAGCCCGCGCGCCTCGGGGGCCTTCGTGCCGGTGGACTGCGCCTCGCTCCCGGAGAACCTCCTGGAGTCGGAGCTGTTCGGCCACGAGAAGGGGGCGTTCACCGGCGCCGTGAAAACGAAGCAGGGGCTCATCGAAGTGGCGGGCGGCGGCACCGTCTTTCTCGACGAGATCGCCGAGCTCTCGGTGGGGCTGCAGGTGAAGCTGCTGCGCGCCCTGCAGGAGCGGCAGATCCGCCGGGTCGGCGGCACCAACCAGATCGACGTCGACGTGCGCGTGGTCTCGGCCACCAACCGCGACCTGCGCGACGCCGTGGCCAAGGGCCAGTTCCGCGAGGAGCTCTACTACCGCGTCAACGTCATCGAGATCCGGCTGCCGCCGCTGCGCGAGCGGGCCGGGGACATCCGGCTGCTGGCCCACGCGTTCCTCCGGCGCTACGGCCAGGAGCGCATCCGCGCGTGGGAGGACGGCGCGATGACCGCGCTGGAGGCCTACGCGTGGCCGGGCAACGTGCGCGAGCTGCAGAACGTGGTCGAGCGCGCGTGCGCGCTGGCCGAGGGCGACGCGATCACGCGCCGCGACCTGCCCGACCACGTGCTGGCCGGCGCCGCCCGCAGCCCCGCCGCCGGCGCCCCCGTCACGCCGGCCGTCGAGACGCAGCTGGCCGGCACCGCCGAGCTCGGGCTGAAGGACGCCAAGGAGCGCTGGATGGCGGTCCTGGAGGCCTCCTACCTGCGCCAGCTGCTCGACCGACACGGAGGCAACATCTCGGCCGCGGCCAAGGCGGCCGGCATCGATCGCAAGACGTTCCATCGCCTCGTGAACAAGCACCAGATCCGCGACTAGCCCCGCCGAGCGCCGTCGCCACACGTGCGGCGCCGCCACCCCACCGGCCGGCCAAACCGAGGGCCTATCGCCTCGATTTCTCGACGTTCGTCGCCTGGCATCATCGCTGCACCGTGGGAGGCGGAGGCGCAACGATGACAGAGCTACGCCGGGTTCTCTATGCGACCGACCTCTCACCCGCGTCCCTGGCGGCGTTCCCGCACGCGCTCCGGCTGGCGAAGCTCGCCGGCGCCGAGCTCACGATCCTGCACGTGCTCCCCTCGGCCGTGTCCGTCTTCCTCGACGGCGGCTACGTCCCCCAGGAGATCTGGGACGAGATCGCCGCGGGCGTGCGCGCCGAGGCCGACACGGAGATCGACACGCTCATCAAGCGGGCCGTGGACGCCGGCGTGCACGCCAGCGCGTCGCTCGTGGACGGCGGCACGCCGGCCGACGACATCGTGCGCATCGCCGGCGAGACCAAGACCGACCTGCTGGTGCTCGGCACGCACGGCCGGACCGGGGTCGCGAGGTTCCTCCTCGGCAGCGTCGCCGCGCGCGTGGTGGCGACCGCGCCGTGCCCCGTGCTGACGGTGCGCGCGTCCGAGCCCGCCGGCCCCCGGCCATGAGCCTCGCGACGCTCGTGCGCAACTGGTGGATGATGGGGATCCGCGGAGGTCTCGCGATCGCCTTCGGCCTCTCGCTGCTCCTGTGGCCGGGCGTCACGCTCTCGATCGTCGTCCTCCTGTTCGCGCTCTACGCGATCGCCGACGGCGCGTGGGCGGTCGTCGCCGCCGTGCGGGCCTCCGAGCGGTTCCTGGAGGCGTGGCCGGTGGCGCTGGAGGGCGCGGTCAGCGTGGCGCTGGGGACCGTGGCCCTGCTGGCGCCGATGGTGCCGCGCACCACGCTGCACCTCGTGGCCTGGTGGGGGATCATCACGGGGCTGATGGAGATCGTCACCGCGCTCGGCCTGTCCCGCGCCGGCGCGGGCTTCTGGCTGCTCGGCACCGGCGGGCTCTCGTCGCTGTTCCTGGCGGCCCTGCTCTTGATGGTGCCCCACGCCGACACCGACTTCGTCGTGCGCGTGATCGCCGGCTACGCGCTGGCGTTCGGCGTGCTGGTGACCCTGGCGGCGGAGCGGTTCCCGCACCGGCGGACCGCCGCCGCGGCGGCGCGATGACGCCGGCGAAGACCGCGACCGCCCCCGCGCCCGCGCTCCGCGTGAGCGCCTGGATGAGCCGCGCGCTCACGATCGTGCGCCCGGCCACGCGGCTCAGCGCCGCCATGCGACTCATGGGGGCGCGGCGGATCCGTCACCTGCTGGTGGCGGAGGACACCCGCCGGCTGGTCGGCATCGTGACCGTCCACGACCTGCGGCAGGCGATGTTCGCCCCCGCGGCGCAGGAGCAGCTCGAGAGCCTGCGCGAGCTTCTCGACGGCATGACGGTGGGCGAGGTGATGATCCGCGCGGTCGTGACCGTCGCGCCGGACGCCTCCATCCGCGACGCCGCCCGGCTCATGCACGAGCGGCGGGTGGGCGCGCTGCCCGTCGTCGAGCGCGGCCGCCTCGTCGGCATCCTCACCGAGACCGACGTGCTGGCGGCGTTCCACGATCTGCTCACCCGGCGGCGGCGCTGACCTCGCCGTAGAGCCGCTCCACGTCCGCCGCGCGGCAGAGCGCGGTCCCCGGGTTCATCACGGACGCCGCGCCCGCCGCCACCCCGAAGCGGATCGCGTCGCGCAGCGGGCGGCCGCCCACGAGTGACAGCACGATGCCGGCCACCATGCTGTCGCCGGCGCCCACGCTGCTCTGCACCGGGACGGTCGGGGCGGCGAGGCGGCCCCGCTCGCTCTCGGTCATCCAGAACACGCCGCGCGCGCCGAGCGAGAGCACGAGCAGGCTGCAGCGCCCCGCGTCCACCAGACGGCGCGCGGCGACCGGCAGGCGGCTCTCCTCGCAGTCCTTCTCGCCGGTCAGCTCTTCGAACTCGCGCAGGCTGGGCTTGAGGAGATAGACGCCCGCCTCGGTGGCCCGGCGCAGCGGCTCGCCCGAGCTGTCGAGGACGAGCCGCGTCCCCACCCGCCGGGCCCACTCGGCCAGACGCGCGTAGAAATCGCCGGGGACGCCCGGGGACAGGCTGCCGCTGGCCACGAGATACTGCGGCCGCGGCTGCAGCGCCGTCACCGCGTCGAGCACCCGCTGCCACTCGGCCTCGGCCAGCCGCGGGCCCGGCATGATGAACCGGAACTGGCGGCCGGTCGCCTCCTCGTACACGTTCAGGTTCTCGCGCGTCCACTCGCCGATCGGCACCGTCCGGTGGCGCACCCCCTCGCCGTCGAGCAGCCGGCCGAGCAGCAGCCCGGCCGGCCCGCCGGCGGGGAACAGCGCCAGCGCGTCCCCGCCGAGCTTGCGGACGGCCCGCGCGACGTTGATGCCGCCGCCGCCGGCCTCGTAGGTCGGCGCGCCGCACCGGAGCTTTTCTTGCGGGACGACGTACGCGACCCGGCTGCTGACGTCGATCGCCGGATTCATCGTGAGCGTGACGATCGCGCTCGAGCTGTCGGTCATGACGCCTCCTGGGTGGCCGCTAGCAGACGGAGAACTCGCCCCGGCCGAGCGCCGCCCGGAACTCGGGCAGCCCCTCGAGCTCCGCCGCCACGGTCTTGTCGATCCCGGCCTCGACGTCACGCAGCGTGACGCCCGCCTCGAGCACCGCCTGGACGCCGACCCACGGCCGATCCACCGGATCGCCGATCTGGACGGCGAGGTGCACGGACACCTCCTCGAGGCCCGCGCACTGCTCGTGGATGAGCTGGGCGAGGCGATAGCTGAGCACGCTGTAGATCTTGCCGGCGTGCGCGGCGGCGTTCTTGCCGGCGGCCGCCTCCACCCCGCCGGCCCGCGCGAAGGCGATGAGCCCGTTGGCGCGGTTGCCGCGTCCGACCTGGCCGGAGTCGGCGTCCTCGGCGGACGTCCCGGTCAGCGTGAGATAGACGCCGCCGCTGCCGTGGCCGGGCGCGTCCAGGGTGTTGAGGCGCCAGTCCAGCTGAAGCGGCGCCGCGCGGAAGCGGTGCGCCAGCGCCGCCAGCACCTCCTCCTTGCGCCGGAAGTAGGCGGCCTCCGACGCCGTGGCGGCGGCCAGCAGCGGCATCGCGACGGTCAGCGTGAGACGCTCGTCGGCGCGGCGGGCGAAGACCTTCACGTCCTGGCCCGTGTCGGGAAAGCGCGCCTTGAAGTCGGCGCCGTTGAGGTAGCCCTCGACGGCCAGCACGATCTGCTCGGTCGGGCTCAGCGGCGCGTGGCCGCTGGCGGCGGACGTGTCGTTGGAGAGGACCGCGCCCGCCGCGCGCGTGAAGATGCCGGTCAGCTCCGCCGAGCCGGGCGCCAGCACGATGCGGGTGCGCAGGTGGGGACGGACGGCCGGCAGGCGCGCGGCGAGCCACTCGTCGATGGCCGCCCGGACCGTCTCCTCGACGGGAAGCCGGCGCCCGCCGACCTCGAACGTGGCGCGGTCGCCGATCACGAGCTCCATGGGCCGCCGCACCTCGCCCCCGCCGAAGTCCGTGCGGCACTGGCCGGCGATCAGCAGGGCCTTGTCGACGTTGTAGTGGGCGACCGCGCCCAGCCGCTCGACGTACATCCGGTTGAGCCGCACCGCGACGGCCTCGGCCAGCGCGTCGCAGATGGTGTCGGGATGACCGAGCCCCTTGCGCTCGACCAGCTCCATCCGGCGCCGCGCGACCGGCACCGTCGTCAGCGCCTCGAGCACGACGGGCGCGTGCGTCATCGCGCCACCGCCTCCTCGGCCGGCCACCCCTCGGCGCCGATGAGCGGCACGAAGGCGACCTCCTCGAGCTCCTCCCGCTCCAAGCGGTCCTCGCCGGCGCGGACGATCCGCACCAGCCGCTGGTGGCGCATCGTCGGGCCGACCGGCATGACGAGCCGGCCGCCGACCGCCAGCTGCCGCAGGAGCGACGGGGGCACCTCCGGTCCGCCCGCGGTGACGACGATGGCGTCGTACGGCGCGTGCTCGGGCCAGCCCCGTGAGCCGTCGCCGGCCAGGACGTGGACGTTGGCATAGCCGAGGTCGCGCAGCCGCTGCCGCGCGGCGGCGGCCAGCCGCGCCAGCCGCTCGATCGTGTAGACCTCCGCGGTCAGCGTGGCCAGCACCGCCGCGCCGTACCCCGACCCCGTGCCGATCTCCAGCACCCGGTTGCCGGCCCCCAGGCGCAGGGCCTCGGTCATCACCGCGACGATGTACGGCTGCGAGATCGTCTGCCCCTCGCCGATGGGCAGGGGGCCGTCCTCGCACGCCCGGCGCGCGAGAGGGTCGGGCACGAAGGCCTCGCGGGGCACCTGCCGCATCGCCTCGAGCACCCGGGCGTCGGTGACGCCGCGGGCGGCGATCTGGTCCTCGACCATGCGCCGGCGCTCCTCGGCGAACCCCGCCGCGGGCCCGCGCGCGCGCGCCTGGCGCAGCCGCCGGGACGCGTACGCGCGGGCGCGGCGGCTGATCTCGCGCTGCTCGGGCGAGCCCGCGTCGAGCAGAAGTCGCGCGCCCGCGTCGCCGGCCGGCGCCGCGGCCGCCCCGGCGGGGAACCGCGCGGTGATCAGCGCGACGATCGCGGCGGCCGCCGTCTCCACCGTCTCGGCCGCGGTGTCGAGTGTGAGCTCGGGCGCCCGCGCGTACTCGTACTCGAGATTGACGCCGGGGACGCGGGCGCCCGGCCGCGCGGACTTCGCGTAGATGTCCGCCGGCGCGTGGCCGCGTGGCCGGTCCGCCTCGCGGCGCCGGCAGAGGTCGAGCGGGCAGGTCAGCTGGACCTCGGCGAAGGCCGGCAGGCTCGCGCGGGCCAGCTCGCGCCAGGCCCGCCGGTGGGCGGTGGCATCGAAGATCACCGGGATGCCGGCGGCGACGAGCACGCTGCCGATGTAGACGAGCGCGCGATAGACGGCCTCCCGCTCGTCGTCGGTGTAGGTCGGGCTCGGTGTGATCGCCTGGCGGATCTCGTCGAGCTCGAGCACCGCCGGCTCCCGTCCGCGCGCGCGCAGCGCGCGGACGGCGGCGCGGGCGATGACCGACTTGCCGCTGCCCGGCAGTCCGGTGATCCACACCGCCCAGCTCATGGCGCGGCTCCGGCGAGGACGGCCCGGCAGTCCGCGAGCGCCCGGCGGTGGGCCGCCGGCGTGCCGGCCAGGAACGGCATCGGCGCCCCGCGATACGCCGCGGGGTCGGCGGGGAACAGCGCGCGGCCGTGCGGATCGGTGATCGCCCCGCCCGCCTCCGCGAGCGCGAGCGCGCCGGCGGCGACGTCCCACAGCGTCGCCTTGTGGTCGAGCAGCACGTCGAGGGCGCCGAGCGCCGCGTAGGCCAGGTGCAGCGCGACCGAGCCGAAGCCGCGGAACTTGTACGTCCGGAGCCAGTCCACCACGACCGGCTCGAGGCGCGGATCGAGCGGGACCCGCGCCGCCACGTTCGACGCCGCCGTCAGCGGCCGGTCCGCGAGCGCGAGCGGTCGCCCGGCCGCGACGGCGCCGCCGCCGCGCAGCGCGAGGCACGTGAACTGCGTGTTGGGATCGTGCACGACCCCCGCGTGCGGCAGCCCCGCGCGGAGAACGCCGATCGAGACGGCGAAGCACGGCAGGCCGAGGACGTAGTTGTTGGTGCCGTCGAGCGGATCCACGACCCACACGAACTCGCGGTCGAGCCCGGTCGCGACGCCCTCCTCGGCGAGCACGCCGTCCCCGGGGAAGGCGGCGCGGATCCGGTCGACCAGCTGCGACTGCACGGCGAGGTCCACGTCGGTCACCCGGTCGCCGGGCCCTTTCCACGTCGCCGAGGCCCGGCCGCGCGACGTCATCGCGATCTGCCCGGCCTCGTGGGCCAGGCGCGCCGCGAGGCTCAGGCGGGGGTCGCTCGCCTCGAGGCCGTCGTGAGGGGGCGCGCCCCGGCTCATCACGCCCTCTCCCCGGCGAGCCGCCCGGCCCACGCGGGCTTCATCCCGAGCGTGGCGAGCGTGGCGGCCACGCGCTCGGGCGTTCCCCAGTCGCTCCACTGCACGCCGCGCACCGGCAGCACCACGAGCTGCCGCGCCTCGGGGGCGAGGACCCGCTCGGAGAAGCCGGTCGGGAGCACGTCCCGGTACATCGCGCGGACCGCCACGCTCTCGCCCAACGTGCCGAGGGTGGCCCCGATCGCGGCGCCGGCGGCGTACAGGTCCGGCGTCGCGCGGCGGATCAGGCCGAGCAGCGCGGCCACGCGCGCGACGACGACGAGGCTGTTCCAGAGGGCGCCGGCGGCGAAGAGCGCCTCCGCCACCGCCGGCGCCGGCTTCTCCCAGAATCGCGCGACGCGCCGGAGCGGCGTGCCCGCGATCGGCTCGGCCGGCTCGATCCAGCCGTAGTCCACCTCGGCGTTCCCGGCGGCGATGCCGAGCAGCGCGATCAGCTCCGGCCGGGCGCTCACGGTGGCGAACGCCGCGCTCACGTGGCCCATGAACACGCCGTCGTCCGAGACGTAGTGGTCCGACGGCAGGATGGCGACGGCCGCCGCCGGCGCGACCGCCGCGATGCGGAGGAGGCCGTAGAGGATCGCGGTGGCGGTGCCGCGGTCCTCGGGCTGCACGACGGCGCAGTGCTCCGGCATCCCGGCGACGAACGTCCGGTAGAAGGGCTCGTGCGCGCGGGTGAGGGCGACGAGGGTCCGGGCCGGCGCGATCGCGTGCGCCGCGCGACGCCGCGTCCGCTCCAGCAGCGTCTCGCGGCCGAGCACGGCGCAGAACTGCTTGGGGACACCGGCGCCCGAGAGGATCCGGGTCAGCGGCCGGAGCCGTCGCCCTTCACCGCCGGCGAGGATGAGTCCCCACCGATCCGGATGGAACACCCGCGTCGCGTCTGGCATGGCTCACCACAGTATTCGGTGGAGACAGAGTCGTGCATCGCCGGTGCCAGCCCCGACCTCCGGGATTCCGCGCTGTTGCCGGGGCCGGCGCCAGCGGGCCGCGCCTCACTGGGGCACCACCGCGACAGCGCCGTCCCTCAGCCGTCCCGGGCCTCCGCGGGGCTCGGCCTCGGCGCGGCCAGCGGGTCATCCGGCCGGCCCGGGCTCGAGCCGGATCGGCGTGGCGAGCGACGCGGAGACGAGGCATGCGCGCTCGGCCTTCTCGAGCGCCCGGCGCACGCGCACGGTGTCCACGCCCGCCGGCAGCGCCAGGCGCGGGCGCAGCACGATCTCCGTGAACCGCGTCACGCCGTTCGCGCGATCCACGACCCCCTCGGCGTCGACCGACAGCGCGGTGACGTCGAGGCCGGAGGCCTTCGCGACGGCGCGGAACGTGAGCAGAAAGCACGCCTGGACGGCGGCGAGGAGCAGCTGCTCGGGGCTCCAGGCGTCGCCGGGCCCGTCGAACTCGACCGGCGCGGCGGTGCGCAGCTCGGGGACCCCGGGACTCGACAGCCGCGCGTAGCCCTCGGGCCCGCCGGTGATCCTGACCTCGTAGCGGTGCGGCAACGGTTTCATGGGCGCCTCCTGGATTCGAGATACGTGACGCACCCGTCGAGCGTCGCCAGCCGGGGATAGTCGGCCTCGGGGATCTCGACGCCGAGCGCGGCGTGCAGGCCGACCATCACGTTGAGGACGTCCATCGAGTCGAGATCGAGCTGCTCGCGCATGGGCACGTCGCCCTCGAGCGCGCCGAGGTCCGCCTCCGGCGCGATGTCGCCCAGCACCCGGAGCACGGTCGCGCGGACGTCGGCGGCCATCACAGCCGCTCGGGCGCCTGCAGCAGACGGTCGAGCGCGGCCAGGAACAGCCCGCCCCGGTGCCCGTCGCTCACCCGGTGATCAGCCGACAGAGTCGCCGCGATCAGCGGGCGCGGGACGACGGCGCCGCCGACCACCCACGGGCGCTCGCTGATCCGGCCGAAGCCGACGATCGCCACCTGCGGCGGGTAGACGATGCCGAACGCGGTCTCCACGCCCTGCTCGCCCAGGCTCGTGACGGTGATCGTCGGGTCGGACAGCTCCGAGCTGCGCAGGCCGCCCGTGCGCGCCCGCTGCACGAGGTCGCGGAAGGCCGTCATCAGCTCGCCGAGCGGGAGCCGCTCCACGTCGTGCAGCGCGGGGGCGACGAGGCCGCCGCCGCGCAGCGAGATCGCCACGCCGACGTGCACGGCGCGGCTCGGCTCGGCACGATCCCCACGCCAGCGCGCGTTGAGCTCGGGCACCTCCGCGAGTGCCCGCGCGACGGCCTTGATCAGCAGGACGCCGTAAAGCAGCCGCGCGGTGACCGGGCGGCGCGCGTTCTCCTCGGCCAGCCAGGCCAGCGCCCGGTGCAGGTCGATCGTGTGCGCGAGGTAGTAGTGGGGGATCTCCCGCTTGGCGCGCGTCATCGCGGCGGCGATGGTCTGGCGCAGGCGCGCCAGGTCGACTCGCGGTCGCGCCGCCGGCGCGGCCGGCGCGGTCGGCGTCGCCGCCGCGCGCTCGACGTCCTCGCGCGTCACCGCGCCGCCCGGACCGGTGCCCCGCAGCGTCGTCGGATCCACGCCGAGCCGGGCGGCGAGCTTGCGCGCCAGCGGCGAGACGCGCACGCGCCCGGCCGGCGGCGGCGGCGCCGGTGTCACCACCGGCGGAACGGCCGCCGGCGCCGCCGCCGGGGCGGGGGCGGGCGCGGCGCCGTCGTCGCGGATGATCGCCAGCACGGTGCCGGTCGGCACCGTGGCGCCGGGCGGAATGACGATGCGCTCGAGGACGCCGTCGACGAACACCTCCACGTCGATGAGCCCCTTCTCGGTCTCCACCTCGGCGATGACGTCACCCCGCGCGACCCGGGCGCCGGGCTGCTTGCGCCACGCGACGAGCGTGCCGGCCACCATGTCGGCCCCGAGGATCGGCATGACGAACTCAGCCATGCGAGGCGACCAGCGCGCGGGCGGCGGCGGCGATGGTCTCCGGCTGCGGCAGCGCCGCGTCCTCCATGTGCTTGGCGTACGGCATCGGCACCTCGGCGCCGCACACGCGCTGCACCGGGACGTCGAGGTCGTAGAAGCCCTCCTCCATGATGCGGGCGCTGATCTCGGCGGCGAAGCTGCCGGTGCGCCACCCCTCGTCCACGATCAGCGCTCGGTGGGTCCGGGCCACCGAGTCGAGCACCGTCGGCATGTCGAGCGGCCGCAGCGAGCGCAGGTCGACGACCTCGGCCTCGATGCCCTCGACGGCCAGCCGGTCGGCGGCCGCCAGCGTCTTGGGCACCGAGCCCCCGTAGGCGATCAGGCTCACGCCCGCTCCCCGTCGGCGCACCAGCGCGCGGCCGATCTCGGCGGGGCCGGCCGCCTCGTCCACCTCGCCCTCCTGCGGATAGAGGTAGGCGTGCTCGAACACGAACACGGGGTCGGGATCGCGCAGCGCCGCCAGCAGCAGCCCGCGCGCGTCGGCCGCCGTCGCCGGCGTCACGACCTTGATGCCGGGGATGTGCGCGTACCATCCCTCGAGGCTGTGGGAGTGCTGGGCGGCGAGCTGGCGGCCGCCGCCGGTGGCCATGCGGACCACGAGCGGCACCGAGAGCTGGCCGCCCGACATGTGGCGCAGCGTGGCCGCGTTGTTCACGACCTGATCGAGCGCCAGCAGGCTGAAGTTGACCGTCATCACCTCCACGATCGGCCGCAGGCCGGCCAGCGCGGCGCCGATCCCCGCCCCCACGATCGTGCTCTCGCTCAGCGGCGTGTCGCGAATGCGCTCGGGGCCGAACTCCGCGAGCAGCCCGTGGCTCACCGCGTAGGCGCCGCCGTAGCGGCCGACGTCCTCGCCCATGAGGAACACGCGCGGATCCTCGCGCAGCGCCTGGCGCAGCGCGCTCCGGATCGCCTCGCGGTAGGTCGTCTTCGTCATCGCCCGTCCGCCGGCGTGTAGACGTCCCGGGCAAGATCCTCGACCGGCTCCCAGCCGCCCGCCTCCGCCTCGGCGACGGCGGCCGCCACCTCGGTCGCGACCGAGGCCTCGATCGCGGCGAGCCCGGCGTCGTCGAGCTCCGCGCGCGCGCGCAGCGCCGCGACGAAGAGCGTGATCGGGTCCCGCTGCCTCCACCGCTCGACCTCCTCCTTGGCACGGTAGAGCTCGGGGTCGTACATCGAGTGCGCCCGGAACCGGTACGTGCGCGCCTCGAGAAGGCGCGGGCCGCCGCCGGCGCGGACGGCCTCGGCGGCGGACCGCGCGGCCTTCTCGACGGCGAGGACGTCCATGCCGTCGACGGCCTCGCCGGCCACGCCGGCCGCCTCCGCCTTGCGGACGATGTCGGTCTGCGCCTGGTGGCGCTCGAGCGCCGTGCCCATCGCGTACCGGTTGTTCTCGCAGACGAAGAGCACCGGGAGCCGCCAGAGGGCGGCCAGGTTGAGCGACTCGTGGAACTCGCCCTCCGCCACCGCGCCGTCGCCGAAGAAGCACGCGGTGACGGCGGCGCGCCGGCGCATCGCGTCGGCGAGCGCCAGCCCCACCGCCACCGGCAGGCCGCCGCCGACGATCGCGTGGCCGCCCCAGAACCGCCGCGCGACGTCGAACAGGTGCATGGAGCCGCCGCGGCCCCGGCTGCAGCCGTTGGCCTTGCCGTACATCTCGGCCATGA
>JBGQFW010000123.1:0-11466 GCA_041497115.1 Methylomirabilia bacterium
CCGCGGCGGCTCGAACAGCGCGGGCGAGTACTCGTAGTAGCCGGCCGCCATGGACTTGGCCATCGTCAGCGCGCGTGCCGGGTCGTCCACGAGCACCGTGTGGAAGATGACGCCGAGCCGGACCGAGGCCGGATCGCGTCCTGCCTCGAGGGCGCCGGCCCGGATGGCCTCGACGGCGGTGCCGATGTTGGCGGGGTGCGTGCCCACGCGGATGAAGACGCCGTCGGCGGCGGTGCCGGCCATGCGCAGCGTGCGGGGGCCGCCGGCGGCGATCCAGATCGGCACCGGCCGGTGGTGGGGCAGCCGCGCCGGTCGGGCGGCGCCGACCTCGACCGCCTCGCCGTCCAGCAGCGCGCGCATGAGGCGCGTGGCCGCCTCCAGCTCCTTCACGCGCGCGGGCTTCAGCCCGGCCAGCCGCACGGCGGTGTCGCCCACGCCGAAGCCCAGCAGCACGCGGCCGGGCGCGAGCTCGTCGATCGTGGCGATGGACGACGCGGTCACGGTGGGATGGCGGTTCACCGGGTTGGCGAGCAGCGGTCCGAGGGTGACGCGCGTCGTGGCGCGCGCCGCCGCCGCCAGCAGCACGTAGGTGTCGCGCCGCCGCAGCTGCGAGTCAGGCTGGAGCACCGCGTCCCAGCCCAGCTCCTCCACCCGTCGCGCGTCGGTGGCGAAGGCGTCCACCGAGCGGGCGTCGAAGCGGTTGAGACCGAAGCGCGGAATCTTCATGCGCACCACTCGCGCGGGCCGTCGTCGGTGAAGCCGCACTGCTCGCAGGCGCTGAAGTAGTGCGTCGCCGGCGGCATCGCCACCGCCAGCCGCAGCGACAGCTCGGTGCCGACGTTGCGGATGTGGTGGACGGCGCCGCGCGGCACCCAGACGATGTCGTCCTTCGCGGCGTCCACCACGACGCCGCCGGTGAGCTCCCACTGCAGGCGGCCGGCGAGCACGACCCACCACTCGTCGAACTCGCGGTGCCAGTGCGGGCGGTTGCCGCCGCCGGGCGCGCTGGCGATCAGCGTGACCAGGTTGCGCTCGTCGGCGACGATGCGCCGCGACCACGGCGCCGGGCCCATGCGCGCGACGACGTCGGCGACCCGCGTGAGGAGCGCGTTGGGGCCGGCAGCGGGCGGGGTCGGTCCGGTGGCCTGACGGTTGATGACGATCGTGAAGGGGTCCATGGCGGCCCCGACTGTAGCACCGCCGGCGCTTTGACAGCGCCGCTTCGCTGAGGCAATGTCCCCGCATGCACGAGACCGACGTCCTCATCGCCGGCGCGGGCCCGGTGGGGCTCACCGCCTCCATCCTGCTCTCCCGCCTCGGCGTCTCCTCCGTCCTCGTCGAGCGCCACCCGTCCACCTCGATCCACCCCAAGGCGCGCGGGATCAACGCGCGCACGATGGAGATCTTCCGCCAGTGCGGCGTCGAGGACGCCGTGCGCGCCGCCGGGCTGTCACCCGAGCGCTCGCGCTTCATCGTCTGGGCCCGCTCGCTGGCCGGCGAGGAGCTGGAGCGGCGGGTCCCCTGGCGCTCGCAGCCCGTCGCGCTGCGCATCAGCCCGGTGGCGCGCTGCCTCTGCGCCCAGGATGACCTCGAGCCGGTGCTGCGCCGTCACGCCGAGGCGCACGGCGCGGGCGCGCTGCGCTTCGACACCGAGCTGGCCGGCTTCGAGCAGGACACCAGGCACGTCACCGCCACGCTGCGCGGCATCGAGGGCGACACGCGCGTGCGCGCGCGCTACCTGATCGGCGCCGACGGCGCGCGCGGGCGCGTGCGCGAGGCGCTCGGCATCGCCCTGCACGGAGCGCCGGCGCTCTATCGCAGCATCAACGTGCTGCTGCACGCCGACCTCACGCCGTGGGTGGCCGACCGGCCGGCCGCGCTCTACTTCATCGAGCAGCCAGGATTGAAGGCGACGTTCCTCACCATCAACGGCGTCAACCGCTGGGGCTTCCTCGTCAACAACCTGCCGGTGGACGACGCCGACGACTATCCGCCCGAGCGCTGCGCGGCGCTCGTCCGCCAGGCGGCCGGCGTCCCCGATCTCCCGGTCGAGATCCTCGGCGCGGTGCCCTGGGTGGCCGAGGCCCGGGTGGCCGAGCGCTATCGCGGCGGGCGCGTCTTCCTGGCCGGCGACGCCGCGCACCACATGCCGCCGACGGGCGGCTTCGGCCTCAACACCGGCGTGCAGGACGTGCACAACCTGGCGTGGAAGCTCGCCGCCGTGCTGCGCGGCTGGGCGGGGCCCGCGCTGCTCGACTCCTACGAGGACGAGCGGCTGCCCTACGGGCGCGCGATCACCGAGCAGAGCCTCATCAACGCGCGCTCGCTGGGGCGCGGCAGCGGCGCCCAGGCGCCGGCGCCGTCCGCGCCCCTCGCGCGGCCGGAGTACCTCAACGAGCTCGGCATGATCTTCGGCGCTTCGTACGAGTCGGCGTCGGTCGTCGCCGACGGCACGCCGCCGCCGAAGGTGGACAACCCCGTCACCGACTACGCCAACGTGGCGCGCCCCG
This sequence comes from Methylomirabilia bacterium, assembly GCA_041497115.1. GTDB lineage: Bacteria > Methylomirabilota > Methylomirabilia > Rokubacteriales > CSP1-6 > AR5. The sequence continues at coordinate 2,511 of JBGQFW010000123.1, forward strand.
GCAGCCGGGCGCCCCACGCCTGGCTCGACGGCGCCGGCGAGCGCCGCTCCACGCTCGACCTTTTCGGCGAGCGCTTCGTGCTGCTGGCGGGGACGGCGGGCGCGGCCTGGCGCGACGCCGCGCGGGCGGCGGCCCGCGCACTCGCCGCGCCGCTCGACGCCCCCACGCTCGAGAGCGGGGAATGGACGGAGGCGTACGGGATCGAGGCGGACGGCGCGGTGCTGGTGCGGCCCGACGGCCACGTCGCCTGGCGAAGCGCCTCGGGGACCCCGGACCCGGCGGCCACGCTGGGCCGCGCGCTGCGGCAGGTCCTCGCGAAGGGCTAGCCGCCTCTCGTCACCACTGATTTGTCAGCGTGATGTACGCGAGGACCACCACGATGCCCGTGACGACGATCCCGGGGATGAGCTTGAGAACGATGATGCCCCACCGCGCGGGCGGAGGCGTCCACTTGACTCCGAGTTGCCGGTAGACCGGCTGCAACGCCCAGTCGAGGACGTTCAGGATCGTCCGCCGTCCCAGGAAGCGCAGTGAGTGCTTCCACGGCCACTTCACCCGGGTGAGATCCACGTAGACCGCCGTCCAATCCCTCTTGAAGTAGACGAGGCCGCCCACGCTCCCCAGACGGCCGCCCGCGAGGACGCTCCGGACCAGCGACGTACCATACTCCGGGAGGGGGCGGGGAAAGTGCGCGGACGCCCCTTTGCGAAAGGCATCGTACTGCTTGCGGGAGAAGGTCGGCACGAGCAATACCAATCGCCTTGGGTCGAGCGACTTGGCCGAATGCTCGACCTCCCAGTAGAACCCAGGTGTCTGACCTATTCGCAGGACCGCGAGCGCGGCGCGGCCGAACAAGTCACGCACGGTCGTCTGCCATTCGGCATCGCTCACATACGTGCGTGCGGCCCCCAGCTCGGGCAGCTTCTCGCCTGGCTTGCCGATGGCGACCACGGGTCCAACCCGGCCGAGCGCTTCGACCAGCAGCTCCTCCTCGGTCCGCGAATCGAACGTCTCGAAGAGGCGCGACCACGTCTCGATCGGATGAAGCAGCGCAAACGGACCGGCAAGAACCGGTGAGGTCACCGCGGCGGCCGCCTCCTTGTCAGCCTGGAACGAGCGGAGATAGATGACCGGGGGTCGAGGATCCCGCTCCAGCAGCTCCCGGGCGGAAACAGCGAAATGCTTTCGTCCCCGCCGGTAGAGCGCCGCTCCGGGAACCCCGAGCGCGGCGGCGAGCGCGCCGGGTGCCCATCGCGGAATCGAGCCGTCATTGACGATCGCCATCAGAGCCGCGCCGGCAAATGCCGCGATCATCAGGGCAATACCGGAGAACTTCAGGATGGTTCCATCGTCCTGGCGGTCCCGCCCGGATCCGGGTTTCCCGGTACGAGCCGCATCCGGCATTGCTAGCGGTCGAACACGAGGGGCTGGTCGCGGTCGTGGCGCCCGCGGCGGAACTGCTCGCGGGCGTCGGGCGCCTCGTAGTAGATCTCGAGCGTGTTGCCGTCGGGATCCTGGAAGTAGATGCTCCGCTGGCTGACGTGATCCACCGCGCGCGTGATGGTGACGCCGTGGTCGCCCAGCGCGAAGTACGCCTCGCGCAGCGCCGCCTCGCTCCCCACGCGGAACGCGACGTGGCCCAGGCCGGGCGCGCCGGCCGCGCGCGGCGGCGCCTCCGGCTCGCGCGCCGGGAAGAGGTCGAGCGTATGGGCGTGGCCGGCCAGCGCCATGAACAGCCCGCCGTGCTCGGGGTCCTGCTCCATCACCTCGAAGCCGAGCACCTCGGTGTAGAACTTCCGCGAGCGCTCGAGGTCCGCCACGCGCAGCAGGACGTGGCCGATGCCCGCGAGCTTCACGGCCCTTCGTCGTGGACGGCGGCGACCTGGACGGCGGCGACCCGGACGACAGCGATCTCGGCCACCGGGCCCCGGTCGAGACCCGGGTCGGGTCCCTCGTCCCGATTCCGCTCGGCGCGGCGCGGCCCTCCCTCGACATTGGCGATCACGAGGTACGCGACCAGGACGAGCACCGCGACCCCGGCGCCAATCGCCGCGATGATGAGCATCGGGTTCGCCTCGGCCTTGGCGGGCGTCGCCAGCGTGAGCAGCAGCACGGCGGCCAGCACGAGCACGAGCACGCGACGGGACATGGCAGAGACCTCCTGCCGCGAGGATACCAGAGGGGGAGTAGGATCCTGGCGTAATGCCGCTCCTGCGCGTCGGCTTCCTGGGACTGAGCCACGATCACGTGTGGGGCGCCCTCGCCGCGCTCGCCGCCGGCGACCGCGGGCGCCTGGTGGCCGCCGCCGACCCCGCGCCGGGGCCGCGCCAGCGGCTGCGCGCGCTGGACGGCGGCGTCGCGCTGCACGAGACGTTCGACGCGCTGCTCGAGCGCCGCGACCTCGACGCGATCATGGTCTTCGCCGACAACCGGCTCTCCGCCGACCTCGGCGCCCGCGCGCTGTCCCGCCGGCTGCCGGTGATGGTCGAGAAGCCGATGGCCGCAGACCTGGCGGGCGCCGAGGCGCTGCTGGCCGCCGCCCGGCGCGCCGGCCTGCCGCTGATGGTGAACTGGCCGACCGTCTGGCGGCCGGCGCTGCGCCACGGCCTGGCGCTGGCGATCGCCGGCGAGGTCGGCGAGCCCGTCCAGCTCAGCCACCGCGGCGGCCACGCGGGGCCGAAGGAGTACGGCTGCTCGGCCGACTTCGTGGAGTGGCTCTACGACGCGCGTCGTAACGGCGGCGGCGCCCTCGTGGACTACTGCGGCTACGGCGCGCTGCTCTGCCGGCTCGTGCTCGGGCGCCCGACGGCCGTGACCGCGGTGGCCGCCCACCTGCGCAAGGCCGACCTCGCCGCCGAGGACAACGCCGTCGTCGTCCTCACCTACCCGCGCGCGCTCGGACTGCTGGAGGGACGCTGGACGCAGATCGGCGCCGAGCCGGCGCTGGCGATGACCGTCTACGGCGACCGCGGCACGCTGCTGGTCCACCAGCCGCGGGCCACGCGCGAGGGCGAGCGCGTGGGCTCCGGTCGCGTCCAGATCGTCGGTGCGAGCGGCAGCCGCATGCTCGAGTCGCCGGCGCTGCCGCCCGAGGAGCGTGACGGGCCGACCTGGTTCCTGTCGTGCGTCGCCGCCGGGCGGCCCGTGACCGGGCCCTGCGCCGCGGAGGTCGGGCGCGACGTGCAGGAGGTGCTGGCCGCCGCGCTCGTCTCGAGCGCCGAGGGACGCCGCGTCGCGCTGCCGCGCGAGGCCTGACGCCTACGCGCGGGTGGAGCGGAGGACGCGCCCGGGCAGCGCGCCGGTGTGCTTGCCGTGCTCCAGGACGACCTGACCGCCGACGATCACGTGCGTCACGCCGTCGGCCCCCTGCACGCGCCGGGGTGAGCCGCTGGGCCCGTCCCAGGTGATCTCGTCCTCGCGCACGCCGATGCGCGCCAGGTCGAAGACCATGACGTCGGCCACCATCCCCTCGCGCAGCAGGCCGCGGTCGCGCAGCCCCATCGTGCGCGCCGGCTGGAAGGTGAACCGCCGGACGGCGTCCTCGAGCGTCAGCAGCCCCCGCTCGCGCACCCACTCGCCGAGCACCCAGGTGGACTCGCCCGCCGTGCAGAAGTTGGTGTTGAGATGGGCGCCCGCGTCCGACTGCGAGGGCAGCGCATGCCCGCTCTTCACGAACTCGGCGAGCTCGACGTCCTTGTCGGGCGGCCGCGACTGCAGCTGGAACTCGGTCTCCAGCCGCTCGGCGACGGCCAGGTCGAGCATCACGTCGGCCACGTGCTTGCCCTGCTCGGTCGCCAGCTCGGTCAGCCGGCGACCCTCGAGGCCGCGGTGCTCGTCGCGCGCGACCCGATGCACGACGATGGACTGCCACGCGATGAACCGCCCGGGCACGCCCGGCCGCCGGCGCTGGCGCTGCGTCGCCGCCTCGCGCAGCTCGGCGCGCTTGTCGGGGCTGGCCAGCAGGGCCAGCCGCTCGTCGAGCGGCTTGCGGAGCACCACGTCCCACACGTCGAGGTTGTTGAAGAACGTCGTCTTCTTCAGCGTGAAGCGCGGGTTGAACGGGATCGCGCGCAGCAGCGCGACCAGCTGGGCGCCGTCGCGCGTGGCCGTCTCGACCCAGCCGCGCGACTGCGCGTCGAAGACCAGGAAGAAGACGGGCCGGCCGCTGGCCTCGGCCACCTCGCGCAGGTGGCGGCGATCGGCCTCGTCGGGCTGGGTCACGCCGGGCGGCAGGATCTCGATGATGCCGCGGTCCGCCTCCGCCATCGTGCGCCCCAGCGCCACGCGCTCCGCGTCGGCCGCCAGCCGGCTCGGCACCGGCTCGCCGCGCGGTCCGGCGTGGGTCGGCGAGTTCGTGGTGCTCCATCCCCACGCGCCGGCGTCCATCGCCTCGCGGAGCATCCGCTGCATGACCGCGGTCTCCTCCGCCGTCGCGGCGCGATCCCACGCCGCCGCGCCCATCGCGCCCAGCCGCAGCGGAATGTGGCCGACCAGCGGCAGCATGTTGACGCCGAGCCCCTGGTCGATGACCGTGAGGTACTCGTCGAACGTCTCCCAGCTCCACGGCAGCACCGCGCTGAGCGACTTGACGGGCAGGTCCTCGACGCAGCAGAAGGTCGCCAGCATCGCCTCGCGGTGCTCGGGGCGCAGGGGGGCCAGGGTCAGGCCGCAGTTGCCGGTCAGCACCGTCGTGACGCCGTGCCAGATCGAGGAGGTGCAGAGCTTGTCCCAGAACGGCTGCGCGTCGTAGTGCGTGTGCAGGTCGATGACGCCGGGAGCGACGATCAGCCCCTCGGCGTCGATGGTGGTCGTCGCCGCGGCGCCGCCGAGCCGGCCGATCGCGGCGATGCGGCCGTCCTTCACCGCCAGGTCGGCCCGCCGCCGCGGGAAGCCCGTGCCGTCCACGAGGATGCCGTTGCGGATGAGCAGGTCGTAGGGCATGACGTCTCCTATCGCTTCAGGCGCACATCCTCGAGCGGGGCGGAGTACGGGAACGACGGGATCAGCGCGAGGCCGGATTCCTCGGCGCGCGGCCCCGAGGCCCGGATGAAGCCGTTCTCCCAGATCGGGCCGAACACGACGCGATCGGCCAGGATCCGCTGGATCTGGTGCAGCATCTCCTCGCGCTTCTTGCGGTCCATCTCCTGCAGCTGCCGCTGGAACAGCGCCTCGACCTCCGGGATCGAGCCGAACGAGAAGACGCCCTTGGCGGTGGCCAGCGCCTCGATGCGCGTGGAGGCGTTGCCGGCCGAGCCGGTCGCGCCGACGAACACGCCCTTGAGCTTCTTGTCCTTCCACGCCGACAGCAGCGCGGCCCGCTCCATCGTCCGCATGTGCGTGCGGATGCCGACGGCCGCGAAATAGTTGACGATCGCCTCGCCCATCGACGTATAGGGCGGGAACGGGATGAACTCGCCGGCATCCAGCCCGTTGGGATAGCCCGCCTCGGCCAGCAGCGCCTTCGCGCGCTTGGGATCGTAGGGGTGCGGGTCGATCGCCAGCGCGAACTCCTGATGCCGCGGCACGATGTTGCCGGTGGGGCCGGAGTAGCCCAGCGACTCGGCCTCGTTGATCGCCTGGCGATCGATGGCCAGGCTGGCCGCCAGCCGCACGCGGCGGTCGGCCCACGGCGAGCCCGGCGTCCACTGGTCGGGAAACTCCAGGAAGAAGACCCCGTTCGTGCGCACCGCGTTCAGCGTCAGCCCGGGCGTGCGCCGGATCTCCTCGGCGACCGGCCCGTTGACGTAGTAGATCACGTCCACCTCGCCGCGCTTGAGCGCCGCCGCGCGCGTGGACTCGTCGGGGATGCTGCGCAGCACCAGCCGCGGCACGCTCGGCTTCTTGCGCCAGTACCCGTCGAACGCCTCCAGCACGAGCTCGACGCCCGGTTGGAAGCTCACGAACTTGTACGGCCCCGCGCCGATCGGGGCCTTCTTGAAGCCGTCGTCGCCGACCTTCTCGACGTATTTCTTGGGCACGATCCAGCCGGCGCCCGACGCGCTCGTGCCGTAGAAGGTCATGAAGTCGGGCCACGGCTCGGTCAGCACGAAGCGCACGTGCAACGGATCCACCACCTGCACCTCGCGCACCCGCTGCTTGAACAGCGAGGCGGCGCCGCCGTGGTACCGCTCGAACGAGAACTTGACGTCCTCGGCGGTGACCGGCTCGCCGTTGTGGAACTTCGCCCCGCGGCGCAGGGTGAAGTCCCACGTGCGGCCGTCCTTCGACATCGTCCACGACTCGGCCAAACTCGGCGTGTTGAGGCCGGCCGCCATCGGCTTCACCAGCGCGTCGTGCAGCGCGTAGAGGAGCATGAACGGCGTGATCTCGGACTCGGCCTCGCCGGGGTCGAGCCAGCGGGTGGCCAGCGTGACGTGCACGCCGAAGGTCATCGTCCCCGGCGTCTGGGCCCACGCCGGCCCCGCGGCCAGGAGAAGGAGCGCCAGGGATACGAGGATCTTCCGCGTCGCGGGCGGGTTCATCGCGCCGAGCTTAGCCGCGCGCTCCCGGGGGGTCAAGCCGGCCGCCGGTGTTAGAATCCCCCGATGCGCTACCTGCCCTCGGCCCGCGTCGTCCTCGCGTTCGTGCTCGTTCTCGGATTCGTCTCCACCGCGCGCGCGGGAGCCCCGACCGATCAGCTCAAGGCGCACATCGACCACGTGCTCACCGTCTTGCAGAATCCGGCGCTCAAGGGCGTCGAGCACAAGGCGCAGCGCCAGGCCCCCATCCGCGAGGTCATGGACGCCGGAATCGATTTCACCGCGATGTCCCGTCGCGCGCTCGGCGCCGCGTGGGCCGCCCGCACGCCGGCGGAGCGCGCGGAGTTCGTGAGCGCGTTCGGCGATTTCCTCACGACCGCGTACCTGGCGCAGATCGACCTCTACCACGGCGAGACGGTGCTGTACGACGGCGAGCGGGTCACCGGCGAGCAGGCGACGGTCCTCACCCACTCCGCGAGGGAGGGCGGTGACCCGACGCAGCTCGAGTTCCGGCTGCAACGCAACGGGGACGGCCACTGGCTCGCCTACGACGTCATCGTGGACGGCGTCAGCATGCTCGACAGCTATCGCGTGCAGTTCCGCGCGGTGCTCCGCCGGGGCTCCTTCGAGGATCTCGTGAAGCAGCTCAAGGCGCGGCAGAGCAAGTAGCCCATGCCCGTCACCCACTTCGACCTCGCGCTGCGGCGACCGCTGGCGGGGGGCCGCGCGTTCGGGGAGGCCGGCCCGTACGAGGAGCTCAAGGGCCGTCTCCGCTTCGCCGTGGACCCGGCGCACGCCGCCAACACGCCGATCACCGACATCGCGCTGGCGCCGCGCAATCACGACGGGCGCGTGGAGTTCGCCGCCGACGTGTCGATGCTGCTGCCGGTCGAGCCCGCGCGGGGCAGCGGGCGGGTGATCCTCGACGTCGTCAACCGCGGCAACACCGTGACCGTGCCCAACTTCAACCACGCCACGCGCCCCGTCTTCGGCGCGGGCGCCGACCCGAACCCTCCCGTGGACGTCGGCGACGGCTTCCTGATGCGCCGGGGCTATATCGTCGTGTCGTGCGGCTGGCAGTGCGACGTGCCGGAGATCTCCGGTCTCTTCAGGCTCCACGCGCCCGCGGCGCAGGAGGACGGCCGGCCGGTGCGCGGGCGCATCTACGTCAACCTCCAGGCGCCCGAGGCCGTGCCGCACTTCCTCCTCTCCGATCGCGGCCACCTCGCCCACCCGGCGGCCGACCTCGAGGAGGGCGACGCGGTGCTGCTGGTGCGCGACCAGCTCGACGGCGCTCCGCAGGCGATCCCGCGCGCCCGCTGGCGCTTCGCCCGTGCGGCGGGGCAGAGCGTCATTCCCGATCCGCGCCACGTCTGGCTCGACGGGGGCTTCGAGAAGGGCCGCCTCTACCAGGTGGCCTACACCGCCGTCGGCGCGCCGGTGCTGGGGCTGAGCTTCGCGGCGCTGCGCGACTGCGTGTCCTGGCTCAAGCACGACGCCGCGAGCCCCGCCGCCGGCCACGCGCGCTGGGCGTACGCCTACGGCCGCTCGCAGACCGGCCGCTTCCTGCGCACGCTGGTCTGGTGGGACCTCAACGTGGACGAGCAGGGGCGCGAGGCGCTCGACGGCATCATCGCCAACGTCGCCGGCGGCATGCGGGGCGAGTTCAACCAGCGCTTCGGCCAGAACTCCAAGGACCGCCCGCAGATGATGGCCCACGTGCTCCCCTCGACCAGCGACGCGCTCCACCGGCGCGTGGACGCGCGTGGGAGTCGGCTGAAGGTCTTCTACACGAACACCTCGGCGGAATATCACCGCGGCGACGCCGCGCTCGTCCACGTGGATCCCGACGGCCGCCGCGACGTCGCCCACGGGCCGCACACGCGCGTCTATCACTTCACCGGCACCGAGCACGGCGTGGGTATCTGGCCGCCGTCGGACACGACGCCGGTCGCGGCCGATCCCTCCGGCTGGACCGAGCGCGCGCAAACTCTCCGGAATACGCTCAACTACAGCCGCCTGCTCCGTGCCTGCCTGGTGAACCTGGACCGCTGGGTGACCGAGGGCGTGGAGCCACCGCCGAGCCGCCACCCGCGGCTGGACGACGGCACCGCAGTGGCGCCCGAGGCGCTCGCCAAGGTCTTCGCGCGGATCCCCGGCGCGCACTATCCGCGCCACCACGCGCGCGCGGGCCAGCGCGACTTCGGCGGCGATCCCGACCTGCGCGTGCTGACGCTGGCGCCGCCCCGCGAGGGGGCCGCCTACGCGATGCTCGTCTCGGCGGTGGACGACGACGGCAACGAGGTGGCCGGCATCGCCGTGCCCGAGATCGCCGTGCCGCTGGCCGCCTACACCGGCTGGAGCCTGCGTCACCCCGACATCGGCGGCGCCGAGCAGCTCCTCTACTTCGCCGGCGCGACGCTGCCCTTTCCGAAGACGCGCGAGGACCGCGTGCGCACCGGCGAGACGCGGCTGTC
>JBGQFW010000124.1:0-11451 GCA_041497115.1 Methylomirabilia bacterium
CACGGAGTGGAGAGGTCCTGACGCCGCCGCCGGCGCCCGACTACGAGCGGGCCCTCACCGTGGCGGTCGAGCGCTTTCAGCCGGTCTACGCCAGTCACGGATCGCCGAAGATCGCCGTCTACTGGAATCGCGCGCTGACCGACCGGCTGAGCCAGTGGGTGGCCGACCGGCGGCTCGTGCTGACCGGCCAGTTCGCCGTGATGGGCGAGCGGCAGGGCGTCGGCGGCGACGTCAGCGGCAAGGTGGCGGGCTCCGGCGAGAAGACGCTGTCCGCGGAGCGCCTCGAGCGCGACCCGGCCCGCCCGGGCGGCCCCAGCGAGCCGTGGGGCTGGGAGTTCGAGAGCGGCTTCCTCGACCCGCTGATGCGCGCGGGCGCCCAGGTGGTGGACCGCGCGGCCATCTTGAGATTGACCGCCGCCAAGACCACCGGCACCGGCGTGGGCGGCGCCGGCATGCCCGATCCGCAGACGATCGAGATCCGCGCGCTGCAGGGGTACGCCGACGTGCTGGTGGAAGTCCTGGTATCGCCGGCGCCGCAGGCGCCCGGCGGCTACCTGATCAACGCCACCGCGAAGAACGTGAACAACGGCATCCTCATGGCCCACGTCAACAGCCAGCAGGCGACCAGGGGCAGCACGACGCGCGAGTACGTCGCCACCTCGCGCGGCTTCGAGATGCGCGAGCGCCCGCCCGAGGTGCGGCGCGTGGCCTCCGACCTCTCGCTGGCCGTGATGGACGCGCTCGGCAACTACTGGCGGCGGACCCCTCCCGGCAAGTAACCGTCGCGCGGGCCGCCCCGTGCTAGCATTTCCCTGCCGATGGCGGTGCTTCTCGTCACGAACGACGACGGCGTGCACGCGGCGGGACTGGCGGCGCTCGCCGAGGCGCTCGATCCGCTCGGCGAGGTGTGGGTGCTCGCCCCCGAGCGCGAGCAGAGCGCCTGCGGCCACGCGCTGACGCTGCATCGCCCGCTGCGCCCCCAGCGCCTGGCCGACCGCCGCTTCGCCGTCAACGGCACCCCGTCCGACTGCGTCAACCTCGGCGTGCTGGGGTTCCTGCCCGAGCGCCCGGCGCTCGTCGCCGCCGGCGTGAACCACGGGTCCAACCTGGGCGACGACGTGACGTACTCCGGCACCGTCGCGGCGGCCATGGAGGGCACGCTGCTGGGGGTGCCGTCCATCGCGGTCTCGCTGGTGGACGGCGGCGAGCTGGCCGCGGCGGCCCAGGTGGCGCGGCTGCTCGCCATGCGCGTCCTCGTCGAGGGGCTGCCGCCCAAGACGCTGCTGAACGTCAACGTGCCGGCCGGCGCGCCGCAGGGCATCCGCTTCACCCGGCTGGGCCATCGCGTGTACAGCGAGAAGATCGTCCAGCAGGAGGACCCGCGCGGGCGCACCCACTACTGGCTCGGCGCCGGTCCGCCCGAGTGGGAGGCGCTCGAGGGCACCGACATGGGCGCGGTGCACGAGGGGTTCGTGGCCGTCACGCCGCTGCACATGGATCTCACCAACCACCGCGGGCTGGCGCTCATGGCCGACTGGCCCGCCGCGCTGGCCGGGCAGTGGCGCCGCGAGCGCGCGCGGCCGGCCCCCGCCGCCCGCCGCAAGCGCGCGCGGCGGCGCTGACGATGGACCGCCCGCGGGGCGAGGCCGAGCGCGACGACGGCCGCTACGCCCGCGAGCGCGAGCGGATGGTGGACGAGCAGGTCGCGGCGCGCGGCGTCACCGACGCGCGCGTGCTGGCCGCCATGCGCCGGGTGCCGCGCCATCGCTTCGTGCAGGAGGCGCTGCGCGACCGCGCCTACGGCGACCACCCGCTGCCGATCGGCGAGGAGCAGACGATCTCCCAGCCGTTCATCGTCGGCCTCATGACCTCGCTGCTCGAGCTTGCCGGGACCGAGAAGGTGCTGGAGGTCGGCACCGGCTCCGGCTACCAGACGGCGGTGCTCGCCGAGCTGAGCCGGCGCGTCTGCTCGATCGAGCGGCTGCCGCGGCTGGCCGAGCGGGCGCGCGCGACCCTGGAAGCGCTCGGCTACGGCAACGTCTGGGTGCGCGTCGGCAATGGCGCGCTCGGCTGGCCCGACGAGGCGCCCTTCGACCGGATCATCGTCACCGCCGGTGGGCCCGGCGTGCCGCCGCCGCTCGTGCAGCAGCTCGCCGAGGGCGGGCGCATGGTGCTGCCGGTGGGCCCCGCCGACAACCAGGTGCTGACGCTCGTCGAGAAGGTCGGGGGCGAGATCCGTCAGCGCGCGCACGGCGAGTGCAAGTTCGTGCCGCTGGTGGGCAAGTACGCATGGGAGTCGTGAGTGCGCGCCCGGCCGGGGTTCCCCTCGTCGGGGGCTCGTGTACAATAGCCGCGTTACACCGGGGCGTAGCGCAGCCTGGTAGCGCGCACGGTTCGGGACCGTGAAGTCGGAGGTTCAAATCCTCTCGCCCCGACCACCGCTTGCTCCCCTCGGCCGGCGACCGCCGGTCGAGGGGGGCGCGGCCACCTCGATCAACCGCTGATGTCCGCTACCGCCGCCGAGATCTTCGTCGAGGGCCGCGTGCAGGGCGTGGGCTATCGCGACTACGCGTGCCGCCGCGCCGCCGTCCTCGGGCTGGCCGGCTGGGTGATGAACCTGCGTGACGGGCGCGTGCGGCTGCTCGCCGAGGGGCCGCGCGGGCGCATCGAGGAGCTGGTGCGGGCGCTCGAGAAGGGGCCGCCGCTCTGTCGCGTGGCGCGCGTGGACGTGCGCTGGATGGCGCCGACCGGCGGGTTTACCGACTTCGGCGTGCGCCTGGCGGAGTTCGACGCGTGAGCCAGAGGCGGCTGCGCGCCCGCTGCCTGGCGGCCGCCGCGCTCGTCCTCGCCGCCGCCGGCGCTCCGGGAGCGGATCCCAGGCCCGCGCCCGCGGCGCCGCAGCACGCGCGCGTGCACGTCGTCGCGCGCGGCGACACGCTGGGCGCGATCGCCCTGCGCTACGGCGTCACCGTCGCGGCGCTGGTCGCCGCCAACCGGCTGGCGGGCGAGCGCGTCATCCTGCGCCTCGGGCAGCGGCTGGTCGTGCCCCCCGTGCAGGCGATGCCCGTCCACCGCCGGCGCGCGGCGCTCGCCGTGGCCGCGCCGGCCGCGCGCTCGTGCTGCGGCCCGCGGGGGCTCGTGCTGGCCGTGCCGGACTTCCTCGACGTGACGCCGGCGTTCACCTGGCCGGTGGAGGGGTTCGTCACCTCGCCGTTCGGCCGCCGGCGCGCGGGCTGGCACCATGGCATCGACATCAAGGCCGACCGCGGTACCGCCATCTTCGCGGCGGCGTCCGGGGTCGTGGCCGCCAGCGACGTCGAGGCGCGTTACGGGCGCGTCGTGAAGATCGACCACGAGGGCGGCTTCGTCACGGTGTACGCGCACAACGAGGAGAACCTGGTCCAGCCGGGCACGTGGGTGGCGGCGGGCGACCCCATCGCCACTGTCGGCCGGTCGGGGCGCGCCACGACCTTCCACGTGCACTTCGAGATCCGGCGCGACGGGTCGGTCTACAATCCGCTCTACCTCCTGCCGTTGCCGCCGCGCATCGGCCAGGTGGAAGAGGGCGACGAGCCCGGGGAAGAGCATGACTGAGGCCGAGGAGCGCGTGCCCGACGAGCCGCTGGACCCGCTGCTCGACGTCGAGGACCTGGACCAGGACGACAAGACGCGCGACACGAGCCGCGGCAACCTCGGCGTCTACCTGCGCGAGATCGGCGCGATCCCGCTGCTGACACGCGAGCAGGAGGTCGCGCTGGGGCGCCGCGTGCAGGCAGGTGACGAGGGCGCCAAGGAGCGGCTGGTCGAGGCCAACCTGCGCCTGGTCGTGCAGGTCGCCCGGCGCTATTTCAACCGCGGGCTGCCGCTGCCCGATCTGATCGAGGAGGGCAACCTGGGCCTCCTGCGGGCGGTGGAGAAGTTCGACCCCGAGCGCGGTGTGCGGTTCTCGACGTACGCGACGTGGTGGCTCCGCCAGGCGATCAGCCGCGCGCTCGCCAACCAGGCGCGCACCGTGCGCATCCCGGTCCACGTGCAGCTGCTGATGGCGCGTTACGTGAAGGCGCAGCAGCGGCTCACGCAGGAGCTCGGCCGTGTGCCGTCGGCGGTCGAGGTGGCCAGGGCGCTCGGCACCACCGAGGAGCAGGTGAGCGAGCTGGAGGAGCTGCGCCTGCGGCCGCTCTCGCTCGACGCGCCCGCCGGGGGCGAGACGCGCCGCCTCGGCGACGTCATCCCTGACGCCGCCGCCGATCCCGCGGCGACCCTCACGCGGCTCTTCCGCGAGCGCGCCGACCTTGTGGCCGCTCTCGACGACCTGGCCCCCAACGAGCGCACGGTGCTGCGCCACCGCTTCGGACTGGAGGGCAGCGAGCCGGAGACGCTGGAGGCGATCGGCCGGCGCCTGGGGCTCAGCCGCGAGCGGGTGCGACAGATCGAGACGGCGGGGCTGCGCAAGCTGCGCGGCCTGCTCGGCGCGCGCGGGGTGGACGCGTCCGACCTGCTGTGAGCAGGGCTAGCGGAGGTGGACGCTGCGGTGGTACTGGCGCCCGCAGCCGGGGCAGCGCAGCCAGCCGCGATCGGCGCGGCGCACGAGCTTGCCGCAGTGCGGGCAGCGCCGATAGCGGCGACCGACGATCGAGATGATCAGCATGACGACCAGGACGACCCCGAGCATCTGCACTAGGGGCGACGAGAGCCAGCTCACCCGGCGATGCTAGGGCAGACCGGCGGTAGAAGCAACACGCCGCGCCCGCGCGCATGACGCGCGGCGGGCAACGCCGCCGTCAAAAAACACGCTGGAGAGGCTGCGCCACGGCTCGCCCGAGGACTACCGCAAGGTGTGCGCGCACGTGGGCAGGCTGCGCGAGCGGGCCGAGACCCTCACGCGGCTGGCCGGCTACAGCCAGGCCTTCTGGACGGGGGTGCGCGGTAGAATGAGACGTCCGCGGCCGTGGTCGACAGGGGCCCCCGTAGCTCAGGCGGATAGAGCAGCAGTTTCCTAAACTGCGTGCCGGGTGTTCGAGTCACCCCGGGGGCACCAACACTTATGTACCGTGCGTTGGGCTTCATGCCGCTGCCGCCAGACTGGGGTGCAAATGACGCCACGATGGGACGTAGAGTTGGTGGATCACGACGCCGTGACAACTGTCGAGGAAGAGGGCACAAAGTTCGAGCTTGAGCTTCAGTACAGCATCAAGGTGACAGCGTCGAACGAACGAGTCGCAGAGCGCATCGCGCGGAATCTCTTGACGGTGCGACATCCCGAGAGTGCTGGCCACAACGTCACCGCAACCACTCGGCAGATCCATTCGGCAGATCCATCGAAAACCTTAGGGGGCGGATCTTAGTGGCGAACCCGAACGTCCCCGGGAAGAAGCCGAACGTCAAGTTCTATATTTAGCTCGACGATTCGGTTTTCAAGGTTCTTTCACGATGGCGCTGGCCTACGAGTCGGGCGTCGAGGAGGACGGGCGTTGGCCGTGGCTGAACGCATCCTTCTTGAGGGCGTCCGGTTCGAGGACCTCGGCCCACGCGCGCTCAAAGGCGTGCCGGACGCGTGGCGACTGTACCGCCTGATCGGGTGAGGATGAGATGAACTGGGTCGGCACGTGGACCGCGGCACCCGCGCCCGCCGAGGGCGTGGCCTTCAGCAACCATACGGTACGGATGATCCCGCGCGTCAGCCTCGGGGGCGGCACGCTGCGCGTGCGCATCTCGAACGCCAGCGGCACTCGCCCGCTGGCGATCGGGGCGGCCTGCGTCGGCGTGCGCAGCGGCGGGCCGGCGGTGGTCGCGGGCTCGAACCGTCGGCTCACGTTCGGCGGCGAAAGCGGCGCGACGATCGCCGCCGGCGCGCTGGTCGTCAGCGATCCGGTCGAGCTTGCCGTCGCGCCCCTGTCGGACCTTGCCGTCAGCCTGCACCTGCCGGGAGATCTGCCGGCGAGCTTCGGGATCACCGGGCGCTATGCGCGGCAGACCAACTACATATCGCCACCGGGGGACTTCACGGCCGAAGAGGTTATGCCGGTCGGCCGCCTGACCGATGACTGGTACTTCGTCTGCGGCGTCGATGTCGTCGCGCCGCCGGAGACGGGCGCGATCGTCGCGCTCGGCGACTCGCTGACCGACGCCAACATCTCGACCCACGATGGCCACCACAGCTGGCCCTCGCAGCTCGCGCGCCGGCTCGTGGGGCGGCAGCGCGGGCGGCCGATGGCGGTGATGAACCAGGGGCTCGGCGGCAACCGGATCCTGCACGACATCCGGGGCGACAGCGGCCTGCGGCGCTTCGACCGCGACGTGCTGGCGCA
This sequence comes from Methylomirabilia bacterium, assembly GCA_041497115.1. GTDB lineage: Bacteria > Methylomirabilota > Methylomirabilia > Rokubacteriales > CSP1-6 > AR5. Next base: position 6,309 of record JBGQFW010000124.1, read on the forward strand.
GCCCGGGGTCACCCATACCGTGATCATGCTGGGCGCCAACGATCTGCGGAACCGTCCCGGCAAGCCCGAGGAAGAGGTGACCGCGCCGCAGATGATCGCCGGACTGAAGCAGTTCGCCGTGCGCGGCCGGGCCCGAGGGATCAAGGTCATCGGCGGCACGCTGACCCCCTACGAGAACGAGACCTTCCTGGCCGGTGCCTGGAACCCGAAGCGCGAGACGGTGCGCCAGGCGGTCAACGAGTGGCTGCGCAAGAGCGACGCCTTCGACGGCATCGTCGATTTCGACCGGGCGCTCCGCGATCCCCACCATCCGACCAGCATGCTGCCGATCTACGATTGCGGCGACCACCTCCACCCGAGCGACCTGGGCTACCGCACGATGGGTGACGCGATCGATCTCTCGCTGTTCGACTGAAGCAAGGTGCTGCCTTAGAATATCGAGTCCAGGAAGGCGGAATCTTTCGTCATGAGCGTTCAGTATGAGCGGCAGCGCATGGAAGACATCGGCTACATGACGTGCATGGCGCTCACGCTACTTGGCAACTATGCCCAGACGGGGCACTTCGGCGGCCCGCTGGCCTATACGCCGTTCAATGTCGTCACGCATCTCCTCGGGCCCGAGCACGGCGGACTCCGTTACGACTACCGACGCCCCAAGCATCCCTATGGCGACAAGTTCATGCTGGCGGCCGGCCACTGTGCGCCGACCTGTTACGCGCTGTGGATGATCCTGGGCCAGGCCCTGTACCGCAAGTATCAGGTGACGGGCGACCGCCGATACTACGTCGCCCCGGACGTCGCGATGCTGCCGGTCGACGCGCTGGGATTCCGCCGCGGTGCCGGAGCGCTGAAGACGCTTCTCGCGGATCAGAACCTGTCGGATCATCCGTTGTTTGCCCAGGCCAAGGGGCGCGGCATCCGAGCCCTCTCAGGACACATCGAGTCCACCGATGTCACTAACGACGTCAACGGCGGCCCGTCGGGGGTCGGCATCGCGTCGGCGGCCGGGAAAGCCGCGTTCTGGAATATCGTCGGCGCCCCCATGGGTACGCCGAAGATCATCGCGTTCGAGGGCGAGTTCGCCATGACCGAGGGGCACGCCCAGGAGCTCAAGACCCAGGCGATCGCGCTTCAGGTCGGGAAACGGCTCCGGATCTTCCTCTCCGACAACAACGCCGGCATCGACGATGCGCTGATCGGCGGTGTCGTTCCCGCCAAGTTCAAGGGCTACCGGTTGATCGATCAGTGGACGTCCTATGGGTGGAATGTGTTCTCCCTGGCGGATGGTCACGACTACGACCAGATCGCGGGCGTGCTCGAGACCATGGAGAACTGGGATCCGGCGGATCGCCGCCCGATGATCGTCATCGGCAAGACCACCAAAGGGTACTGGCCCGGCGCGGTCGCCAACCAGGTGGTGGGATATCCGAGCCATCCGTACGGGATGAAGATGAACTCGGAGTACTTCGTCGCCCTGGCGCGTACGTTCGAGGAGCGCTACGGCGTCGAGTTCGCCGGCATCCGGCAGGGGGCGGTGACCGATCCGCGCGAGCGGCTCATCCAGTTCAAGACCAACATCGACGTCGTCATGTCCGTGCTCGATCGCCATGGCCTCGGCGACTGGCTGGCCGATCACCTGGTGGAGATCGGAGACTCGGTCAGGGACGACCTCCCGCTCCGCGTCGACGTCAAGCACGACCCGTTCCTGGACGATCGTCTCCGTGTCGCCAATCTCCCGGAGGAGCCGCAGACCCTCACCGTGCGGAACTCGATCTCGGGCGCGGAGAAGCAGCTGAAGATCGCGTTGTTCCGCAAGGCCGGCGAGGTGGCGGGCGCGCGCCGGGGCATCTCCGAGATGGTCAAGTGGCTGAATCACGTCACGGACAACCGGGTGCTGACGCTGGCGGCGGACCTGTCGGAGTCGATCAACCTGGAGCACGGCAGCATCTGGGGCCACTACGATCCCGAGACCAATCCGCTGGGGACGCGACTCAAGGCGGCGATCCAGGAGGCGGGCAACGCGTCGAGCGCCATCGGATTCGTCGGCCAGAGCGCCTCGCTGGACCCCGACACGTTCGCGGGCGTGTGGGCGTTCAGCGGCACCTACGGCGCCTTCACGCCGCTGATGTACCTGCCGGCGCGCGTCTGGAGCCAGCAGAACCAGGACAGCAAATTCCGCACGGGCGTTCTGCACATCCTGGCGGGGCATTCCGGACCCGAGACCGCCGCCGACGCGCGCACGCACTTCGGTATCTTCTCGCCGCAGGTGTGGAAGCTGTTTCCGCGTGACCAGGTCATCAATCTGAGCTTCTGGGACTACAACGACGTCGCCCCCGGGTATTTCGCGGCGGCAGAGATCGCCGCGCGCGAGAAGAAGGTGGGCATTATCATCATCGAGGTGGCGCGTCCCGACTTTCGGGTGGCCGACCGCCGCATGTTCGCCGACCCGGATGTTCGGGCCGCGGCCAAGGGCCTGTACGTCGTGCGGGACTTCGCGCCGGGCAGGCCACGGCACGGCTATGTGGTGGCGCAGGGATCGAGCTCGACGTTCAATCTGCTGAGCGTGCTGCCACGCCTGGAGGAGGCCGGCGTCAACGTGAAGGTGATCGCGGCGATCAGCGAGGAGTTGTTCGACCGCCAGCCGGAGGCGTATCGGCAGCGCGTGCTGCCGCCCGGGGCAGAGCAGGACCTCATGTTCGTCACCAGCGGCACGCGCCGCATGTGGCCGCTACGCAATGTCGGCTCGCTGACCGACGCCTATTCGCTCACGGCCGACTGGGACAATCAGTGGCTCACCGGCGGACTGGAGGCCGACGTCATCGCCGAGGCGCACCTGGACCCGAGCTCGATCCTCGCCGGTGTGCAGCGTTTCGCTCAGGACCGTCCGAAACGTCTGGAGCGACAGCGCGCGCTGCTGGATGCGCTGGGATAGAACTGTTCGAGGATCCCGGAGAACTTGCCGATGTTCAAGCGGATCGACCACGTGGAGATCGTGACGGACAAGCCGGACCGAACGGTGGAGTTCTACACCGAGGTGCTGGGATTCAAGGTCAGATCCCGTGACCGAATCGACCGCTCGCACCTTGGCGTGCCGATGAATCTCGCGTACCTGGACCTGGGTGGCACGACCGTCGAGCTCATTTCGTACGAGGGCGGGTCCGTGGAGCCCGAGCCGAAGAGCGAGCACCTCGGATACCGCATGATGGCGCTCGAAGTCGACGACATGCAGAAGACGATCGAATATCTCAAGACCAAGGGGGTGGAGATCGTCTGGGGGCCGAGAGTCCGGGAGAACTATGCCAGGGCAGAGATTCAGGATCCCAACGGCTACCACATCGAGCTGAGGCAGTGGTTCTAAATCCCGGCGAGCCTGCTATTCTGCCCGCCATGGACACTCTAGAGCTCGGACTCAAAGGGAAGGTCGCGATCGTCACGGGCGGCAGCGAGGGGCTGGGGCGGGCGGCCGTCGAGCGGTTCGCCCGCTCGGGCGCCCGGGTCGTCGCCTGTGCTCGCCGCAAGGACGTGCTCGAGCGGGCCATGGACGACATCCGCAAGGCGACGGGAGCCGAGATCCTCCCGCTGGCCGCCGATGTCTCGCAGGCGGCCGGGTGCGATGCGGTGGTGGCGGCCACGACCCGGCAGTTCGGCACCGTCGACATTCTGCTCAACAACGCGGGCACCTCGGCGGGGGCCAGCTTCGAGCAGGTCAGCGACGAGGCCTGGCACGCCGACCTGGAGCTGAAGCTGATGGCTGCGGTGCGCATGAGCCGCCTCGTGATTCCGCACATGAAGCGGCACGGCGGCGGACGCATCATCAACGTCGTCAACACCGGGGGCAAGGCGCCCCGGGCCAACGGGCTGCCCACGAGCGTCTCGCGCGCCGCCGGGATCAACCTCACGAAGTCGCTGGCCAACGAGTACGCGGCCGATCGCATCCTGGTCAACGCCATCTGCATCGGCCTCGTGAAGAGCGCGCAGATGGCGCGGCGGGCCAAGGACGGCGACCTCGACGCGCACTACAAAGATCTCGGCAAGCGCGTCCCGATCGGGCGGGTCGCCGAGGCCGCGGAGTTCGCCGACCTGGTGGCGTTCCTCGCCTCGGACCGCGCCGCGTTCATCACCGGCACGGCCATCAACTTCGACGGCGGGATCTCTCCGGTGGTGTAGTGAGGGATTCTCCTGGGGGCACAACGCGGTCGCCAATGGGAGGCCAGTTGGCGGTTCCGATGCGTCAATCCCGACATAGACGCCCGGCGTCTCTCAAAGAGCACCGTCGCTACAGAAGCATGGCCCTGTTGGTTGGCGTTGTCTGTCTGCTCGGGGGGCTACGTTCAGCCCAGATCTCGGCGCTGCATGAGGTTGGCGCACCCTACTTCTGAGCGGCTTACCAACTCAGCGGCGAGGGTATCTGAGGAGAGCACGTGGAGGGGAGCGCGCTTCTTGGTCAGGCGCGCCGGTCGTAGACGGTGAACTCGACGAGGTTGTCGTCGGGATCGCGGAAGTAGACGCTCGTGGACTGGCCGCCCGCGCACGTGCGCGGGCCGGGCCCGGCCTCGGGCGTCACGCCGTTGCGCTTCAGCAGCGCGAGGATCTCGTCGACGGTCCCGTCCCACTCCAGACAGAAGTCGGCGCCGCCGGCGGTCGGTCGCCGCGCGCCGAGGTAGCCCGGGCGGGCGGGCGCGTCGGGGCCGTGGACGTTGATCTTCTGCGCGTCGTTGATGCGGATCGTCGCCATGTCGGGACGGCCCGGGCGCTTCTCCCATGCGATCGTGAAGCCGAGCCGCTCGTAGAAGGCCAGCGTGCGCTGCAGGTCACCCGCCAGGAAGACCCAGTGGTCGATGCCCTTGATGCCCATCACGCGAGCCAGTCCCACGTGCGCGCCGCCAGCGTGACCGAGAGCTCGACGTCCTCTTCCAGCAGATAGCGCGCCGCCACCAGATCGAGCGCGGCCTTGCGCACGCGCTCGAGGTAGGCCGCGCGCGAGGGATAGCGCTCCTCGATAGACAGCCGCGTCTCGCCGGTGCGCACGCGGTCCTCGCGCGTCTTCGGAAAGGGCAGCGTCGCGCCGGCGAAGTAGAGGAGCTGCTCGGCGCCGCCGATGTCGGGGTGACGCAGGCTCCAGCCGGTGTAGGCGGCCAGCGGC
>JBGQFW010000125.1:0-11398 GCA_041497115.1 Methylomirabilia bacterium
ACGACGTACACCGCGGTCGGATAGGCCGGCTCGTCGACGACCAGCGCCTGGCGGCGGTCCGTCTCCGAGAAGTACGCGCCGGCGTCCACGTGCGAGTGGTAGATGATCGCGACGGCGAACCCCTCGCGCTCGAGGTCGCCGTTGCGCAGCAGGTCGTTGGGGTCGATGTAGTAGGCGGTGCGCGCGTCCCGGGGATAGCGCTGGGGATCGCGCGCGTGCAGCTCGTTCTGGGCGTTGCGGCAGCGGAGCAGCCGCCGCTCGCCGCCGCGCGCGAGGATCACGCCGCACGACTCGAACGGGTACTCCTCGGCCGCCTGCGAGCGGATCGCCTCGCGCTCCCCGGGCGTCAGGAGACTCGCCATCTTGACCTCAGGCTCGCCTCGCCGGAGGCACCGGCTCGGCTCGCACTGGCCCATCTCAGGCTCGCCTCGCCGGAGGCACCGGCTCGGCTCGCACTGCCACCTGCCAGCGCCGGGATGATCGCCACCTCGTCGCCGTCCTTCAGGCGCGTGCCGAGGGTGTCGACGGGCTCGTTGTTGACGTAGAGCGCGACGTGCGCGTGGATCTCGCCGCGCTCGTTGCGCACCAGCCCCTTGAGGCCGCCGTACGCCCGCTCCAGCTCCTCGAGCAGCCCGGCGACGTCGCGGGCACTCACCTCGACGCGGTCACGGTTGGCCGTCGCCCGCCGGAAGGGCGTCGGGATGTACACCGTCACCATGCGCGTCCCTCGCGAGGGCCCGGGATCATCCGAGGCTCAGGTAGCGCTCGCCGGTGTCGGGCAGGATCGTCACGACGGTCTGCTCGGGCCGCATCGCCGCCGCCACCTGGCAGGCCGCCCACGCGGCGGCGCCGGACGAGATGCCGGCCAGGATCCCCTCCTCGCGGCAGAGGCGCTTGGACCACGCCACCGCGTCCTCGTCCGTCACCGTGACGATGCGATCGAGGACGGCGCGGTTCAGCACGCCGGGGACGAACGAGGCCCCGATGCCGTGGATGCCGTGCGGCCGGAAGCGCCCGCCCGAGAGGACCGGCGACTTGGCCGGCTCCACCGCGATGACCGCCACCCCGGGCAGCTTGGCCTTGAGGACCTCGCCGACGCCGGTGATGGTGCCGCCGGTGCCGACGCCGACCACGAACGCGTCCAGCCGGCCGTCCACCGCGTCGAGGATCTCCAGCGCGGTCGTGCGCCGGTGGATCTCGGGGTTGGCGGGGTTCTGGAACTGCTGCGGGACGAAGTAGTCGGGGTGCTGGCGCGCGAGCTCCTCGGCGGCGAAGACCGCGCCCGACATGCCCTCGATGGCCGGCGTGAGATGGATCTCGGCGCCGAAGCGCGCGAACAGCCGCTGCCGCTCGACGCTCATGTCCTCCGGCATCGTGAGGATCAGCCGGTAGCCCTTGACCGCCGCCACCATGGCCAGGCCGATGCCGGTGTTGCCGCTGGTCGGCTCCACGATGGTCGCGCCGGGCTTGAGCACGCCGCGCCGCTCGGCGTCCTCGATCATCGAGGCGGCGATTCGGTCCTTGACGCTGCCGCCGGGGTTGCGCGACTCCAGCTTGGCCAGCACGCGGGCGCCCGCCGCGTCGGCGAGCCGCCGCAGCCGGACCAGCGGCGTCGCGCCGATGAGATCGAGCACGGTGTCGGCGATCTTGCCGGTCATGGCGCGCCCATCAGATGTGGTACATCGGGCGGGCGGACCCGCGCCGGGCCTCGGCCCGGGCCACGAGGTCGCCGACCGTCCAGCGGTCCACGACGCCGGCCACCGCCTCGGCGATCTCGCTCCAGAGCTCGCCGAGATCGGACCCCTCGCGGCCGCCGTTGCGCCGGACGGCGGGCCCGCCCTCGAAGGGCGCGGTGCCGCCGTCCACCGCCCGCAGCACGGCGCCCACCGTGATCTCGTCGGGCGCCTTGGTGAGATGGTAGCCGCCGGTGGACCCGCGCTTGGAGGTCAGCAGCCCCGCCCGCTTGAGCGCGAGCAGCACCTGCTCGAGGTACCGCTGCGGAATCCCCTGGCGGCCGGCGATCTCCTGGATCGGCACCAGCGGGCGGCCCCGGTGCATCGCGAGGTCCAGCATCGCCTTGATCGCGTACTCTCCCTTGGCCGAGATGCGCACGCCCTTGCCCTCAGCGTAGGTGGGTGCCGCGCTCGAGCAGCCGCGCGGCGTCCTTGGCGAAGTAGGTGATGACGATGTCGGCGCCGGCCCGGCGGATCGAAGTGAGCGACTCGAGAATGGCCCGCTCCTCGTCCAGCCAGCCCAGCCGCCCGGCCGCGCGGATCATCGCGTACTCGCCCGACACCGAGTAGGCGGCCAGCGGCACGTTGAACTCCGCCTTGGCGCGCGAAATGATGTCGAGGTACGGCAGCGCCGGCTTCACCATGACGATGTCGGCGCCCTCGTCGAGATCGAGTGCGATCTCGCGCATCGCCTCCTGCGCGTTGGCGGGATCCATCTGGTAGCTGCGCCGATCGCCGAACTGCGGCGTGGAGTCGGCCGCCTCCCGGAACGGGCCGTAGAAGACCGAGGCGTACTTGGCCGAGTAGGCCATGATCGGCGTCTCCACGAACGCCGCCTCGTCGAGGGCCTCGCGCAGGGCGGCCACGCGGCCGTCCATCATGTCGGACGGGGCGATGATGTCGGCGCCGGCCTCGGCGTGCGACACCGCGGTGCGGGCCAGGAGCTCGAGGGTGGGATCGTTCTTCACCGCGCCGTCCTCGACCACGCCGCAGTGGCCGTGGCTCGTGTACTCGCACAGGCACACGTCGGTGACCACCAGCAGATCGGGGACCGTCTCCTTCACCGCCCGCACCGCCTGCTGCACGATGCCGTCCTCGGCATAGGCCTCGGAGCCCCGCGGGTCCTTCTCGGCGGGCAGCCCGAAGAGCAGCACGGCCGGAATGCCCATGCCCGCCGCGTCCTTGCACTCCTTCACCAGCTCGTCCACCGAGAGGCGGAACTGGCCGGGCATGGACGCGATCGGCTCCCGCAGGCCGCGCCCGTGCTGGACGAAGAGCGGGTAGACGAAGTCCTCGACGGCCAGGGCCGTCTCGCGGACGAGCTTGCGCAGCAGCGGCTTCTCGCGCAGACGACGGGGACGGAACATCGGGCTGGGCATCAGAGCCTCCTGGCGCGGCGGGCGCCGCCGCGCGGCACACGGGCGAAGTGGTCGGCGAGCGCCTTGGCCAGCGCGGGAATCGTGTACTCGACCGGCATGACGTCGGTGGCCATCCCGTACTCGGCGGCGGTGGCGGCGGTGATGGGGCCGATGGAGGCGACCGTCACCCGCCCGAGCCAGGTGCGGCGCTCCGCGTCGCTGAAGAGCTCGGCGAAGTTGCGCGCGGTGGACGACGAGGTGAACGTCACCGCGTCGATCGTGCCGGCCGCCAGCGCCTCGCGCAGCCGCGCGGCGCCGGCCTCGGCCCGGCGCGTGGCGTAGGCCGGCACCTCGGTGACGTCGGCGCCGAGGCGCCGCAGCTCGGTGACCAGCACGTCGCGGGTCTGCGCGGCGCGCGGCAGCAGCACGCGGTCGGCCGGCGTGAGCACGCTGCGCAGCCGCTCGACGAGCCCCTCGGCCCGGTACTCGGCGGGGACGACGTCGGCGCGCACGCCGTGCTCGGCGAGCGCATCAGCGGTGGCAGGGCCGATGGCGGCCACCCGGCGTCCCGCCAGCGCCGACCAGTCGAGGCCGCGCGCGGTCAGCCGCCGGTCCACCATCGCCACGCCGTTGACCGAGGTGAAGATCACCCAGGTGAAGGTGGCCAGCGCGTCGAGCGCCGCGTCGAGGGGCTCCCACGACGCCGGCGGCGCGATCACGATGGCGGGCGCCTCCAGCACGCGCGCCCCCGCCGCCTCCAGCAGCAGGGTGAAGCGCTGCGCCTGGGCGGCGGCGCGCGTCACCACGATGGTGCGGCCCTCCAGCGGACGCTCGTCAGTGGGCGGTACGGGCATCGGGAAGGCGGCTCAGGTTGGTGATGGCGGCGGCGCCGCGCGCGAGCAGGGTGTCGGCGAGGTCGCGGCCGAGCGACTCGGCGTCGGCGGCCGGCGCCGTCGCGCCCGCTCTCAGGATGCGGCCGCCGTCCTCGCTGATGACGAGCGCGGTCATGCGCAGCGTGGCGCCCTCGAGGCGGGCGTGCGCCGCCACCGGCGTCGTGCAGGAGGCGCCCAGGCGCGCGAGGTAGGCGCGCTCGGCGAGGGCGCACGGGCGCGTCGCGGCGTGATCGAGGCGCGCCAGCCGGCCGAGCGTGCGCGCGTCGCCGGCGCGCGCCTCGACGGCGATGATCCCCTGCCCCACCGCCGGCACGAACACCTCGGGGTCCAGCGGCCGGCCGTGCTCGGGCGCCACGCCGAGGCGCGCGAGGCCCGCCGCCGCCAGCACCACCGCGTCGAAGTCGCCGGCGGCGAGCTTGCGCAGGCGCGTGTCCACGTTGCCGCGGATCGGCGCCACGGCGAGGTCGGGGCGGAGCGAGAGCAGCAGCGCGCGGCGGCGCGGGCTCGAGGTGCCGACGACGGCGCCCGCCGGCAGGCTCTCCAGCGTGAGCGGGCGGCGGGCCACCAGCACGTCGCGCGCGTCCGCGCGCGCGGGGAAGACGGCGAGCACGAGCCCGGCGGGCGGCTCGGCCGGCAAATCTTTGAGGCTGTGGACGGCGACGTCGATCTCGCCGCGCAGGAGCGCCTCCTCGATCTCGCGCACGAAGAGCCCCTTGCCGCCCACCGTGGCCAGGCGCGCCTCGGCCAGCCGGTCACCCTCGGTGCGCATCTCCACGAGCTCGGTGTCGGCGCCGAGGGCCGCCGCCACGCTCCGGGCCTGGGCCAGCGCCAGCGCGCTCGCGCGCGTGCCGATGCGGATCACGACCGGCGCCCCAGCCCGAACAGCTCGTGCACCAGCTCCAGCCACGAGCGGCCGGCGCCCGCCCGCGAGGACTCGCGCAGCTTGGTGATCGGCGCGTGGAGGATCTTGTTGACGATCGAGGTCGAGAGCGCGTCGAGGGCGGCCCGCGTCTCCGGCGTCGCGTCGGGCAGCCGCGCCAGCGCGCGCCGGACCTCGCCCAGGCGGATCTCCTCCAGCCGGGCCCGCAGCGACACGATGGTCGGCACCACCTCGACGTCGCCCTGGCGCGTCAGGAACTTGCCGACCTCGCGCTCCACGAGCCCCTCCGCGCGCTGGGCCTCGCGCGCGCGCTCGCGCAGGTTGGCGTCCACCACCTGCTTGAGGTCGTCGATGTCGTAGCGGTAGACGTCGTCGAGGCCGTCCACGCCGGGCTCGACGTCGCGCGGCACCGCGATGTCGATGAAGAACAGCGGCCGCCCCCGCCGCCCCTGCATCGCGCGGGTCACCGCGGCCCGCGTCACCACCGGCTCGGCGGCCCCGGTGGACGTCACCACGATGTCCACGCTGCCGAGCGCCGTCGGCAGCTCGTCCCACGGCACCGCCGTCCCGGACAGCGCCCGCGCCAGGTCCTGGGCGCGCGCCCACGTGCGGTTGGTGACGTAGATGGGGAAGGCGCCCTGCTCGACGAGGTGCTTGGCCGCCAGCTCGCTCATCTTGCCGGCGCCGACGAGCAGCACCGCACGCCCCCCGAGACCGGCGAAGATCTTCTTGGCCAGCTCGACGGCCGCGAACGACACCGACACCGCGTGGCGGGCGATCTCGGTCTCCGTGCGCACCCGCTTGGCGACGCTGAAGGCCTGGCTGAACAGCGTGTGGAGCTGGGGCCCGACCGTCTCGCAGGCCTGGGCCAGCGCGAAGGCGTCCTTCACCTGGCCCAGGATCTGGGGCTCGCCGACCATCATCGAGTCGAGGCTGGCCGCCACGCGGAAGGCGTGGCGGACGGCGTCGCCGTCGAGGTGCGTGTAGAGCATCGGCTCGAGCGCCGCCAGGTCCACGCCGCGATGGCGACACAGGTGGCGGAAGGCCACGGCACGCGCCTCCCCCGGCGCCTCGGCCACGCCGTAGACCTCCACCCGGTTGCAGGTCGAGAGCACGACGACCTCGGGCAGGACGCTGTCGGCCTGGATGTCGCGCAGCAGCTCGCGGAGCTTGTCCTCCTCCACCGCCAGCTGCTCGCGCAGCGCGACCGGCGCGTTCTTGTGGCTCAGCCCGGCGACGAAGAGGGCCATCAGGACCCGTGCCGCCCGGGCAGGAACATGCCGGCGCCCAGTGTGAGGACCAGCGCGGCGAAGCCGACGATGGCGAAGTAGGCCGCCCGGCGGCCGTGCCAGCCGACGGCGGCCCGCCCGGCGAGCGTGCCGGCGTAGATCACCCACGCGACCAGCGAGAAGAACGCCAGCGGATCGAACGTCAGCGCACTCCCCCACGCCGTGCGCGCCCAGAGGGCCCCGAGCAGGAGCCCGATGGTCAGGAACGGAAAGCCCAGCGCCAGCGTGCGGAACGTCAGCCGGTCGAGCGTCTCCAGGGCGGGCAGACGGTAGTAGAAGGCGCCGGGTCGCTTGGCCTTGAGCTGGCGCTCCTGCAGCAAGTACATGATCGCGCCCACGAAGTTGAAGACGAAGGCGGCGATGCCGACCAGCGCCAGCGCGATGTGGATCCACAGCCACGCGCTGGCGAGGACCGGCGCCAGCGCAACCGGCCGCGCGGTGGTCGATCTCAGGATCAGCGCCACGACGATCGGCAGCACGAAGGCCCCCAGCACGCGCACGCCCGAGCGCTGCTCGATGAGGACCTCGAGCAGGACGATGACCCAGACCACCACGCCGATGGCGTCGGGCAGGCTGCCGAACGGAGGCGCGCCGAGCTCGACGGCGCGCACGATGAGCGCCACCGTGTGGGCGGCCCATCCGGCCAGCGTGGCGAGGACGGCCAGGCGATGCACGAGCTCGTGGCGCTGCACGAGGTACGCGAGCGCGAGACCCATCGCGCAGATGTAACCGACGATCGCTGGATTGATCAGGCTCGGGTGCATGTCATCACCGAAAAGATCAATGGCTACGGGATTTTACCACAATCCCGATATGATGATGGGCAATCAGGATCGGACGGCGAGCTGCACGATCGAGGGGATCGGGCGCCAGTACCCCTGCCGGTGGGCGATCAGGTCGAAGTGCGGCGAGCCCCAATCCTCCACGAGCGCCGGGCCGGCGTTCCAGCGGCTGCGGCGGTCCACTTCCTTCATATAGGCGCGGCACTCGCGACAGGCGACGACGAGGTAGCCCTCCTCCCGGGGCTCCTCCGGGGTGAGCCGGACCTGGTGCTGGGCGCCGTCGACACCGCAGAAGGGACAGCGCAGCTTGGCGAAGAGCCAGGCGCCGCCGCAGAGGTGGCAGGCCAGCCGCCGGCGCCCGTCCTCGATCACGTCGGTAAAGCCGGCGGGCCCGCCGCAGAACGGGCACACCCCCAGCGCCCACGCGCCCTCGGCGAGGTGCTCGCGCGCCGGCGCGAAGGTCGCCTCCAGCGCGGGCCGCAGGCTGGCGCCCGCGAGGAACGCGAGGACGTCGGCCCCGAGCCCGGCCGCCTCGGCGGCGGGAGCGCCGATGCGTCCCCGGGCGGGCAGGAGCGCCGACGGGCCGAACGCCCCGCGGTCCCACGCCTCGGCGAGGCGCTGCAGCCCGGCCGCCAGGTCGGGCTCGGCCTGCGCCAGCGCCTCCATCGCCCCGCCCAGCAGCTCTTCGAGGTCGTCGGCGCGCAGCACGCGCGCGGCCTCCGCGACCAGCGGTGTGCCGCCCTCCCAGGCCGCGCGCCAGGCGGCGGGGTCGGGCGTCAGCGCGAGCGGGCGCGGCGGCGCCCAGCGCGCCCACCCCTCGAGGATCTCGCCGTAGATCGTCAGGCTGTCGCGCAGGGCCGGCCGGCGAGCGAGAAGATCCGCCCACGCCTCGCGCAGGTCGGTCATGGCCGAAACGCCGCGAGGGGCCCGCCCGGGCCCCTCGCGTGAGAGCGCGCGTCCCCGGCGGGACGGGTCACGCCTGGATCGACATCAGCACCACGTAGCGGAGCACGAAGCCGCCGATCAGCACGAGCGCGGCCGCCAGCGCGCCGAGCGCACGCGCCCGGCTACCGACGAAGTCGAGCACGAGCGGCAGGACCAGGCCGAGACCCACCAGGCCGCCCCAGAACATCGGGGCATAGTGGCCGCTGAGGAGCGGCTTGGCGGCGGCGCCCAGCGCCGTCACGAGCGCCACCAGCAGCACCAGCTCGAAGATCATCGAGTAACGGTCCGCGTGCTTGAGCTTGCCCCACCCCTCGCCGCTCGATTGTCCGGTGAGGAAGAGGACCAGCGTGATGGCGGCGATGCCGGTGGAAGCGCCCGAGGCGAGGAACAGCGCCCCCATCAGGCGCGTGTCGCTCCAGAACGGCATGGCCGAGTTGCTCAGCAGCACGCCCGTGTAGCTCGCCAGGAAGAAGCCGAAGAAGATCCCGACCAGGCTGACCTTGCGCCGCAGCGAGGCCATGGACTCCGACGACGATAGGCTGAGCGCGGACGAGACGAACGAGAACGCGCCGAACACGCCGACCGCCCACGCTCCGATGGACATCGGGTCCCAGAACTTGAAGGTGCCCAGCATGTTGAGGAACCGCGCCGGCACGCCGAGGTCGGCGATCAGCAGCACCCCGCACACCACCACCAGCGGCAGCGAGAGGAGGTAGCCGGCGCGGGCCACCGCGCGGTCGCGCGCGCCGCCGAAGTTGTCGGCGATGGCGGCGGTGAAGTAGCTTCCGCCGGCGATGCCGCCGAGGAAGAAGTACCAGACGATCATCATCTCCCAGTGGGGCGCCTTAAGCATCGGGGCCTCCCTTGCCGCGCTCGCGGAACGAGAGCAGCACGCCCAGCCCGACGACCAGCGCGGAGCCGATCGAAAAGAGGGAGTCCACCACGACGTTGCGCTGCGGCAGCTTGGGGCTCTCCGGGAGGTTGTAGACCGACGGCTTGGCCAGCAGGAGGAAGAACGCGTTGAGCCCGCCCAGGAAGCCGGCGCTGTCGGCGCCGTAGAGCTGGGCGTCCTTGAAGCCCATCGTCTTCAGCTTCTCCACGCGCGCCTGGGCCTTGACCGTCAGGTCCTCGCGGAAGCCGAACTGGATGGACTCGGTCGGGCAGGCCTTGGCGCAGGCGGGACCGAGGCCGTTGTGGATGCGGTCGTTGCAGAACGTGCACTTCTTCGCGGTGCCGGTCGCCTCGTTGAACGACACGACGCCGAACGGGCACGACGAGACGCAGTAGCGGCAGCCGTTGCACACGTCCTGGTTGATGTTGACGGTGCCGTACTCCGTCCGATAGATGGCGCCGGTCGGGCACGCGTCCAGACAGCCGGCCTGCGCGCAGTGCTTGCAGACGTCGGACATCAGCAGCCAGGCGAGGTCGCCGTTGGGCTTGGCGCCGGGCTCCTCGATGAACCGCACCAGCCGGTAGGTCTTGTCGGTGAAGTGGGCGTGGTTCTGGTAGCCGCCGGTCCACTCGGGGACTTCCAGGCCGAGCTCGTTCCACTGCTTGCACGCCACCTGGCAGGCGCGACAGCCGATGCACAGGGACGTGTCCGTGAACATCGCCAGCGTCTTGGCCATGGCTACACCACCCCCTTCTTCACGTTACAGAGGAAGGCCTTCGTCTCCTGGATGTAGACGTTGGGGTCGCCGACGGTCGCCGAGAGGTCGTTGGTGATGTCGCCGCGGCTGCCGGGCAGCGCCTCGACGCCCTTCCACCCCCAGTGCCACGGCACGCCGATCTGGTGCACCGTCTTGCCGTTGATCGTGAACGGCTTGATGCGGTGGGTGACCATGGCCGTCACGTGCACCTTGCCGCGCGGGCTCATGACCGTGATCCTCTCGCCGTTCTCGATGTTCAGCTCCTTCGCCAGCTCGTGACTGATCTCGGCGAAGTGCGAGTGATGCAGCTCGGCCAGCATCGGCAGGTAGCGCGACATCACGCCCGAGAGGTGATGCTCGGTGAGGCGGTACGTCGTGATGACGTAGGGATAGTCGGGCGACCCCACCGGCGCCAGCTCGTTCCGCTGGTCGGGCACCTTCCAGATCTTCACCACCGGGTTGATCTGCTGACGGCTGAGCAGATTCTTCGTCGGGGACTCGACCGGCTCGTAGTGCTCGGGGAACGGGCCGTCGTTGAGCGGCCCGAAGAACCCGCCGACGAGGTCGGTGCGCATGATGAACGGCTTGTCACCGTTCTTGGCCTCGGGGGCCAGGAACGGGTTGAAGTCGGGGACATCCATCCCGACCCACTTGCCCTTGTCCTCCGGCTTCAGCCCCGGCGCGTTGGCATCCCACCAGATCAGCTTCTTCTTCTCGCTCCACGGCTTGCCCTGCAGGTCCGCCGACGCGCGGTTGTAGAGGATGCGGCGATTGGCCGGCCACGCGAACCCCCAGCCGTGCGCGAGGTAGTCCTTGTCGTCGGCCGGCTTGCGCCCGGCCGCCTTGTTGACCAGCTTGCCGTCCGGCGTCTCGTTGACGACGCCGGTGTAGATCCAGCAGCCGCCGGCGGTCTTGCCGTCGTCCGTCATGTGCGCGAACGTGGCGAGCGCCTGGCCCTTGCGATAGACGACCTTGCCGTCCTTGTCCTTGATGTCCTCGGTGGCAAAGCCGTTGACCTCCTTCAGCACCTCCACCATCTCCGGCTCGTCGGGCTTGGCGCCGAAGGTGAAGTTGGCGGCGAGGAAGCCGCGGTCGCGCTCCTTCTTGCTGCCCGCGTACAGCTTCTGCAGCCGGTGGGCCAGCCGGCAGACGAAGTCGGCGTCCGAGTGCACGTCGCCCGGCGGGGTCACCGCCCGGTCGTGCCACTGGATGAGCCGCATCGTGTTGGTGAGGCTGCCGTCCTTCTCGGCGGCCGGCGCGGCGGGCAGGAAGAACACCTCGGTCTTGACGTCCTTGGGGTCGATGCCCGGCGTCTTCCAGACCTCGGCCGTCTCGGTCAGGAAGATGTCCACGACCACCATCCAGTCCAGCCGCTGCATCGCGGCGCGGGCCAGCTTGGCGTTGGGGCCGCCGACCGCCGGGTTCTGGCCGTCGGCCAGGAAGCCCTTGATGATGCCGTTGTACATGTCCACGAAGATGTGCTGGTGGCTGTAGGCGTCGGCCGACGCCCGCTTGGCGATCCACTGGTAGCCGTACTCGTTGTCCTTGGTGGCGGCGTCGCCGTAGAAGGCCTTGAGCAGGCTCACGAAGAACTTCGGCTTGTTGACCCAGTACCCGCCCTTCGGCGTCTCTTTCTCGAGGTACGTCTTGAAGTCGGGGTGCAGGTCGCGCAGGGGCTGGGCCATGTACCCCGGGAGCTCGTGATAGAGCAGCTCGAGGTCGGTGGCTCCCTGCACGTTGGCGTGGCCACGGAGCGCCGTCACCCCGCCTCCGGGACGGCCGATGTTACCGAGGAGGAGCTGCAGCATGCAGAGCGAGCGGATGTTCTCCACGCCGTTCGTATGCTGGGTGAGGTTCAGCGCGTACGTG
>JBGQFW010000126.1:0-11329 GCA_041497115.1 Methylomirabilia bacterium
CCGGGGCGTAAGCCCCCTGAAGGGCCCTGGTAGATGACCAGGTTGATAGGCCGGAGGTGTAAGCACCGTAAGGTGTTCAGCTGACCGGTACTAATCGCCCGTGCGGCTTGACCACGTTGCACTCATCCATACGTTCGATTCGGAGAGATGCGCATCGCGAACGCTGCGCTCGAGGATCTCGGGATTCGGTTGTCAAAGGACAATACGATTCCCGGTGGCGTTGCCGGAGGGGCCACACCCGTTCCCATCCCGAACACGGAAGTTAAGCCCTCCTGGGCCGATGGTACTGCGTGGGCAACTGCGTGGGAGAGTAGGTCGCTGCCGGGTTAATGCCGAGGACGCCCGGGCCGCAAGGCCCGGGCGTTCGTGCGTTCAGCCGGCGAACGCCGTGTAGATCGCCAGCGCGAAGCCGAGCAGCGTGACTCCGATGGCGGCCGCCGCCAGCAGCTGGTCGACCACCGTTTCCGCCTGGTGCTCGGCCAGCGCCAGCACGAGGCCCGCCGCGAACCCGCCGACGAAGCCGCCCGCGTGGGCGATGTTGTTCACGCCGGGCATCAGGAAGCCGAGCACGAAGAGGATCAGCGCCCACTGTCCGTACTGCCGGAGCACCATCGCGCCGAAGGTGCCGCCGCGCTTCTGGCCGAACGCCACCATGGCGCCGAGCAGCCCGAAGATCGAGCCGGAGGCGCCGATCGTGAACGGATGGCCGAGGAAGTTCGAGGCGACGAACCCGGCGACGCCGGCGACCGTGAAGATCACGACGAGGCGGGCCGACCCGTACAGCTCCTCGACCGCGGGGCCGAGCTGGCGGATCCACATGACGTTGAAGAGGATGTGCAGCAGCCCGCCGTGCAGGTAGATCGCGGTGAGCAGCGTCCACCAGCGGCCGAGCTGCCAGGGGACCGCCCCGGTGGCGCCCAGCGCGAAGAGCGCCTCGTCGCTCGGCGAGAACAGGTTGAAGAGGCCGCGCGGCTGCAGCGCCGCGCGCGGATCGAAGACGAGGCTCACCACGTACATCGCGATGCAGGCGATCGTGACGACGTCCACGAAGCGCCGGCGGAAGAGCGCGCGCAGCGGGCCGGCCAGCCCCCACATCCCGGGGTTGCGCCGGCCGCACACCAGGCACACCGCCGCGTCGGCGTTGGTCAGTCGCCCGCACGACGGGCACAGGATCGCGCCCGACGCCTTACGAAACACGCTCGTCCCCGGCGCCCGCCGGCTCCCCGGCCTCCGCGGATTCCTCGGCCTCCGGCTCGGCGTCGACGCGATAGCGCTCGTCGAGCCAGATGCCCAGGTCGATGAGGCGGCAGCGGAGCGAACAGAAGGGCCGGTGCGGGTTGCCTTGCCATGGGGTGGCGGCGCGGCAGGTCGGGCAGGTCACGTGGGACATCGCGCCCGATCGTACCGGCCCGCTGCAAAACCTGTCAACTCGCACACTTCGCCCCATTTTTCCGCGATTTCCCGTTGACCGCCGCCGACGCCTCGCGTACAGTGTCGCCGTCATTCGAGTTCACTGACGAACCCCCGCCAGGAGACCCGACAGCATGGACTGGAACCTCTTGCGCACGTCCCGCGTCGCGCTGCTCGTCGTGCCGGCGCTCGTCCTGCTCGCCCTCGTCGCCGCCGTCCCCGTCGGGGTGGAGGCCGCCGGCGGCGAGGCGAATCTCCGGATCCCCGACCTCGGGCAGGTGCACGTGGCCGGCACGGGCGGGCGCACGCTGCTCACGGCCGGCCTCGGCGTCTGCGTGCTCGGGCTCGTGTTCGGCCTCGTGATCTACCGCCAGCTCAAGAACCTGCCGGTGCACGAGTCCATGCGCGAGATCTCCGAGCTGATCTACGAGACCTGCAAGACGTACCTCATCACCCAGGGCAAGTTCATCCTGCTGCTCGAGATCTTCATCGGCGCCATCATCGTCCTCTACTTCGGCTTCCTCCTGCACTTCGAGGCGGTCCGCGTCCTGATTATTCTGTCATTCAGCCTCGTCGGCATCGCCGGCAGCTACGGGGTGGCGTGGTTCGGCATCCGCATCAACACGTTCGCCAACTCGCGCACCGCGTTCGCCAGCCTCAAGGGGGAGCCGTACCCGGTCTACGTGATCCCGCTCAAGGCCGGCATGTCCATCGGGATGCTGCTGATCAGCGTGGAGCTGTTCCTCATGCTGTGCATCCTGCTGTTCATCCCCGGTGACTACGCCGGCCCCTGCTTCATCGGGTTCGCCATCGGCGAGTCGCTGGGGGCGGCCGCCCTCCGCATCGCCGGCGGCATCTTCACCAAGATCGCCGACATCGGCTCCGATCTCATGAAGATCGTCTTCAACATCAAGGAGGACGACGCGCGCAACCCCGGCGTCATCGCCGACTGCACGGGCGACAACGCGGGCGACTCGGTCGGGCCCAGCGCCGATGGCTTCGAGACCTACGGGGTGACCGGCGTCGCCCTCATCTCGTTCATCCTGCTGGCGGTGAAGGAGCCGGCGGTCCAGGTCCAGCTCCTGGTGTGGATCTTCCTGATGCGCGTGCTGATGATCATCGCGTCCGGTGTGTCCTACCTGCTCAACGAGACGATCGCACGGGCCCGCTACGCCGGCGTCGCCCGGATGAACTTCGAGGCGCCGCTGACGTCGCTCGTCTGGCTCACGTCGCTGGTGTCGGTCGGGATGACCTACGGGGCCTCGTACATCCTCGTCCACGACCTCGGCGACGGCAGCCTGTGGTGGAAGCTCTCGAGCGTCATCACGTGCGGCACCCTGGCCGGCGCCATCATCCCGGAGCTGGTCAAGGTCTTCACCTCGACCGAGTCCAGCCACGTGCGCGAGGTCGTCACGGCCTCGCGCGAGGGCGGCGCCTCGCTCAACGTGCTGTCCGGTTTCGTCGCCGGCAACTTCAGCGCCTACTGGCTCGGCATCACCATCGTGTTCCTGATGGGGCTGGCCTACATCGTCAGCACGATGGGACTCGGCAGCCTCATGATGGCGCCGGCGGTGTTCGCCTTCGGCCTGGTGGCGTTCGGCTTTCTCGGGATGGGGCCGGTGACGATCGCGGTGGACTCCTACGGCCCCGTCACCGACAACGCCCAGTCGGTGTTCGAGCTGTCCGTCATCGAGACCCTTCCCAACGTGGCCCAGCAGATCCGCCGCGATCACGGCTTCGACGTGAAGTTCGAGGCAGCCAAGCAGCTGCTGGAGGAGAACGACGGCGCCGGCAACACGTTCAAGGCGACGGCCAAGCCGGTGCTGATCGGCACGGCGGTGGTCGGCGCCACCACCATGATCTTCTCGATCATCGTGATGCTGACGTCCGGCCTCGCGCAGAACCTCGACAAGCTCTCGCTCCTCCACCCGCCGTTCCTGCTCGGTCTCATCACGGGCGGTGCGGTCATCTACTGGTTCACCGGGGCCGCCACCCAGGCGGTGTCCGCCGGCGCCTACCGGGCGGTGGAGTTCATCAAGGCCAACATCCGCCTCGACGGCGCGGCCAAGGCGTCGGTGGCCGACAGCAAGAAGGTCGTCGAGATCTGCACGCAGTACGCGCAGAAGGGCATGTTCAACATCTTCCTCACGGTCTTCTTCTCGACCCTCGCCTTCGCCTTTCTCGAGCCGTTCTTCTTCATCGGGTACCTGATCTCGATCGCGCTCTTCGGCCTCTACCAGGCGGTGTTCATGGCCAACGCCGGCGGCGCCTGGGACAACGCCAAGAAGATCGTGGAGACCGAGCTGAAGGAGAAGGGCACCGCGCTGCACGCCGCCACCGTCGTGGGCGACACCGTGGGCGACCCCTTCAAGGACACGTCGTCGGTCGCGCTGAACCCGGTGATCAAGTTCACCACGCTCTTCGGCTTGCTCGCCGTCGAGCTGGCGGTCAGCCTGACCGAGACGAGCGGCCCCGGCCTCAGCCGCGCGCTGAGCTTCGTGTTCTTCGTCATCTCGACGGTGTTCGTCTGGCGGTCGTTCTACGGGATGCGCATCGGGAGCGGCGCGCCGGCCCCGGCCGGCCGCGGCGCGGGCGCGCAGGCGGTGGCCGGCGGGCGTTAGTGGACGTTCTCGTCGACGTGGTGGGCGGCCTGCTGGGCGGCCGTTACACCCTCGACGAGCTGGTCCGCTGGGGCGGCTACGCGGTCCTGCTCGCCATCGTCTTCACCGAGACCGGCCTCCTCGTCGGCCTCTTCCTGCCGGGCGACTCGCTGCTCATCACCGCCGGCCTCGTGGCGGCGACGGGCGCGCTCGACATCTGGTGGCTCAACGTGGGGCTGGCGGTGGCGGCCATCGCCGGTGACAGCGTCGGGTACGCCATCGGCCGGCGGGCGGGCCCCCGGCTGTTCACCCGGCCGCGGTCGCGCCTGTTCAACCCGCGCCACCTCGAGCGCACGCGCGCCTTCTACGCCCGCCACGGCCCCAAGACGATCGTGATCGCGCGGTTCGTGCCGATCATCCGGACCTTTGCGCCCGTCGTGGCCGGGGTCGGGCAGATGGAGTACCGCCGCTTCGTTCTCTACAATGTCGCCGGCGGCGTGGGATGGGTCACGAGCATGACGTGGGCCGGCTATCTCCTGGGGCAGGCGATGCCGAACATCGGCGAGCGGATCCACATCGTCGTGATGATCGTGATCGTGCTCTCGGTGGTCCCGATCGTCGTCGAGCTGATCCGGGAGCGGCGACGCTCGTCGGCCTAGCGCTCGGCCGCGCGCTGGCGGCGGCGGCGGCCCGGGTGCCGGCTCCGCTCGCGCTCGCGCTGGGCCGGCGCCTGGGCGACCTGACGGCGCTGGCGCTGCCGCGGCGGCAGCGCCTCGCGCTGGCCAATCTCGCCCGGGCGTTTCCCGACCTCGCGCCCGCCGCGCGGCGCCGGGTGGCCCGCCGCTCCTGGCAGCACCTCGGCATGACGGTGATCGAGCTGGCGCGCCTGCTGGCCCGGCCCCTGGAGGCGACGCTCGAGGAGCTGACCCTCGACGGCGTCGACCACCTGCGCCGGGCCATGGACGCGCACGGCCGGGCCCTCGTCCTCACCGCTCACCTCGGCAACTGGGAGTACCTGACCGCCGCCCATCGCCTCGCCGGCTATCCGCTGTCGGTGGTGGTGCGGCCGCTGGACTCGCCGGTGCTCGACGGCCTCGCCGCGGACATGCGGGCGAGGACCGGGGTCGCGCTGATCGACAAGCGGGGAGCGCTACGGCCGGTGCTTGCCGCGCTGCGCCGGGGCGGCCTCGTCGGAATCCTCCTCGATCAGAACGCCGCCCGCCGCGAGGGCGTCTTCGTGCCGTTCTTCGGCCATCCCGCGTCCACCTCGCGCAGCCTCGCCCTGCTGGCCGTGCGCACGGGCGCGCCGGTCGTGCCGATCTTCATCCGGCGCGAGGGGCCGGCGCGCCATCGCGTCGTCATCGAGCCGGTGCTGCCGCCGCCGGTCGCGAATGATCCGGAGCGCGCCGTCGTCGAACTCACCGCACGATGCACGCGGGCGATCGAGGCCGCCATTCGCCGCACCCCCGAGCAGTGGCTCTGGTCTCACGACCGGTGGCGCACCCGCCCGCCCGCGGCGGCGCCGGCGTGATCCGCGCGGCGCTGCTGGTCCTCGTCCTGCTGGCGGGTCCCGCCGCGGCGATGGACGTCGCGGTGGCGCCGTACCGCGAGGCGTCGCTGGCGGGCGCGACCGGCACGGTCAGCGGCCGGATCTACGCGCAGTCGCGGACACCGACCGGCCCCGACCAGCCGCTGACCGGAACCACCGTGACGCTGGTGCCCCGCTCACCCGCCGTGCTGCTCGAGCTCGAGCGGCTGCGGGAGCAGTCCCGCCAGTCGTCGAGGGCGTTCGCGGGCGCGGCGCCGGCGATGCGCCAGGTGCAGGAGCGGTACGAGCGCGAGCTGCTGGAGGCTGGGGTTCCGGACCTGGCGCCACGTATCCGCGTGAACCCCGACGGCAGCTTCCGCCTGACGGAGATTCCCGTCGGGGAGTGGCTGCTGGTGGCCTGGCTCAGCTCGCAGGTCGACGTGTCGCCGCCCAAGCCGCCCGGCCGCGAGGGTCGGCTCTACCAGCTCGAGCGGCGGGTGACCGGCTACCAGGCGGTGACGATCTGGCTGCGGGAGCTGACGCTCGGGCGGGGCGAGACGGTGTCGCTCGCGCTGAACGATCGCAACGAGTGGTTCCGCGGCGTGATCGAGGAGACCGGGCCGGGCGCCGGCCGCTGAGCCGGCGCCCGGCCCGCCGACCGCTACTTCTTGGTCTCGTCCTTCTTCGTGGCGGCCGCGACCGGCTTCTTCGCTGCCCGCACCATCACGGCGTCGGCCACGTGCTTGCCGGCGTCGTCGTGATAGCGCACGTTGACGGCGTCGCCGACGCCCAGGTCGGCTGCCGTGATGTCCTTACCGCCTTTGCGGATCTTGGTCTTGGGATCGACCGCGAACGTCCACTCGGCGTCCTTGCCACTGGCCTTGCCCGCGACGACGATGCTGTCGGCGGCGGCCGTCTTCACCGTGCCGTTGGCGTTGTGGGCCGCCGGCTTCTTGGTCTCGGTGGCGGCCGGCTTCTTGTCGCTCTGGGGCGGCGTGGTCTGGCCCTGGGCCAGGACGGCGCCGGTCAGGCCGGTGACGAACGCGATACCGACGAAGAGAGAGATCAGCTTCTTCACAGCGTTTCCTCCGAGTCTGCGTGGGTTTGAGTCACTTCGCTCTGCTGCGGTTGTCCGAGTGCTGCCGAGCGACTGCAGTTCCGTCGGCCCTCCTTCCTAAGTATGTAGAAAATAAAGTAGATTGCAACGTGCTTTTGGGCCGGCTCGCGCGGTCGCCGGCGTTGACCGGTCCGCCCGGCTCATGGTAGAAAATAGCCGAGCTTTTCGACCAAATATGGCTATTCAAAGCCGTTTCGTCCTCGCGGCTGCCGTTTTCTCCGTCGTTTTGGCGTCGGGTGCGCTCGCACCCTTCGCCTCCGCTTCCCCCTGGCCCGACGATCCCGATGGCGTGTCCTCCCCGGTGGAGCAGGCGGCGGTGCCGCCACCCGCCGATGAGCGACGACCTAGCCTGATCGGGGAACAGGCGCTCGACGGCGTGGGTTCCGTCGCCGAGCAAGAGGCGGCGAGCGAGACGGCGCCATCCGGCATCGATCCGTGGGCGGAGGCGTTCGCCGAGTCCAGCCGGCTCAACGTCGCCCCGCCCGCTCCCCGGTACCGGGCGGTCCTCAATCCCCAGGTGCAGTTCTTTCTCACGCGCTTCACCGGCGACCGCCGCGATGTCGTCAGCCTCTGGGTCGGCCGGGGCGGCCGCTATCTCGGGATGATCCGCGACGTGCTACGACGGCGCGGGCTGCCCGAGGAGCTGGCCTACACGGCGATGATCGAGAGCGGCTTCAACCCGCTGGCCGTGTCGCGTGCCGGCGCCAAGGGGCTGTGGCAGTTCATGGCCTCCACCGCGCAGCGCTACGGGCTGCGGGTGGACTCGTGGATCGACGAGCGGCTCGACCCCGAGAAGTCCACGGTGGCCGCCGCCGCGTACCTGCGCGACCTCCACACCCAGTTCGGCTCGTGGACCCTCGCCCAGGCCGCCTACAACGCGGGCGAGGTGAAGGTCAGCCGCGCCATCCGCGTGACCGGCTCCTCGGATTTCTGGACGCTCGCCCAGAGCAGCCATCTGCGCCGCGAGACGAAGGATTTCGTCCCCCAGATCCACGCGGCGATGCTGATCGGCCAGGATCCCTCCCGCTACGGCTTCGAGTTCACCGATAGCCGGCCGCCGGCCGTGGAGACGGTGACGGTGCCGCCCTCGACCGATCTGCGGCGGCTGGCGGCGCGCGCGACGATCCCACTCGAGACGCTGCGGGCACTCAACCCGGTCCTCGTCCGCGCCGCGACGCCGCCGGGGCGGCCGTGGCCCCTGGTGGTGCCGGCGGGCGCGCCGCCGACCGTGCAGGCCGCGCTGGCGCCGCCCCCCGCGGCGCCGCGCACCGCCAGCGCGCGCGCGACGCCGTCGAGGGCGGCGTCGGTGGAGGGCATCCACGTCGTGCGGCCGCGTGACACGGTGGAGTCCATCGCCAGGCACTACGGGGTCTCGGTCAACGACGTGCTGCGCTGGAATCGCCTGGCCCAGCCGAGTCGCATCCATCCCGGTGATCGCCTCCGCGTCGCCGACGTCCGCCCGTCCGCGGAGCTCGACGGACAGGGCGGCTTCAGGTGAGGGTCGAGGTCCGGCTCTTCGCCACGCTGACCGCCTTCCTGCCCCCCGACAGCCGCGAGGGGGCCGCCCAGCTGGACGTTCCCGACGGCAGCACGGTCGGCGACGTCATCCGCCGGCTGGGCATTCCGGCCGACCTCGAGCGCGTCGCGCTCGTCAACGGCGGCGGCGACGTCGCCGACCGCGCGCTGCGCAGCGGCGACGTCGTGACCGTGTTCCCGCCGCTCGCCGGCGGAGGGTAGGCGGCCCCGGTGGTACACTCTGTGCGCTGAAACGGAGCGCGTCGGAAAACGCCGGAAGCGTCTAGGAACCCGGTGGGCCTCCCGGACTTCAAATCCGGTGTCCGGCTCTAGACAAGTCGGAGGTGGGTTCGACTCCCACACGCTTCCGCCATCACGGGAACCGGGGGGCATGGCCAGACAACAGCCGAAGGGCAAGGGAAGCGCGCGCGGGAGCGGGCGACACTCCCGCCGCCGGCTGACGACCAGCGCCGCCGTCGTCGGCGTGGTGGTCGTCGCCGCCGTCATCGCGTGGTTCGCGTACCAGGCGGCCGCCGACCGGCCGGGCCGCAAGCTCGACGATCTCGGCAACGAGCACATCCAGCAGGCGTCGGACCCGCACGCCGCCTACAATTCCGATCCGCCCACGTCGGGGCCGCACCTGCCCTACATCGCGCCGTGGGGCGTGCACACGCGGCCGATCCCGCTCGAGCTGCAGGTCCACAACCTCGAGGACGGCGGTGTGGTCGTGCAGTACAACTGCGAATGCCCCGAGCTCGCGGAGAAGCTGCGCGCGCTCGTGCGCCGGTACGACAAGCAGGTGCTCGTCGCCCCCTATCCCGGGATGAAGACGCGCATCGCGCTGACGGCGTGGACGCGCATCGACACGTTCGACGAATTCGACGAGAAGCGGATCGTGCGATTCATCGATGCCTACCGTGGGATCGACCACCACCCGAGGTAGCCTGGCGGTGGCCTCCCTGGCGCTGGCGCTGACCGCGTGCGCCCGGCCGCACGTCTCGCCGCTGGCGCCGCCGCCGTATCGCGCGGAGGTCGCGGCCCCCTACGACCGCACGTGGACGGCCCTCGTCCGGGCCCTCGCGCGCGAGAACCTGCCCCTGCGCGCCATCGCGCGCGACTCCGGCGTCATCGCCTCCGACGACACGATCACACCGATCGGGCTCTGGGCCGACTGCGGGACCATCGGCGTCGACCGCGTGGAGGGTGAGGCGATCGTGTCCTTCACGCTCTTCGTCGAGCCCGACGGCGCCGGTCGCACCCGGCTCCAGGTGAACTCCAAGATGCGCACCCAGGCGCACCGCAAGGGATCGTCGGGCAGCCTCAAGCCGTTGCCCGTCTACCCCTGTGCCTCGACCGGCCGGTTCGAGGCGAACCTGCTGGAGGCCGTGCGCGACCTCGTGAGGGAGTAGCCGTGGCGTCCCGGCTGGCCGACCTCATCCGTCGCGCCCGGCGCCTGGCCGCCGCGCGCGACCGGCTCGTGGACGCCCTGGCCGCCGAGTGGGCGCGCGCGCTGCGCGGGCAGCGGCTGTCGGCGACCGACCTCGACGAGCTGTGGGCCGGCCTCACCGAGGAGGCCGTGCGCCGCGGCGGGGCCAGCGGTGAGGGCCGGTGGACCGCGCAGGCGTGGCGCGCCGAGGCCCAGGAGGTCATCGCCCGCGTGCGCGCCAAGGTCGAGGCGGCGCTCCGTGAGCGCTGACCGGGCGGCCCTCCGCGGCCTGCCCTCCGTCGACCAGCTCCTGCGCGCGCTCGACGGCCGCCCCGAGGTGGCCGCAATCCCGCGCGCCCGCCTGACCGCGATGGTGCGCGACGCGGTGGACGCCGAGCGCCGCGCCGTGCGCGCGGGCGAGCGGGCGGCCGCCGACACCGAGACGCTCGCCGCCGGCGTGGTCGCCGCGGTCCGGCAGGCCGGACTCTTCTCGCTGCGGCCGGTGATCAACGCCACCGGCGTGGTGCTCCACACCAACCTCGGCCGGGCCCTGCTCAGCCCGCTCGCGCTCGAGCGGGTGGCCGCCGTCGGCGCCGCCTACTCCAACCTCGAGCTGGACATCGCCACCAAGGAGCGCGGCTCGCGCTACAGCCACGTCGAGGCGCTGCTGCGCCGCCTCACCGGCGCCGAGGACGCCCTCGTCGTCAACAACAACGCGGCGGCCGTGCTGCTCGCCCTCGAGACGCTCGCCCACGGCAAGGAGGTCATCGTCTCGCGCGGCGAGCTGATCGAGATCGGCGGCGAGTTCCGGATCCCCGACATCATGCTGCGCAGCGGCGCCGTGCTGCGCGAGGTGGGGGCGACCAACCGCACCCACCTGCGCGACTACGCCGACGCCATCGGGCCGGACACCGCGCTCCTGCTGAAGGTCCATACCTCGAACTACCGCGTGGTGGGGTTCACCGCCGACGTCAGCTCGCGCGAGCTCACCGAGCTCGGGCGGGAGCGCGGCATTCCGGTGATGGAGGACCTCGGCTCGGGCTCGCTCGTGGACCTCCGGCCGTGGGGCTTCCCCCACGAGCCGACGGTGCCGGAGGTGGTCGCCTCCGGCGTGAGCCTCGTGTCCTTCTCGGGCGACAAGCTGCTGGGCGGGCCCCAGGCCGGCATCGTCGTCGGCACGCGCGCGATCGTCGCCCGGCTCAAGAAGAACCCGTGGAACCGGGCGCTGCGCATCGACAAGTTCACGATCGCCGCGCTGGAGGCGACGCTGATCGCCTACGAGGCGGGCGTGGCGCGGGAGACGGTGCCGACGCTCAGGCTCCTCACCGAGTCCCTGCGCGGCGTGATGGCGCGCGCGCGCCGCGTGCAGCGGGGGCTCGGGGCCGAGGTCGTCGCGCGCCTGGCCGCCCGCGTGGTCGAGGACCGCGCGCAGGTCGGCGGCGGCGCGCTGCCGACCGTGGAGCTGCCGACCGCCGGCCTGGCGCTCGGCGCCACCGACGCCGCCGCCCGCGCGCTCGACGCCGCGCTCCGCGCCGGCGACCCGCCGGTGATCGGCCGTCTCGCCGACGACCGGCTCTTCCTCGACTGCCGCACCGTGCTGCCGGGCCAGGTGGCCGCCCTCGTCAAGGCGCTCGTCGCCGCCGCCCGCTCATGAACCCGCGAGTGATCGAGGAGCGCCACGGGTTTCCCGGGGCGCTCCGAGCGTTGGGTCCGTGGCGCCGGTGATCGAGCCG
>JBGQFW010000127.1:0-10987 GCA_041497115.1 Methylomirabilia bacterium
CAACTCGATCCAGCAGTGGGCGACGCCGACGAGCGGCCGCGCGAGGTCCTCGTCGGTGAATCCGACGGCCCGGAAGTAGGAGCGCGCGGCCGCGCGGTCGGCCCCGTCGAGCAGCACGCGGCTCTTGTGACGCGGATCGAACGCCATGGCGGTCTAGCCCTCCAGGTCCATCGCCGCATGGACGCAGTTGGAGATCACGTCGAGGCGAGCGTTGTGCCAGGGATCGGGGATGCGGGCGTTGGTGAGGTACGCGAACGACACGCCCGAGTCGGGATCGCCCCAGCAGTAGGACGAGCCCACGCCGCCGTGGCCGAACGTGCGCGGCGAGGCGAGCGCGCCCAGCCCGCGGATGGTGGCGGTCGTGCCGCGGCTGTGGGGGCCGAGGCCGCGGTGCATCGGCATCCCCATGTAGCCGTCCGCCACGTCGCCGGTGAAGTTGCGGGTGACGTACTGGACCATCCGCGGCGAGAGCAGCCGCACGCCGTTGAGCGTGCCGCCGCCGACCATCATCTGGTAGAAGGCGGCCATCGCCCGCGCCGTCGCGTAGCCGCCGCCGCCCGGCGCGCCGGCGCGGCGGAAGGCGGCGTTGTTCTCCTCGGCCCGCCTCACGAGGCGCGCGCCGTCGGCGGACGGCTCGTGCATGTCGGCCGCGCGCTTGCCCTCCACCTCGGGCAGCCCCACGAAGAGCTCGCCGGCGAGGCCGAGCGGCCCGATCACGTTGTCGCGGATGAACGCGCGATAGTCCTGCTTGGCCAGCGCTTCGATGAGGACGGCGGCCGTCCAGTGGGCGGCGCGGCCGTGGTAGAAGACGCGGCTGCCCGGCGTCCACTCGAGCGTGAAGTTGCACGCCGTGCGCCGCAGCAGCTCGTGATCCTCCCACGCCTCCTTCGGCACGTCGGCGTTGGGAAAGCCGCCCTGGTGCGTCAGGAGCTGGATCAGCGTGATCGCGCCCTTGCCGTTGGCCTCGAAGCCGGGCACGTGCTCGGCCACGGTGTCGGTGAACCGTAGCGCGCCGCGCTCGACGAGCAGCCACACCGCGCAGGCGGTGATGACCTTGGTGTTGGAGTAGAGCAGCCACAGCGTGTCGTCGCCGGCCGGCACGCGCGACGGCTCCAGGCAGGCGTCGCCGAAGGTCGTCACCAGCGCGAGCTTGCCGGCGCGGGCGACGGCGATCTGGGCGCCGGGATAGCGGCCCGCCTTGATGTGCCCCTGGATGATGGCCTCGAGCTGGTCGAGCCGGCTCTGGTCGAGGTTGAGCGCGGACGGCGTCGAATTGGCGAGCGGGAAATTCATGGCGGCCCTCCGATGACCTGCGAGTCTACGCCGGGGACGGCTTTTTGGCGACGAGGAAGGTGAACCGGCCGCGGTGGACGATCTCGCCGCGCTGGTTGATGACCTCGCGCTCCTCGATGACCACGCCGCCCTCGCGCATCGCGCGCTTCATGGCGCTGCGCGAGCGGCTGTGGATCGTGTCACCCACCCGGACGGGCAGGAGCGCCTCCCACTCGAAGCCCATGAAGGCCAGCACGGCCAGGGGCGGCTGCGGCACGCGCCAGCCCAGGCCGGTGGTGAGGCAGAGCGGCAGGATCTCGGGCACCGCCCCCGGCTCGAGCGGCTCGTCGTGACTCAGCCCGGCGTAGAGCGTCACGTGCGCCTCGGTGATCGTCATGCACGGCGTCTCCAGCACGGCGTTGAGCGTGACGTCCTCGAAGTAGAAGCGGGGCGGCTCGGGCATGGCGGCTCAGGCGCGGGGCCGGCGCTCCACCACGAGATCGGTCTCGCCCTCCTGCACCACCTCGTCGCGCTGGTTGAGCACCTGGCGCGCGACCGTGACGACGCCCCGGTCGGGCTCGGACGCTTCCTTCTTGGCGGTCACCTTCGCGCGCACGCGGATCGTGTCGCCGATCTTGATCGGCCCCTTGAACTTCCAGCGCAGGCCGGCGAAGGCCAGGGTCGCGTAGGCCCGGGTCGCGCGCGTGAAGAGACCGGCCTGGATGGCGAGGCCCAGCAGCCCGTGGGCGATCCGCTCGCCGAAGATCGACGACTTCATGAACTCGGCGTCGGTGTGCAGGATGTTGTAGTCGCCCGAGAGCCCCGCGAAGATGACGATGTCGGTCTCGGTGACGGTGCGGCCGGGCGACTCGTACTCCTCGCCCACCTGGATCTCGTCGAAATACCGCCGGTCGTCGGCCATAGGGGGGTGCAAGGATACCACGCGACGCACGCTCACTTGATGGCGCCGACGGTGAAGCCCGCGATGAACCGGTCGAGGAAGAAGTTGTAGAGGATCGCGATCGGCACGCTGGTGATGAGGCAGGCGGCCATGAGCGAGCCCCAATAGTAGACGTCGCCCCGCACGAGCGCCACCGGCACGCCCACGCTGACGGTCATCCGCTCCACCGAGGAGATGAACGTCAGGCTGTAGACGAATTCCTGGATGACGAGCGTGAGCGCGAAGATGACGACCGTCAGCAGGCCGGGCAGCGACAGCGGCAGTACGATGCGCCAGATGGCGCCCACCCGGCTGCAGCCGTCCACCATCGCCGAGTCCTCGACTTCCTTGGGCAGCGACTTGAAGAAGCCCATGAGGAGCCACGTGCAGAACGGCACCGTGAAGGTGGGATAGATCAGCACCAGCGCCCACAGGCTGTTCTGCAGTCCCAGCAGTGAGACCAGCCGCGAGAACGGGATGAACAGCAGCGTGGACGGCACCAGGTACGTCAGGAAGATGCCGATGCCGAGCCGCTCGCCCCAGCGTCCCGTCAACCGGGCGAGGCTGTAGCCGGCCGGCACGGCCAGCAGCAGCGTCACCGCGACCACCACCGCCCCGACGAACAGCGTGTTGCGCAGCCACGTCAGGTACAGCGTCTGGCCGAACAGGATGCGCAGGTGCTCGAGCGTGGGCGGCATGTTGAAGATGAACGGGTTGTGGGCGGTGTTGGTGGCGCCGACGTAGAGGTCGGCGTTCTGCTTGAAGGAGGTCACCACCATCCAGTAGAACGGGAAGACCGCGAAGGTGATGAAGATCAGGATCGTCGCGCGATGAACGATGACGTCGAGCGTGCGGCGCACCGACCAGCGGGCCGGCATCAGACCACCTCGGCCTGGCGGGAGGAGCGGAGCATCACGATCGCCAGCACCAGCAGCACCGGCACCAGGAAGATCGCCACCGCGGCGCCCCGCCCGACGTCGGAGCCGAGCACGCCCTCCTGGAAGGCGAGGCTGGCCAGCACGTGGGTGGAGTTGAAAGGCCCCCCGCGCGTCAGCAGGTAGACGACGCTCATGTCGGTGAACGTGAATACGACGCCGAACAGCACGGCCACCGTGAGGATCGGGCGCATCATGGGAATCTCGACCCGGAGGATCCGCGACAGCGTGCCGGCGCCGTCGATCGCGGCGGCTTCCCGCACCTCGTTGGGAATCGACGTGAGACCGGCCAGCAGGATGACGGTCGAGAACGGCAGCATCCGCCACACGTGGATGGTGATGATGGCGATCATGCCGAGCGTGGGGTCGCCCAGCCAGTAGTACCAGTCGTGCGGTCCCAGCCAGCCGGCCACCTTCAGCACCCAGTTGATGACGCTGAACGTGGAGTCGAAGATCCACAGCCAGCCGAGCGTCGCCAGCGAGATCGGCGCCGCCCACGGCATCAGGATCAGGAAGCGGGCGATCCCCTTGCCGACGAACGACTTCATCAGCGCGCGGGCGAGGACGTTGCCGAGCACGATGACCGCCACCTGAGAGACGAAGGTGAAGACGAACGTGTTGCGCAGCGAGCGCTGAAAGACCGCGTTGCCCAGCACGCTACGAAAGTTCTGCAGGCCGACGAAGGAGAACTGCAGGCTGCCGGCCGAGGAGTTGGTGAGACTCAGGAACACGGCCAGCATGAACGGGATCGCCACCAGCAGCCCGATGTAGAGGACGGCCGGCATCAGCATGAGGACGCCGAGGCGCCGGTCCGAGCGGCGGATCGTCTCGCCGGCCCGGACGGTCGGAGCCGCGGTGACGACGGTCGTGGACTTCATGGGTGATCGGCAAAAAAAACCGGCAGCGGGCGCCGCCCCGCTGCCGGCTCCGTCGGCCGCTCGCGGAGGCTTACTTGTCCTTGCCGCCGCCGGGCACCATCTTCTTCTGCCGCCACTTGTTGAAGATCTCCTTGGTCCGGTTGGACGCCTCGGTCATCGCGTCCTTGGGCGACAGGGCGCCGGTGGCGGCCTTGGCGAACATGTCGGTCAGCACGTAGGTGTCGAAGATCTCGCCCTCGGCCGGGCTGCCGTAGCCCGGATAGCCGAGGTTGGTGGACCACGGCAGCGCCTTGGCCAGCAGGCTGAGCTTGTCGGGCGGATTCGAGCCGAACGGGTCCTTGTTGCACTGCGCGTTGATCCAGGCCGCGCCGGCCTCCGTCTTCTTGGCCAGCGGGGTGCCGGCTTCGGCGGCGGCCCCGAAGAACGACGGGAAGTTGTAGAGCTTGCTGCCCAGCATCGAGTCGCGCGAGGCGTCGACGAGGGCCACCAGGAACTCCTTGGCCGCCTCCTGGTTCTTGCTGAACTTCCAGACGACGTAGCCGCTCATCACGTGCTCGGAGGCGAGCATGATGCCCGTCGGACCCTTGAGAGCCGGCACGAAGTAGTAGTGCTCGAGCACCGGCAGCTTGTTGTCCTGGGCCGTCCGGTAGGCCGAGATCGAGTTGAGGATGTACGAGGTCTCCTGGGCGTTGAACGCCTGGTTGTTGGACGCGGCGTTCCAGGAGAGCACGGCCTGCGTCATGCCGACCGAGTAGAGCTTCTTGGCGTACTCGAGCGCCCTGAGCGTCTCCGGCGAGTTGAGAACGACGTTGCCGTCCTTGTCCTGGATTGACCCGCCGTGGCACCAGAGGATGTTGCGCACCGCCATGTTGGAGTCGATGTCCTGGCTGAGACCGACGCCGATCGGGATCTGCATCTGGGGCGCGACCTTCTTGACCTCCGGCGCCGCCCACACCAGGTCGTCGTAGGTGGCGGGCCCGTTCGGCTTTCCGATCTTCGTCCACACGTCCTTGTGGTAATTGCCCGGATCGGGGACCCACATGTCGGACAGCGCGAACTGCTTCTTGGTGAACGGGTTGTAGGTCGAGCGGCGCGCCAGCTCCACCTGCCTGCCGTACTTCTTCTCGAGCGTCGACACGACGTCGCCGAGATCGACGACGTGCTCCTCGAACGCCGAGGCCAGCCCCAGGAACATGTGGATGTCGTGACCGGACTGGGCGGCCACCTCGGCCGTCGCCCGCGGCACGACGTCGGCGAAGCCGACGTGGTCCACGGTGACCTCGAGGCCCTTCTTGGCCCCCCAATCCTTCGCGAACGGATCGAACCACTTGTCGTAGGACGGCACGAAGTGGCTCCACTGCATGATTTTCAGCGAGCCCGCCGCCTTCGCGTCCCGCACGAGAATGGTCGGGCCGGCCGCCGTCGCCGTCGCGCCCGCCGCCACCAGCTTTCCGCCCTTGATGATGAACTGCCGACGCGTCTCCATAATACCCTCCGTCGTTGGGGTTCAGACGCCGGCCCCGAAGCCGGACGATGGTAATTGCGCAAAGAATATCACAGGTTTCTTGACAGGAGGTCGGGGCCGTCGCTAGCATCAACCGGTGCGCTTCACCGACACTTCGCTCGACCGCATCTGGGACAAGGTTCGTGACGGCCGGCGACTGAGCCGCGAGGACGGCCTCACCCTCTTCGCGACCGACGACCTCCTCGGCGTCGGCCGCCTCGCCGATCACGTCAAGTCGCAGCGCGAGGGCGATCGCGTCTACTTCGTGATCAACCGCCACATCACGCCCACCAACCTGTGCGTGCTGTCGTGCTCGTTCTGCGGCTTCGCCCGCAAGCGGGGCGAGGCGGGCGGCTACGAGCACACCATCGAGGACATGGTGGCGATGGTGCGCGAAGAGACGCGCGAGGTCCACATCGTCGGCGGCCACCATCCCGACTGGCCGTTCGACTACTACGAGCGGATGATCCAGGCCATCCACGCCGCCCATCCCGACGTGCAGATCAAGGCGTTCACCGCCGCCGAGATCGACTACTTCTGGCGGCGGTGGAAGATCGAGCCGCGCGAGGCGCTGACGCGGCTCAAGGCGGTCGGGCTGCAGTCCATGCCGGGCGGCGGCGCCGAGATCTTCTCGCCGCGGCTGGCGAAGCTGCTCAAGTACACGGGCAAGGCCGATCCCGACCGGTGGTGCGAGATCCACGGCATCGCCCACGGGCTCGGCATCTCGACCAACGCGACCATGCTCTACGGCCACGTCGAGACCGTCGCCGAGCGGGTGGATCACCTGCTGCGGCTGCGCGAGCAGCAGGACGCCTCCGGCGGGTTCGTGACGTTCGTGCCCCTCGCCTACCAGGAGGCGGCCACCCGGCTGGTGCCGCGCCAGACACCGCCCGCCGACAGCCTGCGCACGATCGCCGTCGCGCGGCTGCTGCTCGACAACTTCCCGCACGTCGAGGCCTACTGGGTGGTGCTCGGCGAGGCGACCGCCTCGATCGCGCTGCACTTCGGCGCCGACGACGTCAACGGCACCCTCGAGGACGAGCGCATCCAGCATCTCTCGGGGGCACAGACGCCGGCGGGGCTGGCCCGCGAGCAGCTCTTCCGGATGATCCGCGACGCCGGCAAGGTGCCGGTGGAGCGCGACGCTTTGTACAACGTCGTGGGAGGCCCCGAGATGGCCCCCCACACCCCCCCACGCTCGGGACGCCCCGGGGAACCCGTGGCGCCCCTCGACCGGATCCGCGACAAGGCACTCGGCGGCAAGCGGCTCGACCGCG
This sequence comes from Methylomirabilia bacterium, assembly GCA_041497115.1. Classification (GTDB taxonomy): domain Bacteria; phylum Methylomirabilota; class Methylomirabilia; order Rokubacteriales; family CSP1-6; genus AR5. The sequence continues at coordinate 6,807 of JBGQFW010000127.1, forward strand.
AGGAGGGACGCTGGCTCCTGAGCGAGGCGCCCCTGCTCGAGGTGGGCGCCCTCGCCAACGAGGTTCGCTTCGCGCGCCACCCCGAGAAGGTCGTCACGTTCGTCGTGGACTCCAACCCCAACTACACGAACGTGTGCGTCACCGATTGCCAGTTCTGCGCGTTCTACCGCAAGCCCGGCGACCCCGAGGCGTGGACGCTGACGGTGGACGAGGTGCTGGCCAAGGTCGAGTCGGCGGCCGCGAAGGGGGCCACCACGGTGCTGCTGCAGGGCGGCCACAACCCCGCACTGCCGCTCGACTATTACCTGACCCTGGTGCGCGAGACGCGCCGGCGCTTCCCGCAGGTCACGCCCCACTTCTTCACCGCCTCCGAGATCCACATGATGGCGGAGGTGGCGAAGCTCACGATCGAGGACATCCTCGACCGGTTGTTCGACGCCGGGCAGCGGACGATCCCCGGTGGCGGCGCCGAGGTGCTCTCCGAGCGCGTGCGCACGCGGATCGAGCCCAAGAAGGGCGGGCCGCGCGCCTGGCTCGACGTGCATCGCGCCGCCCACCGGCGCGGCTTCAAGTCCACCGCGACCATGATGTACGGCCACGTCGAGCAGGTGGACGACCTGCTCGACCACTTCGACTCGATCCGCGACCTGCAAGACGAGCACGGCGGCTTCACCGCCTTCGTGCCGTGGTCCTTCAAGCCCGGCAACACCCTGCTCGAGAAATGGATCAAGCACTACAAGGGGCCGAGCGCCTATCTGCGGATGCTCGCGGTGTCCCGCGTGTATCTCGACAATTTCCCCCACATCCAGGCGTCCTGGTTCTCCGAGGGCAAGCAAACCGGACAAGTTGCGCTCAACTTCGGCGCCGACGATTGGGGCGGCACACTCTTCGAAGAGAACGTCCACAAAGCCGCCGACTACGTGAACACGATCACGGTCGACGAGATCGTCACGCTCATCCGCGACGCCGGCTTCACCCCCGCCCAGCGCACCACCGAATACGACATCCTGACGCGCTACTAACGCACACCGGGCGGGCGGGCAGGCAGCAGGGTGGGGCCTCTGGGACCCGTTCCAGCCTCGCGTTAACGCACGCCCTCCGCCCCGATGGAGCCCAGCCAAGGCGGCCTCGAGTCGGCCTAAGACGACGTGGTAGCCAGAGGCCCCGCCCTGCTGCCTGCCCGCCCGCCCGCCCGCCGGCGCGGTGAAGTGCAGGCGGCTAGATCGGGTCGATCGGGGGGATCGCGGGGATCAGCCCTTTGGCGTGGGCCATCGTGAACAGGCGCTCGATGGCGGCGCGGCCGTCGCGGCCCAGCGCGAGCGTGAAGTCGTTGACGTACATGAGGACGAAGCGGCGACACGTCTCCTTGTCGATGCCGCGGCCGTAGCGCATCGCGTACTCGAGCGCCTCGTCCACGTTGGCGTGGGCCCACGCAATCGAATCCCTCAGCGCCTGCGACAGCGCGCGGTGCATGTCGTCGCCGAGGTCGCGCCGCATCACGTTGCAGCCCAGCGGCAGCGGCAGCCCGGTGTCCTTCTGCCACGCCTCGCCGAGGTCGAGCACCTTGGTGAGCCCCAGCCGGGCGTAGGTGATCTGCCCCTCGTGGATGAGCAGCCCCAGATCGGCCTGCCCCTCCAGCACCGCCGTCGGGATCCGGTCGAAGGCCACCTCGATCGTCGGCGGATCGCCGACGTAGAGGCGCAGGAGCAGCGCGGAGGTCGTGTGCTTGCCCGCGATGGCGGTCACGCGCTGCTCGAGCTCGGCGCGCGGAATCGCCTCACGCGCGACCAGGATCGGCCCGTAGCCCTTCCCCATCGAGGCGCCGGGATCCATCATCCGGTAGCGGTCGGCGATGAGGATGTACGTCGCGAACGAGACGGCGGTGACCTCGAGCTCCCCCTCGCGCGAGCGGCGGTTGAGGGTCTCGATGTCCTCCAGCACGTGCTCGATCCGCACGCCGGGGATGCGCACCTTGCCCGCCGTCAGCGCGTAGAACATGAACGCGTCGTCGGGGTCGGGGCTGTGGCCGATCCGGATCGTCTGCATGGCGGCCCGCCTCAGCCGTCGCTGAAGCGGATCTGCATGTCCCCCGCCCGGATCGCCCGGATGATCGCGTCGCGGTCGCGCACCGCCTCCACCTCGATCCACGCGCGCCCGAAGTGGGGCGGCCGGTGCGCGTCGTCGGTGGCGATCTTCACGAGCGGAATCGCCTCGGTGTCGTAGAGGGGCTTGTAGAGCCCGGTGTCGGTGACCTCCACCGCGTCGAGCGGCCAGCCGGCCGCCTGGATGGTCGCGATGCGCTCGCGCGTCTGGGCCACGCTGAGCTTGTAGCGGGCCGGGTGGTTCAGCACCCAGAGCGTCTCGCGCTCGCCCACCACCTTGCCCACGTGCTGGGAGAGCGGGTCGAAGTTCAGCTCGATCCCGTGGAAGAGCAGCAGCTCGGGGCGCAGCCGCTCCATCGCCTGCCGGTAGCCCGGCTCCACCCAGTTGTCGTGGTCCTCGTGATCGGTGATGGCCAGGAAGTCGTAGGCGCGCGACTCGTACTCGGCCACCAGCGCCGCCGGCGAGCGCACGCCGTCGGAGAACGTCGTGTGGGCGTGCAGGTTGCCGCGCAGGAGCGCCATCAGCCGAGCTCCGCGCGCGCGTGGGCGGCGATCTGGTCCAGCCGCGCCAGCCACAGTTGGGGCGCGCGGCGCGCGTGCTCGACCAGCTCGCGCAGGCACGCGAACCGCGAGGGGCGGCCGATGATCTGCGGGTGGAAGGTGAAGGTGGTGACCCCGCCGACCTCGCTGATGCCGTCGAGCTCGGTCAGCCAGGACTGCAACACGGGGCCGGGCGGCTGGATCGCGCGCTGGCCGGTGAACATGAAGAACGGCGCGTCGTCGAGCACCCACGCCACCGGGATCTCGACGAGCCGCCGCCCCTCGACAGCGGGGTGCAGGTACGGCCGCAGCCGGTCCATCATGTTGGACGAGTACTCGAAGCCGTGGCGGACGAGCAGCGCCAGCGTGCGCTCGGAGAGCTGCCAGGCGGGCGCCCGGTAGCCGATCGGCCGCCGGCCGGCCTGGCGGGTCAGCACCTCGAGGCTGCGCACGAGGATCTTCTCCTCCTGGGCGGCGTCGAGGTCGCTCACGCGCTCGTGCACGTCGCCGTGGCAGCCCACCTCGTGACCGCCCGCCACGATCGCCTTCACCGCGTCCGGATGGTGCTCGGCCACCCACGCCGGCACGAAGAACGACGCCGGCAGCCCGGCGTGGCGCAGCAGGTCGAGGATCCGGGGCAGCGCCTCCAGCACGCCGAACGTGCCCTGCGAGAGCGCGACCGTCTCGGTGACGCCGCGGGCGAGCCAGAGGGTCTCGGCATCGAGGTCGAAGGTGAACGCGCAGGCCGCGCGGGCGCCGTGCGGCCAGCGGGGGCCGGTCATCGAGAGGTTACTGGGGCGGACGAGGCTTCCGAGCGGCGGGCGGACCGTCCCACGTCACGGAGAAGCCCAGCGCGAACCAGCCGCTGACGTCGCGCCAGCCGCTGACCGGGGAGCCGATCGGGGCGTTGGGCGCCGTCCAGCCGGAGAGGCCGACCCGGCCGGAGCTGGTCGGCGTCTCGTACTTGGTGGCCAGGGGCTCGATGAACGCGGGATCGTGCTGCACCCGGCTGGGGCCGGTCGGATAGATGTCTGCATCGGTGGGACGCGTCGTCTCGTAGCGCAGCGGCGGCGGCACCACGCGGGTCTCGCGCTCGACGGGCTGCGCCGGCTTGGCCTGGATCTGCACGCCCGGCTGGGGGGCCTGCTGCGGCGCCTGGGGCACCGCACCCTGCTGCTGGGCCCCGGCCGGCAGCGCGAGGAGCGCCGTCAACCCGATGGTCGCGATCGCCACAACGCCACGCATGTATCCATTGTACCTAAGGGGCCCGCCGGCGGCGAGTAAAGCGCGCGGCCCCGGTCAAGCCCTACAGAGTGTGGTGAGCGACCGCACGTCCCCCAGCGTATCCAGCGCCAGCGCGGCCCGCTCGATCTCGGCGACACGCGCCGGCGCCACCGCCCGCCCGGCATTGTCGCGGAACTTCTCGACGATCGCCTCGGGCGGCAGCGGCCGCGCGCGGCTGCCCCGCCCGTCGGGCGCGCGCGCCTCCAGCGTGCGGCCGTCGGTCAGCCGCACGCGGACCCACCCCGGGAAGCCGCG
>JBGQFW010000128.1:0-10572 GCA_041497115.1 Methylomirabilia bacterium
GGTGACCGCCATCACCGAGAAGGAGAGCAACGAGCACCTGCTTCCGACGCGGCTGCTGATGGCGCGCGCCCACGCGGCCTGGCTCGCTGCTGTGCGCCTGGGGATGAGCGGCCAGGTCGTCGAGACCTACCCCCTCGTCCGCGTGGTCGTCGAGAACGCGTGGTACGCCCTCCACCTGGCGAAGGACCCGGCCCCGCCGGCCCGCGCGGAGGTGTGGCTGCGGCGCAGCGACGACGCCACCGCGGAGAGCCGCTGCGCGACCGAGTTCAGCGTCAAGAACGTGCGCACCACACACGCCGCGCCGGACGCCACGAACGAGCGCGCCTTCCACGACGTGTACAAGCGGACGATCGCCTTCGGCGGCCACCCCAACGAGCGCGGCGTCCTCTCGGCCACGACCCGGACGGACACGGGCGGGACCTACACGTACGCGGTGGCCCAGCTGACCGACAAGCCGCTCCTCATCGCGGCGGCGCTGAAGGCCGCGATCGAGGCGGCCGTCGGGGCGCTGAGGACGTTCCGGCTGGTGTTCCCGGAGCGCTTCGCGATCATGGGGCTGGACCGCGATATCGAGAAGCTCGTCGACGAGCACAACGCGGTTTTCGTGCCGCCCAAGGCGTGACGCAACCGGCCCCCTCGCGGCAGGTCTTCTACAAGTATACGAAGGTGAGTGTCGCGAAGACCGTCCTCGCGACTCGGCGCCTCCGATGGAGCTCGCCCCTCCTGTTCAACGACCCATTCGACGTCACGCGGGAGCTCCGGCTCAACTTCGACGAGCGCGGGCTGCACGCCGCCGTCGTAGAGCGAGCGGCGTGGCTGATCGAGCACGGCGACGCCTCCACCTCGATCACGCACCACGTGTTCGGCCTCCTGATCCGTCTTGCGATGACCGCCAGCCCCGAGGTCCGGAGGGCGATGGCTGCCGAGCTCCGGAGCGGCGCGGGCGCGCCCACTCCGGGCCAGGCCGAGGCGTTGCGGGAGATCAAGGAACTGTGGCGAGCGATGGTCCCGACCTTCAGGATCTTGTGCCTGTCCGAGGTCAACGACGCGACTCCGATGTGGTACCACTACGCGGACCGATACAGGGGCGTGGTGTTGGAGTTCTTCGCGGTCGAAGATGTGGACAGCGCGCTCCTCATGGCCCGACCCGTCGCGTACGAGGACACCCCCTCCATCGCGGACGCCAACGCGTGGGCGAGCTGCATACTTCACGAGGGTGACGCGCGCTACCAGGACCTCTTCAAGGAGTATCTGTACGTGAAGAAGTGCGAGTGGTCCTACGAGAAGGAGTGGCGGATCCCCGCGCCCGGGCGGCGCCCCGACGACAGCGAACTGTTCGGCGACTACGGGTTCAACCTGCGCGAGCTGACGGCGATCTACTTCGGACACGAGTGCCCCGAGCAGGATCGCGACGACCTCCTTAGGCTGCTCGCACACGAGTTCGAACACGTCAAAGCCTACCAGATGGACTTGGATACGCAGCAAGCCCGGCTCGTGGCTCGCCCCGTCGAGCGCTGACTCCAATGTGGCAGGACGTCTGGAACTTCGTCCGGGCCTTCGGGCCCGCTGCACCACTCCCTCGAGTCGGCTACTCCACGAGGCTCGGCAGGAGCTCGCCGATCGAGCCGCGCAGCACGACGTCGGCGAGCGCGTCCATCTCGGTCGGCTCGGCGTTGAGGATGACGACGCGCGCGCCGGCGTCCTTGGCCGTCGGCACCACGCCCGCCACCGGCCACACCGAGAGCTTGGTGCCGATGGCCAGCATGAGGTCGCACCCGCGCGCGGCGCGGTCGGCGCGCGCGATGTCCTCGGCCACCAGCCCCTGGCCGAACGAGATCGTCGCCGACTTGAGGATGCCGCCGCACGTGCGGCACGGCGGATCCTCCTCGCCGGCCCGCACGCGGGCCAGCGCGCGCTCCATCGGCGCCCGCTCGCCGCAGGCCAGGCACATCACCTCGCGCCAGGTGCCGTGCACCTCGACGACGCGCGCGGGCGACGAGCCGGCCGCCTGGTGCAGGCCGTCCACGTTCTGGGTGATGAGGGTGTCGAGCTTGCCGCGCCGCTCCAACGCCACCAGCGCCCGGTGGCCCGCATTGGGCTGCGCGCTCCAGGCGGGCGAGTCCACCCGGCTGCGCCACGCCCGCCGGCGCACCTCGGGATCGGCCACGTAGTGCTGGATCGTGGCCTGCTTCTCGGCCTCGGGGTTCTTCGTCCACACGCCCCGGGGACCGCGGAAGTCGGGGATGCCGGAGTCGGTCGAGATGCCGGCGCCGGTCAGGGCGACGACGCGCTGGGCCGCGTCGATCCACCCCCGCACCTGCCCCACCAGCCCCTCGAGGTCGCCGCCCGCCATCGCCGGATACTTTAAACTCTCCTCGTGGCCGGCGCGCTACCCGATCCGCTGCCCGACGATCCGCTGCCGCTCGTGGCGTCCTGGCTGGCCGAGGCCGCCGCGGCGGCCCGCCACGCGACGGCGATGACGCTGGCCACCGTCACCCCCGAGGGGCGCCCCGCCGCCCGCATGGTCATCTGCCGCGGCGTCGACGCGCGCGCCGGCAGCTTCGTCTTCTACACCGACCGCGAGAGCGACAAGGGGCACGACCTCGCCGCACGCCCGCAGGCCGCGCTGGTCTTCCACTGGGCCGCGCTCGAGCGGCAGGTGCGCGTAGACGGCCCGGTGACGCAGGTACCCGACGCCGACAGCGACCGCTACTGGGCCGGCCGCCCGCGCGACGCGCGGGTGGCCGCGGTGGCCAGCCGGCAGAGCCGACCGCTCGCCACCCGCGCCGAGCTGCTGGCGCGGGTGGCAGACATCGGGCGCGAACACGCCGGCGACGTACCGCGCCCGCCGCGCTGGGGCGGTTATCGCGTGTGGGCCGAGCGGGTGGAGCTCTGGGCGGGGCAGCCCGCACGCGTGCACGATCGCGCCCGCTGGACCCGCACCCTCACGCCGGCCGCCGGCGGCTGGACCGGCGGCCCCTGGCACGCCACGCGGCTGAACCCGTGAGCGCGCTCGCCCCCGCCGAGCGCGTGCCGCTGGCGCCGCTCACCACGCTCGGCGTCGGCGGCGCCGCGCGCTGGTTCGTCGAGGCGGCCGACGAGGCGACCGTGCGCGCCGCCCACGCGTGGGCGCGCGAGCGCAGCGTCGCGCTGCGGGTGCTCGGCGGCGGCTCCAACCTCGTCGTGGCCGACGGCGGCGTGGACGCGCTCGTCGTGCGCATCGCGCTGCGCGGCCTCACCAGCCGCGAGGCCGACGGCGGTGTCGAGGTGACCGTCGCCGCCGGCGAGCCGTGGGACGCCGTCGTGCGCACGACGGTCGAGCGCGGCTGGGCCGGGCTCGAGTGCCTCAGCGGCATCCCCGGTCTCGTCGGCGCCACGCCGATCCAGAACGTGGGCGCCTACGGCCAGGAGGTGAGCGACACCGTCGTCGCCGTGCGCGCGCTCGACACCGCCGGCGGCGAGATCGCCGGCGTGCCCGCCGCCGCCTGCGGCTTCGCCTACCGCGACAGCGTCTTCAAGCGCGAGCCCGATCGCTGGATCGTCCTCGCCGTCACCTACCGGCTGCGCCCGGCCGGCGCGCCGACGCTGACCTACGCCGACGTGCAGCGCCATCTCGACGGCCGCGGCGTCGCCCGCCCCACGCCGGCCGACACGCGCGAGTCGGTGCTGGCGATCCGGCGCGCCAAGTCCATGGTGCTCGACGATCCGGCCGACCCCAACCGGCGCTCGTGCGGCTCGTTCTTCCTCAACCCGATCCTCGACGCCGCCCACGCCGCCGCCGTCGCCGCGCGCGCCGCCGACCCGGCCATGCCCCGATGGCCGCAGCCCGACGGCCGCGTCAAGCTCTCGGCGGCGTGGCTCATCGAGCACGCCGGCTTCGCGCGGGGCGAGCGCGCGGGCGCGGTCGGCCTCTCGAGCCGCCACGCGCTGGCCCTCGTCGCCCACGAGGGCGCCCGCACCCGCGACGTCGTCGCCTTCGCGCAGCGATTGCAAGACGCGGTCGACACCCGCTTCGGCGTCCGCCTCACGCCCGAGCCGGTATTCTGGTAATTTGGGGCGGGAACTCCATCCCGACCAGGAGGACGTCATGGGAGAGATGCTCACGCTGACCGCCGAGGATGGCCATCGCCTGTCCGCCTACCGCGCCACGCCGGCCGGTAAGCCCCGCGCCGCGCTCGTCGTCGTCCAGGAGATCTTCGGCGTGAACCACCACATCAAGAACGTCACCGACGGCTTCGCCGCCGACGGCTACGTCGCCATCGCCCCCGCGCTGTTCGACCGCGTCGAGCGCGGCTTCGAGACGGGCTACCAGCCCGCCGACATCGAGCGCGGCCGCATGGTGCGCGGCAAGCTGCAGATCGAGGACGCGATGAAGGACGTGAAGGCGGCCGTCAAGGAGCTGCAGGCGACCGGCCTCAAGATCGGCGTCGTCGGCTACTGCTTCGGCGGCACCATCGCATGGCTGGCGGCGACGCGCCTCGACGGCGTGGCGGCGGCCTCCTCCTTTTACGGCGGCGGCGTCGCCGACGCGGCCGGCGAGCAGCCGCGCTGCCCGGTGATCTTCCACTTCGGCGAGACCGACCAGTCGATCCCCAAGGATCACTGGGACCGCATCAAGGCCCAGCACCCCAAGATCCCCATGCACATCTATCCCGCCGGCCACGGGTTCGCCTGCGACGAGCGCGCGTCCTTCCACGAGCCCAGCGCGAAGCTTGCCCGCCAGCGCACCACCGACTTCTTCCGCCAGCACCTCGGCTGAGTTGATCGGTTCGTCGCCGCGTCGCAAAGAAGACATCCGGCTCCTCACCGGAGCCGGACGCTTCACCGACGACATCGCGCGCGCGAATGCCGCGCGGCTCGGGGTGGTGCGCAGCGTCCACGCTCACGCGCGCATCCTCGGCGTCGAGCTGACGGCGGCGCGCAAGCAGCCCGGCGTGCTGGCCGCGTGGAGCGCGGCCGATCTCGGCGCCATCGGCCGCACGATTCCGGCGGCGTGGGGCGGAAGCCACAAGGGCCGGCCCTTCGCGGTGCCGCTCCTGGCCGCCGAGCGCGTGCGCTACGTCGGTGAAGCCGTCGCGGTCGTCGTCGCCGAGGACGCCTATCGCCTCGCCGACGCGCTCGAGACGGTGGCGGTGCGCTACGAGCCACTGCCCGCGCTGGCCTCGACCGACGCCGCGCTGGCGGCGACCGCGCGCGTGCACGAGGGGTGGACCGACAACAGCACGCTGCCCGTCGGCGCCACGATCGGCGACGCCGCGGCGGGCTTCGCGCGCGCCGAGGTCGTCGTGGGCGGCCGCTTCCGCCATCCGCGGCTGGCGGCGGCGCCCATCGAGCCGCGCGGCGCGCTGGCGTGGCGTGACCCGGAGTCGGGCACGCTGACGATCTGGGCGTCCATCCAGAACCCCTACCGCCTGCGCGACGCCATCGCCGTCACGCTCGGCCTGTCCGCCGAGTCGGTGCGCGTGCTCGTGCCCGACGTCGGCGGCGGGTTCGGGCCCAAGGGCGACATCTATCCCGACGAGATCCTCGTGGCGGCCGCCGCGCTACGGCTGGGCCGCGCGGTGCGCTGGATCGAGGGGCGCCGCGAGGATTTCATGACGCTGGGCCACGACCGCGAGCAGGCGCACGAGGCGCGCCTGGGGCTCACGCGCGACGGGCGCATCGTCGCGCTGGAGACGTCGTTCGTCGCCGACGTCGGCGCCTATCCCGCGCAGGGCGACGGCCTCACCGCCAACACCGTCAACCACATGCCGGGGCCGTACCGCGTGCCGGCGTACCGCGGCGCCGGCCGGAGCGTGGTGACGACCAAGATGTTCAACGCCGCCTATCGCGCGGCCGGCCGGCCGGAGGCCGTGTTCGTCATGGAGCGGCTGATGGACCTCGCCGCCCGCCGGCTCGGCCTCGATCCGGCCGAGCTGCGGCGCCGCAATCTGGTGCGGCCGGAGGAGATGCCGTACCGTCCCGGCATCACATACAAGGATGGGGTGCCGGTGACCTATGACCCCGGCGATTTCCCGGCGGCGTTCGAGCGGGCGTTGACGCTGCTCGACTACGACGGCTGGCGCCGGCGGCAGAAGGCGCAGGCGGCGGGCGCGCGGCGGATCGGCGTCGGCGTCGCGTGCTACGCCCAGGGCACCGGGCTGGGGCCCTACGAGGGCGCGACCGTGCGGGTGGACCCGAGCGGCAAGGTCTACGTGATGCTCGGCGTCGCCGCCCAGGGGCAGGGGCACGCGACCACGCTCGCCCAGGTCGCCGCCGGCGAGCTCGGCGCCGCGTGGGACGACGTGATCGTGCTGGGCGGCGACACCGAGCGCTTCCCGATCGGCATGGGCACCGGCGGCAGCCGCGTGGCCGCCAACGCCGGCCCCGCGGTGGCGGGCGCCGCGCGCGAGGTGCGCGCGAAGGCCGCGCGCGTCGCCGCCGAGCTGCTCGAGTGCGCGCCCGAGGACGTGCGCATCGAGGCCGGCCGCGCGTTCGTGGCCGGCCTGCCCGGCCGCGCGCTGCCGCTCGGCCGGCTCGCCCACGCCGCGGTGAAGTCGAAGGCGCTGCGCGGCGGCCCCGATCCGACGCTGAACGCGTGCACCTACTTCTATCCCGACACGGTCACGTGGGCGTTCGGCACCCACGCCGCCGCCGTCGAGGTGGACGTCGAGACCGGCGCCACGCGGCTGGCTGCCTACGCGATCGTCCACGACCCCGGCCGCGCCATCAACCCGGCGATCGTCGAGGGGCAGCTGCACGGCGGCGCCGTGCAGGGGCTGGCGGCGGGGCTGCTGGAGGAGATCGTCTACGACGACGAGGGACAGCTCCTCACCGGCAGCTTCATGGACTACGCGCTGCCGCGCGCCGACGACCTGCCGGCGCTGGCCGTCGCCCTCGACGAGCACCGCTCGACCATCAACCCGCTCGGCATCAAGGGCGTCGGCGAGAGCGGCGCCATCCCCGGCGCCGCCGCCATCGCCAACGCGATCGAGGACGCCGTCGCCGATCTCGGCGTGACCATCCACGAGGCGCCGGTCACCGCGGCCCGGCTGCACGCGCTGCTGGCCGCCGCCCGGCGCGCCCCCCGCACCTGAAAGGAGAGGCCTCCGTGCCCGACGCCGTCCACCTCTCAAGCGGCAAGGTCCGGGAGCTCTACCTGCTCGACGAGGCGCGCCTGCTGCTGGTCGCCTCCGATCGCATCTCGACCTTCGACGTCGTGCTGCCGACCGCCATTCCCGACAAGGGCCGCGTGCTCACCGGCCTGTCGGCCTTCTGGTTCGCGCGCACCCGCGGGATCTGCGCGAACCACCTGCTGGCGCTGCGCGCCGACGGGCGCTCGACCGAGTGCCGCCGCCTCACGATGCTGCCGATCGAGTGCGTGGTGCGCGGCTACCTGGCCGGCTCCGGCTTCAAGGACTATCGCGCCACCGGCGAGGTGTGCGGCCACCGCCTGCCCGCCGGGCTGCGCGACTCCGACCGGCTGCCCGAGCCGATCTTCACGCCGGCCAGCAAGGCGGCGAGCGGCCACGACGAGAACATCACGCGCCCGCAGGCGGCCGCGCGGGTCGGCGCCGAGCGGTTCGCCGAGGCCGAGCGGCTGTCGCTGGCGCTCTATCGCTTCGCCGCCGACCACGCGCGGGCGCGCGGCATCATCATCGCCGACACCAAGTTCGAGTTCGGCGTGGGCCCCGACGGCCGGCTCGTGCTGGGCGACGAGGCGCTGACCCCCGATTCCTCGCGATTCTGGCCGGCCGAGCAGTACGCGCCGGGCGGGCCCCAGCCCTCGTACGACAAGCAGTACGTGCGCGACTTCTGCGAGAAGACCGGCTGGAATAAGACCCCGCCGGGTCCCGCGCTGCCCGCCGAGGTCGTCGCCGGCACGCGCGCGCGCTACGTCGAGGCGTTCGAGCACCTGACCGGCATCCCGTTCGCGCGCTACCTGGCCGACCCGCAGGTCGTGCTCGCCTGAATGGCCCGGGCGCGCCGCCAGCCGCCGACCATCGTGCTGCTCGTGCGACACGGGCAGACGCCGACCACCGGGCGCGTGCTGCCGGGGCGGGCGCCGGGGCTGCACCTGTCCGATGACGGCCGCAAGCAGGCGGAGGCGGCGGCGGCGCGGATCGGGGGGCTCGAGCGCGTGGCGGCGATCTACGCGTCGCCGCTCGAGCGCGCGCGGGAGACCGCGATGCCGATCGCGCGGGTGCGCGGGCTGGCGCTGCGCATCGAGCGCGGGCTGCTCGAGCTGGACGTCGGCCGGTGGACGGGCGAGCGGCTCGACCGCCTCGGCAAGCGCCCGGAGTGGACGACGGTGCAGCGCTATCCGAGCGGCTTCCGCTTCCCCGACGGCGAGTCGTTCATGGAGATGCAGCTTCGCATGACGGAGACGCTCGCCCGGCTCGTCGAGCGCCATCGCGGCGCCACGGTCGTCGCCGTCTCCCACGCCGATCCCATCAAGGCGGCGGTCGCCCACGCCCTCGGCATGCACCTCGACCTCTTCCAGCGCGTGGCCATCGCCCCCGGCTCGATCACCACCATCGCCTACGGCGGCGGCGCGCCGACCGTGCTCGGCGTCAACGCCCTCGACGGCACCGCGCCCGCATGAGCGAATCCTTCCAGCTCGACGGCCCCGACCACTTCACCGCCGGCGCGATCGGGCCGCCCGGCCAGCGCGTCTTCTATCTGCAGGCGCGCGAGGGGCGCGCGCTCGTCACGCTCAAGTGCGAGAAGGGCCAGGTGGCCGCGCTCGGCGAGTACCTCGCCGGCGTGCTGGCCAAGCTGCCCGGCACCCCCGCGGCCGCCGCCGCCGGCCCGGCCGCGCTGCTGGAGCCGCTCGCGGCGGCGTGGCCGGTCGGCGCGATCGCCGTCGGCTTCGACGACGGGCGCGACCGCATCGTCGTCGTCGTCAACGAGGCCGTCGAGGAGGAGGAAGACGAGGGCGCCACCGCCGGGGCGGAGCCGGCCTCGGCCCGCTTCGCCATCACGCGCGCGCAGGCGGCGGCGTTCATCGAGCGGGCGCGGGCGCTGGTGCGCGCGGGCCGCGCCAACTGCCCGATGTGCGGCGAGCCGAAAGACCCGGCCGGCCACATCTGCCCGCGCGCCAACGGCCACGTCACCGCTGCCCGGGAGTGATGGCGGCGGTGGACGTTCGCGAGGTGCTCACGCGCGGCGACCTTACCGTGAAGGGGCGGCTGCCGTGGAGCAGCAACGCGACGTTCCTCGCCGAGGCGACGCTCGACGGCGCCGCCGCGCTCGGCGTCTACAAGCCCGGCCGCGGCGAGCGCCCGCTGTGGGACTTTCCGCCGCGCCTCTTCCGGCGCGAGCTGGCGGCCTGGCGCCTCTCGGAGGCGCTCGGCTGGGATCTCGTCCCGCTGACGGTCGAGCGTGACGGCCCCTACGGCGAGGGGTCGCTGCAGCGCTTCGTCGCCGCCGACTTCGAGCAGCACTACTTCACCCTGCGCGAGAACACCGGCCACCACGAGCGCCTCAAGCGCATCTGCGCGTTCGACCTCGTGGCCAACAACGCCGACCGCAAGAGCGGCCACTGCCTGCTCGACGAGGACGGCGCCATCTGGGCCATCGACAACGGCCTCTGCTTCCACGTCGAGTCCAAGCTGCGCACGGTGATCTGGGACTTCGGCGGCGAGCCGGTGCCGGCGTCCCTGCTCGAGGATCTCGCCCGGCTGGCGGCGGAGCCGCTGCCGCCGGAGCTGGCCGCGCTGCTCGAGCCCGACGAGGGCGAGGCGCTGCGCCGGCGCGCCCGGGCGCTCGTCAAGACCGGGCACTTCCCCGAGGACAGCGGCGGCCACCGCTACCCGTGGCCGCTCGTTTAGGATGGGGGCCCCGAGATGGCCCCCATACCCCCCGGCGGCTCGGCACGCCCCGGGGAACCCGTGGCGCGCCTCGGGTAACGCGTGATGCCCTATCAACCCTACCTGCCGGCGACGGACATGGCGCGGTTCGTGCGCGAGCTGGCGGAGTTCGTCACGTTCGGCGACGACGATGCGGCCACCGTGCGCCGCACCGCGCCGCTCGTGCTCGCGCGCGAGGAGGCGTTCACCGCCGCGCTCTACGAGCACTTCCTGAAATTCCCCGCCTCCGCCCGTTTCTTCCTGGGCGCCGACGGCGCGCCCGACCCGGCGCGCCTCGAGCGCCGGCGTCACAGCCTGGCGCGCTGGCTGCGGGAGACGGCCGAGGCCGCGCTGACCCACGAGCACGCCTACTATCTGCTGACAATCGGCCTCTCGCACAGTCATCGCGCCCAGGGGCCCGGCGGCATCGTCCCCGCCCACTTCGTGGTGGGCGCGATGAGCCTCGCCCAGACGGCGCTCGCCGACGCCTTCGCCGCCGAGCTCCCGGCGGCGGCGGCGCTCGACGCCAGCCGGGCATGGAACAAGCTGCTGCTCGTGCACCTGGCCGCCCTGCTTCTCGGCTATCTGCCCCCGCGGCCGGCCTGAGCGACTGTCTTAGGTGTCAAGCGATTTGCCATGGCCGGTGATCCCGCACGATAGCGTTCAGGATGACGAGCAGCTTGCGCATGGCGGCCGTGAGAGCGACCTTGGCCGGTCGGCCGGTCGCGACCAGGCGGGCGTA
>JBGQFW010000129.1:0-10548 GCA_041497115.1 Methylomirabilia bacterium
ATCCGTGGACGCCCACCCTCGAGGGCGATCACCTCTACGGCCACGGCGTGCAGAACATGAAGGGCGGTCTGGCCAGCATCATCATGGCCGCCGAGGCGGTTCGCCGCTCGAGCGTGCGGCTGCCGGGCGATCTCGTGGTGGCCTGCGTGGCCGGCGAGACGCAGGGCGGCGAGGGCACGCACTACCTGATGGAGAGCGGCCTTCGCACCGATGCCGCGGTGGTCGCCGAGCCCTTCGGCGCCGACCATCTCGTCACCGTCCACTCGGGCATCGTGCACATGGCCATTCACACCTACGGGGTGACGGGCCACATCGGCCGCCTCGAGGGCACCGTGAACGCGGTGCACACCATGACGGCGGTGATCGAGGCGCTGCAGCGCGTGCAGTTCCGCCACACGCCGCGCCCCGACCTGCCCGCGTTCCCGCGGCTCAACGTCGGCGGCATCCTCGGCGGGCGCGGCGGCGAGTACGTGCTGGTGGAGCCGCCGTACGTGCCCGACCTCTGCACGATCATCGTGGACGTCCACTTCCTGCCCGGCATGACGGTAGACGGGATCGTCGCCGACATCCGCCGCGCGCTCGACCCCCTCGCCGCGCGCGACCCGGCGCTGGGCTACGAGATCGAGATCCCGCCGCCCGCGTCCTTCAAGGGACGGCGGCGGCTCGTGATGGACCCGTTCGACATGCCGGTGGACGCGCCGATCGTGCAGACCGTGGCGCGCGCCTACCGCGCCGTCACCGGCCGGGAGCCCGCGGCGATCGGCACCGTGCTGCCCCACTCCTATAGCGCCGACGACACGTGCCATCTCTGGAAGGCCGGCATCCCGTGCCTGCTCTACGGCCCCGCGACGATCCGCGGCAACGCGGAGGAGGACGACGCCTGCGTCCTCGTGAGCGAGATGGAGAAGGTCACGCGCGTGCTGGCGGTGACCGCACTCGACGTCTGCCGGCGCCGCCCGGCCGAGCTCGCGATGGCTATTAGAGAGCCGCGTACACCAGGTCGATGAGCCGGCGGACGTGCTTGTGCTGCCAGCCGGCGCGCCCCTGGTTCATCGCGTAGCCGAAGGCCACGTGGGCATCGGGATCGGCGAAGCCCAGCGAGCCGCCCGCGCCGAAGTGGCCGAACGCGCGCGGGTTGGGGCCGAGCGGCCGCTCGGCCATCGTGAGCTGGAAGCCGAGGCCGAAGCGCGTGGGGCGCTGCAGGACGATGTCGTCGCCGTGCACGTGGGGCGCGCAGGCTTCGGCGATCAGCTCCGGCGCGAGCACGTGCACGCCATCGAGCGCGCCGTCGCCGGCGAGCGCGGAATACAGGCGCGCCACCGCGCGCGCGTTGCCGTGGCCGTTGGTCGACGGGACTTCGGCGGCGCGCCAGGCGTGGGTGTTGACGACGCCGGTGCCGGACACCTCGGGCGGGTTGCGATAGGCGTTGAAGCGCATGAGGTCGAGACCGCTCAGCGTGGCGGGATCGACGCTGAGCTGTTTGCGGAGCGCCTCGTCCTCGGCGCTCGCCGGGCGCGGCACGAGCTCGGCGCAGCGCGCCTCGAGCGCCGGCGTGAGCCCCACGAAGAAGTCGATGCCGGCCGGGCCGGCGAGGCTCTCGCGGAGGTAGGCGCCGTACGTCGTGCCGGTGACCCGCCGCACGAGCTCGCCGAGCAGGAACCCCTGCGTGTTGACGTGATAGCCGTGGCCGGCGCCCGGCACCCACCACGGCGCCTGCGCGGCGAGCGCCGCCGTCATCACGTCCCAGTGCCGCCAGGCGCCTGACGGCAGCGGGCGGGCGACGGCGGGCAGCGCGACCTCGTGCGTCAGGACGTAGCGCACGGGGATCCCCCCTTTGCCCGCCTGGGCGAACTCGGGCCAGTAGCGCGCCACCGGCGCGTCGAGATCGAGCCGGCCGGCCTCCACGAGGCGCAGCACGCAGACGGCGCTGACCGCCTTGCCCACCGAGTAGAGGTTGACGAGCATGTCGCGCTCCCACGGGCGCGTGCGCGCCGCGTCGGCATGGCCGCCCCACAGGTCGACGACGGGCCGCGTGTCGACGCAGACGGCGACGGCCGCACCGACCTCCGCGCCAGAGGCGAGGATCTCGGCCAGCGCGTCACGCACGGGCGCGAATCCCCGCTCGCAGTGTCCGTGAACGAGGGCGCGGCCGTCGTCCGCCATGGCGCCGCCTAGTGTAGGATGCTTCGCCATCCCGCGGAGAGGAGACGGAAGCCTGACGAGCACCGACCGCATCGACAGCGCGCGCGCCGCGCTGATCGCGTATGACGTGTGCCGCCGCGCGCTCACTCCGGTCGATCTCGCGCGCCGCGCGGCCATGCGGCCGGTGCTGGAGGCCTGGATCACCCTGATCGGCGCGTGCCGCGCGCGCGGCATGCCGATCGTCTACACAACACCGGTGAGCCGCGCCGACGGCGCCGACGTCGTGCTGCTGCCGACCGATCTGAGCCTGCAGACGGGCGTGCCGTCGCTCACCAACTGCGTCGAGGGCACGCCCGAGGCGGGCTTCCCCGATGAGATCGCGCCGCGACCGGAGGACTACGTGTTCCTCAAGCGCCGTCCCAGCGCCTTCTACGGCACCGGCGTGGCGGAGCTCCTGCGCTCGCTCCGCCGCAGCGCGCTGGTGATCGGCGGCGGCGCGACGAACCGCGGTGTGGAGACCAGCGTCCGCGAGGCCTTCAGCATGGACCTCCACACGGTCGTCGTGCGCGAGTGCTGCTGGGGCGGCGACACCGCCGCCCACGCCTACAGCCTGGACGTCTCGCTGAAGATGTACGCGCGCGTCCGCACGCTGGCACAAGCGCTGGCGATGCTCGCCTGACGCGTGCTCACGACGCCTCCGCCGGCTCCAGCCACCTTCGCATGTCCATCGCGCGGAACAGGCGCGCGGCCATCGCCAGGTGGTCGGCGCTCTCGGCGGCGCGACCCGCCGCGCGGTACAGCTCGCCCAGCCCCTGATGGCAGTGCGCGATGAGCGGCCGCACGCCGCGCTCGGAGGCGGCGGCGCAACCCCGGGCTGCACCGCTCCCTCCTTCTGAGCCCGCGTCCCTAAGCACTCCCGCGCCGCCGCGCGGCCAGCCACTCGGCCGCCGGCGGCATGCTCACGATGTATCCTTCCAGGGACTTTTCAACCGGGGGTCCGAGCGGCTATATGCTGTTCGATGAGACAGGTCGGATGGGGAGGCACGGCATGGCAGTCGAAGTCGCAGCGGCGCGGCGGCTGTTCACGCGCGAGGAATACCACCGCATGGGCGAGGTGGGCATCCTCAAAGAATCCGACCGTGTCGAGCTGATCCGGGGCGAGATCGTCGAGATGTCGCCCATCGGCCGCCGCCATTACGCCTTCGTCAACAATCTGAGCCGACTCCTCATCCTGGCCCTGGGTGACCGCGCCATCGTCGCGGTCCAGGGACCGATCGCTCTCGCGGACGATACCGAGCCTGAACCGGATCTCGCCGTCATCCGCCGGCGCACACCGCCCTACAAGGAGCGCGAGGCTTACGCGGACGATGCGTTTCTCCTCATCGAGGTCGCCGAGAGCTCCCTGGCGTACGACCGCTCGACGAAGCTGAGGCTCTACGCCGCGACCGGCATTCCCGAGTACTGGATCGTAGATTGCGTCGCGGAGAGCATCGAGGTCCATCGCACGCCTCACGCCGATGGATATCGCGACGTCACGCGTGTCGCCGGGCCGGTCGCCACGGTCGTACTGCAGGCGTTCCCCGACGTCGTCCTGACGCTCGCCGAGATCTTCGCCTAAGCACTCCCGCGCCGCCGCGCGGCCAGCCACTCGGCCGCCGGCGGCACGTTGGGATCGCGCGGGCGCAGGTTGTAGTACTCCACCAGCGGACAGTAGGCGTCGGCCAGCCGGCGCAGCTCGGCGACGGGCTCCGGATGCAGGTCCACGCGGAGATCGACCATCGCGTACGGCTCGCGGTCCACGACGTAGAGACCGCTGGAGACCTCGCCGTTCGGCTGGCCGCCGGCCGCCTTCCCCGCCTCGAGCGCGCCGAGCAGCCGCTCCCACAGTGGAAGGGCGGGGTCCTTCTGGAACGCCGCGAGCATCGCGTCGGCCACGCCGGGGCCGGCGAGCATGTTGCCGGCAACCACCACGTTGGGCTCGACGCGATGGCCCGCCCACGGCTTGTTGGCGGAGCCCGTGCGCGCCGCCGCCAGCCCGGTGACGTCCAGGCAGCCGAGCTGGCGCCGCTCAACGAACTGATCGCTCGCCGCGATCTCCTCCAGGACGCGCGACGCCGAGTACCCGGCGCGCAGGAGATTCAGTCCGAGATGCCCCAGCCGCGGATTGGTGCTGGCCTGGGTGACGACGGCGCCGACGCCCGGGGCGACATGGATGCACCGCGAGCCGACGGCCATCTCGCTGGTCGCGATGGCGATCCCGAGCATCCCGGTGCGCTCGCACCGGCCGACCAGCGAAAAGGTCGAGAAGTCGATGCCGATCGAGCGCTCGCTCACGCCAGCCGCCGCCGCAGGTACTCCGCGATCTCCAGCGTGGCGGTCATGCCCTGCGGGATCGCCTTGGTCAGCGACACGAACGCGTGGATCTGCCCCGGGTACTCGCGGTAGACGACGTCCACCCCGACCTCGCGCAGGCGATCGCCGTACGCCTTGCCCTCGTCGCGCAGCGGATCGAAGCCGCCGGTGACGATGAGGGTCGGCGGCTGGCCGGCGAGGCTTGGCGCGCGCAGCGGCGAGGCGCGCAGGTCCGCCTTGTCCTTGTCGTCTCGCAGATATTGCTCCCCGTACCAGAGGACGCGATCGCGCGGGATCACGTGGCCGTCCGCGAGGTCGCGGTGCGAGTCGGTCTCGAAGGAAAAGTCGACGGCCGGATAGATGAGCACCTGGCACGTGGGCACGGGCGTGGCGCCGGACGCGGTGAGCTGCGAGATCACCGCCGAGAGGTTGCCGCCGGCCGAGTCGCCGGCGACGGCCACGCGGGCGGGGTCGCCGCCGAGGTCGCGCCCGTGGGCGCGGAGCCAGCGATACGCGGCCAGGCAGTCCTCGACCGCCGCGGGAAACTTGTGCTCGGGCGCCAGCCGGTAGTCGACGGCGACGACGAGCGCGCCCGCGTGCTTGGCCAGCCGCGCGCAGAGGCCGTGATGGGTCTCGAGGTCGCCCTGCACCCAGCCCCCGCCGTGGAAGTAGGCCACGGTCGGCAGCGGCGCGCCGCCGACGCGCGGACCGTAGACGCGCACCGGAATCTCGCCGGCGGGGCCGGGGATGCGGACGTCCTCGACGCGCGGCAGCGCGGGCGCCGGCTCGTCCATCAGCGTCACCATCGTGCGCAGCTGCTGGCGCAGCTCGGGCAGCGGAGGATAGTAGCCCGGCTTGCGGATCGACTTCACGAACTCGCCCACGATCTGGGCCTTGGGGTCCATCGTGCGACTCCCCATGCGGATGCGGTGGCCCTCGAGGAAGCGCAGCGCCTCCTCCTCGCTCATCGCCGTGTGCGACAGCTCCAGCGCCGGGTGCGTGCTCATGAACGCTCTCCTCTCGTCTGGACTGCAAGGCTACACTGGTCCCCAAGGAGGACGCCATGGGAGTGAAGAGTGAGGTGCTCGCAAAGCAGTTCGAGGCCAGGGCCCAGGAAGCGACGAGCGTGCTGGAGAAGGTGAGCGAGGCGGACTGGAAGAAGGTCACCGAGGCCGAGAAGTGGACGGTCGGGGTGACGGCGCACCACGTGGCCGGCGCCCACGAGCAGATCGCGATGATCGTGAAGACCGTCGCGGCGGGCCAGTCGATGCCCCACTTCACGATGGACATGCTCCACGAGGCCAACGCCAAGCACGCCAAGGAGCACGCCGGCTGCACGAAGGCGGAGACGATCGCGCTGCACAACAAGGGCGCCGCCGCGGCGGCCGCCGTCGTGCGGGGGCTCGCCGACGATCAGCTCGCGAAGAGCGGCACCGTGCTGGCCGGCATGCCCGCCATGAGCGCCGAGCAGGCGGTCACGAACATCCTCATCAACCACGTCAACGAGCATCTCGAGAGCATCCGGAAGACCGTCGGCGCGTAGGCGCGGGGGCGTCCCGGTCACGCGCTCGGCGCGGCCAGCGTGAGCCGCACGAGCGCGTCCACCGGGGCGGCGACGTCGAGCGCGGCGACCGCCGCCACCAGCTCGTCGTAGCGTGCCGGCGCGATCGGCAGCCCGGGCAGGAAGCGGCGCAGCTCGCGGGCGTCCCGCGCGAAGTCCCACATGAGCTCGCGGCCGTGGTACTCGCCGGTGACCCGGCGGCCGTCGCGCAGGACGAACGTCATGCGCGGCGCGAAGCACTCGCGGCCCACCACGCCGAGGATCTCGACGCGCCGCTGCAGGGCGGCGACGCGCGCCGCCACGCCGGTGTCCGCCGCCGCTCCCGCGTCCCCGGGGTTCTCGACGTTGCGCTCCAGCACGGGATAGTCGCCCGTGACGACCGTGTACGCGAGCATGTAGGCGGTGCGCCCGAAGCCGCTGCCGTCGGGGGCCGGCGGGCGCGGGAAGCGCGGCGAGGGATAGAGGGTCTCGAGATGGTTCATCTCGAGGGTGACGTGCTCGATCGCCTCGGCCTTCAGCTGATGGCGGGCGGTCAGCTCGTGGGCCAGCCAGATGACCGGCTGGTTGAAGCCGGGCGTGGGATAGATCTTGAACTTCACGTCGAGGACCTCCCAGCGCCGGCCCAGATCGGCGACGACCTCGCCGAGATCGGCCGTGAGCGGACCGGTGAAGCTGTAGGTCAGGTCGCCGCGGTGGCTGCCGGTGAAGGCGTTGTAGAACCCGCCCTCGCCCTCGAGCGCCGTCGGCGCGCCCTCGAACCCCGCGGCGGCGAGGGCGGCCGCCCACATCCCGCTGCGCGCCGCCTGGGCCTCGGCGAAGTCGGCGTCGCGCGCGCCGGTGCGCTGCCCCTCGATGAGGCTGCCGGCGAAGCTCGCGGCGAGCGCGATGGCGCTGATGGTCCCCGCGGCGTCGAGCCCCAGCAGCTTCGCCGTCGTCGCCGCGCAGCCGAGGATGCCGTAGACGGGACTCGCGCGAAAGCCCCGGGCCGGCGTGGACGGGATGAAGTCGCGCGCGCAGCGACACTGCACCTCGTAGCCGGCGGCGAGCGCCGCCAGCAGCTCGCGGCCCGTGCGGCCCTCCCCCTCGGCGGTGGCGAGACCGGCGGGGACGATGAGAACGCCGGGATGCGTCAGCATGTGGTACGAGTCGCACTGGTTGTTGACCGCGATGGCCACGCCGTTGGCGAACGCCGCGCCGGCGCGGGTCACGCGCGCGCCGTCCACCCACAGCGTGGCGCCCTGGCCGGTACCGATCCGTCGCGCGCCGAGCCCCTCGTGCGCGAGGACGGCGCGGCGCGCCGCCTCGGTGCGCGCGGCTCCGAAGCCGGCCATCGCGACGGTGACGGCGTGATTGACGACCGCCTTGGCCTTGTCCACGACCGCCGGCGGCAGATCCTCGAAGCGCAGCCCGGCGACGAACTCGCCGAGCTCGACCGCCAGCGGACGCCCGGCCCGCATCGCCGTCACTCCTCCGCCGGCTTCAGGATGTCGTCGATCACCGCCAGGAGGCCGCGGACGTCCAGGGGCTTCGTCAGATACGCGCGCACGCCGGCGTCGAGCAGCGGCTGGATGCCGCCTGCGATCGCGTCGGCGCTGAGCATGACGACGGGGATCTCCCGGGTCCGGGCATCGTCGCGCAGTCGCTGGAACACCTGCTCGCCGGAGATGTCCGGCAGGTGCCGATCGAGCAGGATCAGGTCCGGGCGATGGTCGCGGGCGAGGTCAACGCCCACGCCACCCTGCATCGCCGATAGCATGGTGACGCCGGGCCGATCCCTCAAGATGGCTTCGACGAGGCGCAGGTTCGACAGGTTGTCCTCGATGTAGAGGATCGTGCGCGGGCGCGCCGACGCCTCGCGCGCCGGCACGTGGACGGCGGAGACGTTTCTGGCGACAGGTCCCGGTACCACGCGCAGCTCCACCGAGAACGTGCTGCCCGTCCCCGGCTCGCTGTGCACGTGCAGCGTGCCGCTCATCGCCTCGACGAGGGATTTCGACAGGGTCAGCCCGAGGCCCGTGCCCTCGACGCCGCTGGCCTCCGCGCCCAGCCGGTCGAACGGGGTAAACAATCGCGCGAGCTTGTCGGCGGCGATCCCCTCGCCGGTGTCGGTCACCGAGATCCGCACGCGGTCCTCCGCCACGCGCTCGCACGCGGTGCTCACCATCCCGCGCGGGCGGTTGTACTTGATCGCGTTCGACAGGAGGTTGAGAAACACCTGCTGCAACCGCTGCCGGTCGGCCAGCACGTGCAGGCGCTCGTCGAGCGCGCCGGGGCGCACCGACACGCCCGCCGCGGTCGCCGTCGGCTGCACGAGCTGGATCGCCTGGCCGAGCGTCTCCCCGACCGGCACCGGCTCCAGAGACAGCTGCAGCCGTCCCGCCTCGATCCGGCTGAGCTCGAGCACCTCGTTGATCAGGTCGAGCAGATGACGCCCGGCCCGGAGGATGTGCCCGACGCTCTCGGTCTCTTTGGCCGACAGCGCGCCCATCTGCAGCAGCTGGCCGAAGCCGAGAATGGCGTTCAGCGGCGTCCGCAGCTCGTGGCTCATGCGGGACAGGAACTCGCTCTTGGCCCGGTTGGCCCGATCGGCCTCCGCGGTGGCCTCGCTCAGCTCGCGCGTGCGCTCCTCCACCCGTCGCTCCAGCTCCATCGCCTGCCGCGTGACGCGCTCGTGCAGCCGGGCCTGCGCGATCGCGATCGCCAGCTGCGTCGCCACCTCCCGGGCGATACCGACGACCTCGGCGGCGAACGGCCCCGCCTCGTCGCACACGCTGACCGACCCGATCAGCTCACCGCCGGCGATCATCGGGACCACCATGTACACGTTGAGCCCGGCGGCGAGCAGGGCCTCCGCGTCGGGGCTCGGCAGCAGCGAGCGGACGTCGAGCATCTGCGGCTCGCCCCGCCGCAGGGCCTCCAGGTTACCGGCCAGCCGCAGCGGGTAACGGACGCCGGGGCCGAGATGCCGGCGGTGCCGGCCCGCCGCCGCCAGCCATTCCACCTCGCCCGCCGCCAGGTCGAACAGGTTCACGATGACGCGCGGCACCCCGAGCAGGTCGCGCAGCGGGAAGACCACCGCCTCGGCGATGGCCACCGGCGCCTGCTCGGCGATGAGCGCGCGGTCGATCTCGTGCAGGATCCGCAGCCGCTCGGCCTGTCGGGCCAGCGCCTCCTGGGTCTGGGCGTTGTTGATGGCGGTCGCGGCCTGGTCGGCAAAGGTCTGTAGCAGGGAGATCTCCCGGTCGGTGAAGGTCCGGGGCGTCAGGCTGCCGACCGAGAGAACGCCGGTCACCTTCCCGGCCACCCGGAGCGGCGCCGCGAGACCCGCGACGATCCCGACCGCGACGTTCCGGTCCTGCATCTCCGGACTCGTCGTGAAGCGATCGTCGCTGCGGAAGTCCGCCGTCCACATCGCGCGCCCCTCCAGGGCGGCGGCCCCGACGAGACCAACGCCGGGGGGAACGACGGCGCGCTCCCCCGCGTACGCCTTCGCGCGTCCCCCGAGCGCGAGCGCCACGAGCCGGCCGTCGGGCTGGAGCAGGCGGAGCGCCGAGCTCTCGACGCCGAGCAGGCCGAGGACGCCCTCGGCAATCCGCTCGCCCACCGTCGCCAGGTCCAGTGTCTCGCTGACGAGACCGGCGATGCGCGCCAGCTCCTCCGCCTCCTGCTGGCGCCGGAGGACCTCGGCGTGGCTTCGCGAATTCTCGAGCGCCAGCGCCGCCTGGTCGGCGAAGGCTTGGAGCAGCGCCACCTCGTCGTCCGAGAAGACGCGCCCGGTCGCCGCCGCGATGGACAGGACCCCGGTGATGCGCGCCTGGACGCGCAGGGGCACCGCCAGGAGCGAGCGCGCGCCGGAGGCGCGGGCGCGCTCGAGTGCCTCGCCGTCGAGGCGGACCGCGGGGTCGCCGAGCAGGTCCGGGATCTGCAGCGGGCGCCCGGTGTCGACGACGAGCCGGTAGAACCCGAAGCCGGGCGCCGCGCGGTGGCCGACCGGCATGTACGGACCGTCGTCCGGCGACGCCGCGACCAGCACGAGCGAGTCGTCGGCCTGGCGCAGGCGCAGGCCGGCCGCCGGCGCCTCGAACAATCCGCGCACGCTCTCGACGACGCGGCGGCCCACCGTCGGCATGTCGAGCGTCTCGGTCAGGAACCGGGCGCTGCGCGCCAGCTCCTCGGCCTCACGGCGGGCCCGCGCCGAGCGACGCTCGGGCATGACTCCATCCTTCCTTCCTCGGTTGCGCCGCCGGGCGGCGAACGTGCGCCGAGGTTAGCCGCCGCGCGCCCGGGTGGTCAAGACGAGCGTTGACATGCCATGATATCTGCCATACTGTCGTGGCATGAAGACGGCCACGAAGAGCACCATCAAGAACTTCCATCTGCCGCTCCCGCAGGGGGTGTACGAGGCACTCCGCGAGGAGGCGACGGCGCTGCGTCAGCCGGCGACGGTCGTGGCGCGCGAGGCGATCGAGGCGTGGCTGCGGGAGCGGAAGCGG
>JBGQFW010000130.1:0-10335 GCA_041497115.1 Methylomirabilia bacterium
CACGGCGGCGTGGGCTCGACCTACTGCTGGGGCGATCCCGACTCGGGCGTGTCGTTCGCGTACCTCACCAACGCCCGCATCCCCGATCCCTGGCACAACGCCCGCCTCGACGTGATCTCCAACTGCGTCCACAGCGCGATCAACCTGTAGGAGGCATCAGCATGACGTTCGATCCGCGTCACAAGAGCCGGGTGCTGCTGGACGGGGCCGACCGCGCGGCCGCGCGCTCCTACTTCCGGGCCGTCGGATTCACCGACGAGGACCTCGCGCGGCCGCTCGTCGGCGTCGCCCACTGCTGGATCGAGTTGACGCCGTGCAACGCCAACCACCGCAAGCTCGCCGAGAAAGTGAAGGAGGGGGTGCGCGCGGCCGGCGGCACCCCCATCGAGTTCAACACGATCTCGATCACCGACGGCATCGCGATGGGCACCGAGGGGATGAAGGCCTCGCTGATCAGCCGTGACTGGATCGCCGACTCGGTGGAGCTGGTCGCGCGCGGCCATCTCCTCGACGCCTTCGTCGGCATCTCGGGGTGCGACAAGACGATCCCCGGCATGGTGATGGCGATGGCGCGCCTCGACCTGCCCTCGGTCATGCTCTACGGCGGCTCCATCATGTACGGCGAGTACAAGGGCAAGCGAATGACCGTGCAGGACATCTTCGAGGCGATCGGCGCCCGCAACGCCGGGCGGATCGACGACAAGGAGCTGCACGCCATCGAGTGCGCGGCCTGCCCCGGCGAGGGGGCGTGCGGCGGCCAGTTCACCGCCAACACCATGTCCACGGCGTTCATGATGCTGGGTGTGTCGCCGATGGGGTTCAACGACGTGCCGGCGCCCGACCCGCACAAGGCCGAGGTTGCGTTCCAGACCGGCCGGATGGTGATGGACCTGCTGCGCGGGGGGATCACGCCCCGCAGGATCATCACGCGGAACGCGCTCCACAACGCGATCGCCGGGGTCATGGCGACCGGAGGGTCCACCAACGCCGTCCTGCACCTGCTGGCGGTGGCCAAGGAAGCGGGCGTGCGGCTGTCCATCGACGAGTTCGATCGCATCTCGCGCAAGACGCCGCTGCTCGCCGACATGAAGCCGTGGGGCAACTACACGGCGCCGGAGATGTACGAGGCCGGCGGCATGGGGGTGGTGGCGCGGCGGCTGCTCGACGCCGGACTGCTGCACGACAAGGAGCTGACGGTCACCGGCCGCACCATCGGCGAGGAGGCGCGCGCCGCCCGCGAGGCGCCCGGCCAGAAGGTGATCCGCGCGCTCGCCAGCCCCATCGCCCGTCACGGCGGGCTGGCCATCCTGAAGGGCAATCTCGCTCCCGACGGCTGCGTGGCCAAGCTGGCCGGCCACGAGGAGCCCGTCTTCCGCGGCATCGCCCGCGTGTTCGACCGCGAGGAGGACGCGTTCGCCGCGGTGAAGGCCGGCCGGATCAAGGCGGGCGACTTCATCGTGATCCGCTGGGAAGGGCCCAAGGGCGGCCCCGGCATGCGTGAGATGCTCCAGGTCACCGGCGCCATCCAGGGCGCGGGCCTCGGCAAGACCGTCGCGCTGATGACCGACGGGCGCTTCTCGGGGGCGAGCCACGGGTTCATGGTCGGCCACGTGGCGCCGGAGGCGGCCGACGGCGGGCCGATCGCCGGCCTGCGCAACGGCGACCGGATCGTCATCGACATTCCCCGGCGCCGGCTCGACGTCGAGCTGTCGGCCGCCGAGCTGAAGAAACGGCTCAAGCGCGTCAAGCGCCCGAAGGCGCGCTACACCTGGGGCGTGATGGCGAAGTATGCCCGGCTCGTCTCCAGCGCCTCGGACGGCGCCGTCACCGGGTAGCCCGCCCGCCGGCGTCAGCGCGCGGTTCTGGGCGCTCCTGTGCGCCGAGCCGCTCGCCGGCGCCGACGTCGTCGACGTCGGCACCGGTACCGGCCGGCTCGCGCTCGCGCTGGCGCCCCACTGCCGCCGCGTCACCGGCATCGACCGTGACGCGGTCGCCCTCGCCGAGGCGCGCCGCCGCGCGGCGGCCGCGCACCTGGACAACGTCGAGCTCGTCGAGTGCGACGCCGAGGCGGTCGAGGACTACGTCGCGCTCGCGCCCGGGCGGGCGCGCCCCGGCCTCGTGGTGGCGCACCTGTGCGTGTCCCGGCGGATCCTCGAGGCCGCCGGCCGCTCGCTGGCCCCCGGCGGCACGCTGGCCCTCGTCGCGTTCCACGCCGACCAGTGGCGCGAGACGGGCCGGGCCTCGCGGTTCGCGTACGACGAGGAGCGGATGCGCCGGGACCTCGCCGAGTGCGGTCTCGACGTGCAGCACCTGGAGGTGGAGCGGGAGGTGCAGACGTTCGGCTCGGTGGAGGAGGCGCTGGCGGCGGCCGTCGGGCTGGAGGAGCGCTGGCGCGCCGACGGCCGCTGGTTCCACTACGTGCGGTTTCTCGAAGAGGGCGGGCGGACGCTCACCCGCAGCCACCTCCTCGTGACGGCGCGGCGGCCGTGACGCTGACGGCGCGGCTGCTCACCGACCTCGTCAAGGCGCGCGCGCTCGAGGTCGGCTTCGACCGCGTCGCGGTCGGGCCCGCCGCCGCCGTCGCCCACGGCGCGCAGCTCGAGCGCTGGCTCGACGCCGGCTACGGCGACGGCATGGCGTGGATGGCCCGCACGCGCGCCGAGCGGCTCGATCCGGCGCGGCTGCTGCCCGACGTGCGCTCGGCGGTGGTGGTGGCGCTGCACTACGGGCCGCGCGCGGACGACCCGAGCTGGGATGTGGTGTCGCGCTACGCGCGGGGCGCCGACTATCACGACGTGATGCGGCCGCGCCTGGCCGCGCTGGCCGACTGCCTGCGCGAGGCGGGCGGCCCCGCAGTGCGCAGCCGCGCCGCGGTGGACACCAGCGCGGTGCTCGAGCGCGACCTGGCGGCGGCGGCCGGACTCGGCTGGATCGGCAAGAACACGAACCTCATCTCGCCGGGCGGCGGCTCTTACTTCTTTCTCGGCACCGTGCTCACCACCGCCGATCTCCTCGCCGACGGGCCCGTGGCCGACCACTGCGGGACCTGCACGGCGTGTCTGGACGCGTGCCCGACCCAGGCGTTCGTCGCCCCCTGGGTGCTCGACGCGCGCCGCTGCCTGGCCTATCTCACGATCGAGCACCGCGGCGACGTCGCCGACGAGTGGAAGCCGGCGATGCGCGACTGGCTCTTCGGCTGCGACATCTGCCAGGAGGTGTGCCCGTGGAACCGCAAGGCGCCGCCCGCGCGCGAGCCGGCGCTGGCGCCGGCGGCTCCGCTGGGCCCCCTCGAGGCGCTGCTCGACCTGGACGACGCCGCGTTCCGCGCGCGTTTCGGCGGCAGCGCGATGAGCCGGGCCCGGCGCGCCGGCCTCGCGCGCAACGCCGCGCTCGTCCTCGGCAACCGCGGCGAGGGGGCGGCGGCGCCCGCGCTGCGGCGCGCGCTCGCCGATCCCGACGAGGGTGTCCGCCGCGCCGCCGCGTGGGCCCTCGACCGCCTCGAGACGGTGGTGCCCCCGGAGGCCCCGCCGTGCGCGTGAGACGGCTCGATCACTTCGGGGTGGACGTCGCCGACCTCGACCGCGGCGAGCGGTTCTACACCGAGATTCTCGGCATGACGGTCCGCATGCGGCTGCCCGACCAGGTGCTGCTCGCCTACGGCGACGGAAGCTGCGCGCTCTTCCACCGGCCCGATCGCGCTCCCGGCCCGCGCGCGCAGATCGCCGAGCCGCTCGGCAAGAGCCATCACGCCTTCGAGGTCTCGTGGGAGGACTACCAGGACGCGCAGCGCCTCTTCGCCGAGCGCGGCGTCCCGCACCACGCCCCGATCGACTGGGGCGATCACGAGTGCCTCTACTTCCTCGATCCCGACGGCAACCTGCTCGAGCTGGTCGGCTATCGCCCGGAGCCCTGAGCGCGGCGTCGCTTGACACGCCGGCCCCGTCCAGCGTAGTGAGAGCCGCAGCATGCGCATCGACTTGCACACCCATCTCGTCCCGCGCGACTGGGAGGACTGGGCCGCGAAGTTCGGCGGCGGGCAGTTCGGAGCCGACCACGTGGTGCTCGGCAGCGACGATCCCGTCGGCGCCCTCGCCGAGGCGGGCCTGTCGGCCGCCGACCGCGGGCAGATCGAGGGCGGTGCCGCCGTGCGCTTCCTGGGTCTGGTTTGAGCTGGATCGGGCGGCCGCTGCGCCGGCGCGAGGACGCGCCGCTCGTCACCGGCCGCGGCCGCTTCGTGGACGACTTCCAGCCGGCCCGCCTCGCGCACCTGGCGCTGGTGCGCAGCCCGCACGCCCACGCGCGGGTGATGGCCGTCGACGCGCGCCGCGCCCGCCGGGCGCCCGGCGTCGTCGCCGTCCTCACCGCCGCCGACCTCGACGTCACCGAGCCACTGCCGGTCAACCGGCTGTTCCGCGACATGATCGTGAAGGCGGCGCCGCTGCTCGCCGCCGGGCGCGTTCGCGCCCAGGGCACCCCGGTCGCTGCCGTCGTCGCGGACTCGGCGCCCGCCGCCGCCGACGGCGCCGCGCTGGTCGCCGTCCAGTACGAGCCGCTGCCCGGCGTCGCCACCGCGCCGGCCGCGCTCGGCGCGGGCGCGCCGCGCATCTGGGACGACGCGGCGGGCAACCGTGGTCTCGGCCAGACGTGGCGGGCCGGCGATCCCGACGGGGCGTTCGGGGGCGCCGCGCGCGTGGTCGAGCTCGCGGTGCAGCAGAACCTCCTGGCCGGTGTGCCGCTCGAGCCGCGCTGCGCGCTCGCCGACTGGGACGACGTGGCCGGCGCCCTCACCGTGTGGACCTCCACGCAGGCGCCGTTCCGCGTGCGCAGCGAGATCGCGCGCATGCTGGGGCTGGACGAGGGGCGCGTGCGCGTGATCGCCCCCGACGTCGGCGGGGGCTTCGGCGTCAAGGGCGGCCCCTACCGCGAGGAGCCGCTGGTCGCCTGGCTCGCGCGCCACCTGCGGCGCCCCGTCAAGTGGATGGCCACGCGCCAGGAGGATTTCCTGACGACCCAGCACTCACGCGGCGCGTGGTCCACCGGCGCGCTGGCGCTCGACGCCGACGGCCGCGTGCGCGGGCTGCGCGCGCGCATCGAGGCGCCGCTGGGCGCCTACCTGTCGTTCTCCGCCTCGACGAACCCGCGCAACCACGCCCGCTGCCTGCCGGGCGCCTACACGATCCGCGACGTGGACATCCAGGTGACCGGCGCGTTCACCACGACGCCGCCGGTGGGCGCCTACCGCGGCGCCGGGCGGCCGGAGGCGGCCTTCCTCATCGAGCGGCTGATGGACGCGGCGGCGCGCGCGCTCGGGATCGACCCCGCCGAGATCCGCCGGCGCAACGCGATCCCCGCCGGGGCGTTCCCGTACTCGACGGCGACCGGCCAGGTCTACGACTCCGGCGACTACCGCGCGGTGCTGGAGCGGACGCTGCAGGCGGCCGACTACGCGGGGCTGCGGCGCGCGCAGGCCGAGCGGCGGCGGCGGGGCGAGCTGGTCGGCGTCGGCGTCTCGCTCTACGTGGAGCCCGCCGCGCTCGGCTGGGAGAGCGGCGTCGTGCGCATGGAGCGCACCGGCGCGGTGACGGCGATCACCGGCTCGAGCCCGCACGGCCAGGGGCACGAGACGACCTTCGCGCAGGTGGTCGCCGACCATCTCGGCGTGGAGCCCGCCGAGATCACCGTCCGCCACGGCGACACCGCCGGCGCGCCGGCCGGGTCGGGCACCGCCGGCAGCCGCAGCACCGCGCTCGGCGGCGGCGCGCTGGCGCTGGCGGCGAAGGACGTGCGCGAGAAGGGGCGGCGCATCGCCGCCTCGATGCTGGAGGCGGCGGCGGACGACGTCGTCGCAGCGCCGGGGGGCTTTCACGTCGTCGGCGCCGCCGACCGCCGGGTGGCATGGCGCGCGGTCGCCGACATCGCCCATCGCATGGGCGCGCTGCCGGCGGGCCTGGAGCCGGGGCTCGAGGCCACCCGCTTCTTCGAGGCGGCGGGCGAGGTGTGGAGCTCGGGCGCGTTCGTCGTCGCCGTTCGCGTCGAGCGCGAGACCGGCGTCGTCGTGCCCGAGCGCGTCGTGTGGGTGGACGACGCGGGGACGATCGTGAACCCGCTGCTGGCCGACGGCCAGCTCGAGGGGTCGCTGGCCCAGGCGTGGGGGCAGATCATGCTGGAGGCGATCCAGTTCGACGCCGACGGCCACCTGCTGACCGGCACGCTGATGGACTACGCGCTGCCGCGCGCCGACGAGGTGCCAGTGGCGGAGATCCATCACCACGACACGCCCTCGCCGCTCAACCCGCTCGGCGCCAAGGGGCTCGGCGAGGCGGGGACGATCGGGCTGCCGCCCGCCGTCGTCAACGCGGTCGTGGACGCGCTGTCGCCGCTCGGCGTCGTCCACCTGGACATGCCGCTCACGCCCGAGCGAATCTGGGCCACGATCGCCGGGCGCTAGCGCGGGGTGACGAGGTCGAGGTAGGGCGCCGGCGGCGTCCGTCCCTCGGGAGTCAGCGGCGGCGCCCGGTGGGGCATCGGCGGCATCGACTTGAGGAAGGTCGCGATCGCCGCCGCGTCGCCGTCGGTCAGCGCGCTGTAGGACGCCCACGGCATGACGGGCGCCAGCCGGCGGCCGTCCGGCCGCTCGCCGTGGATGAGCGCGCGGACGATCTGCTTTTCGCTCCAGCGGCCGAGCCCGGCGTCCGGATGCGGCGTGAGGTTCGGCGCGTAGACGACGCCGACGCCGGGGACCCGGAAGCCGATGTCGGAGCCGGCGAGCGCGCGGCTGTAGTCGGGCTTGCCGGCGAGCGCGCCGGGCGTGTGGCAGCCGCTGCAGTCCATGACCTTCACGAGATACGCGCCGCGCGAGGCGGCGTACTGCGAGGCGGTGAGGGTGGCGCAGCCGCCGGCCAGCGCGGCGACCAGGACGAGGGCTCCGAGGGGCCGGATCGGGATCGTCATACCGACCACCATACGCCCGGCGTCGAGGCCGGGCGCCGTGACGCGCGTGCTACAATTTCCCCGGTCATGGCCATCCTGAAGGTCGCGCGGCTCGGTCATCCCGTCCTCCGCGTCGAGGCGCACCCGGTGACCGTCGAGGCGATCCGCTCGCCTGGCGTCCAGCAGCTCATCGACGACATGATCGAGACGATGCACGAGTACGACGGCGCCGGCCTGGCCGGCAACCAGGTCCACGCGCCCGTGCAGATCGCGGTCATCGAGGTCGATGCCAACCCGCGTTATCCCGACGCTGCCGCCATCCCGCTCACGGTCCTGATCAACCCGGTGGTGACGCCGCTCACCGAGGAGACGGAGGACGGCTGGGAGGGGTGCCTGTCGGTGCCCGACATGCGGGGACTGGTCCCGCGCTTCACGTCGGTCCGCCTGGACTGCCACGACCGCGAGGGCAAGCGGGTGAGCCTCGTGACGAAGGACTTCTTCGCGCGCGTCGTGCAGCACGAGACCGACCACCTGCACGGCATCGTCTACATCGATCGGATGCGCGACCTCCGGACCCTGAGCCACATCGCCGAATGGAACCGGCACTGGCTGGGAGTCCGCGAGCAGAATGACTAGCACCGGGCCGGCGGTGGTCGCGGTGGTCCGCGATCTCTTCTTCGTCGCGCGCATTCGGGAGACGGCCCGGCTGACCGGCATCCCGCTCGTCTTCGCGCGCACGCCCGACGAGCTGGCGGCGGCGCTGGCCGCGCCCGTGCGATTCGTCCTGCTCGACCTCACCGGCGGCTTCGACTATGACGCGGTGTTCGCCGCGGCGCAGGCCGCCGCCGCGCCCGTGCTCGGCTACACGACGCATGTGCTGGCGCGGCAGACCCAGCCGCTGCACGAGCGCTGCCGGCGCGTGGTCACCAAGGAGACGCTGACGCAGGAGCTGCCGGCGCTGTTGCGCGAGGGAGTGGCGGCGTGACGGCCGAGGAATTCGTCGCCGGGCTCGACGCCGAGAACCAGGCGCTCCTGCGCGGGCTCGAGCCCGACGCCACTCTCAAGCCCGAGGTCGAGGGCGCGCTCAACGTCCCCAACCTCCTCAAGGTCGCGCTGAAGAACGAGATCGAGGCCACCGAGATCGCCGCCCGCTGGCTCGTCACCACGGACGACGTGGAGGTGAAGCTGGCCCTGGCCCGCCAGGTGGGCGACGAGTCGCGCCACTACCGGCTCATCGCCGAGCGGCTCGGCCGCCTCGGGGTGGACGCCGGCGCGATCGATCCGCTCGCGGGCGGCTGGGGGCCGCTCTTCAAGTACCTCGACACGCTGACGACGACGGTGGAGCGGGTGGCGGCGGGCCAGTTCACGCGCGAGGCCATCGCGGTCGTCAAGAACCGGCAGTTCATCGAGTTCTGCGAGCGGGTGGGCGACCGGGAGACGGCCGCGCTCTACCGCGACACCATCGAGCCCGACGAGCGCTACCATCAGGAGCTCGGCCGCCGCCTGCTGCTGCGGCTGGCCACGACGCCGGCGAGCCAGATGGCCGCCACCGCCGCAGCGCGCCGCACGCTGGCGCTCGCCGAGGAGCTGCAGAAGAAGGCCCTCGCCACCGCCGGCATCCACCACGCCCCGGGCTGCTGAGCGGGCGATGGATCCGGACCTCCGCGCGTTCCAGGGTCTGCTGAGAGCGCCGGACGCCGACATCGACCTCGGCCGCGCCGCCCTCGCGGTGGCCCGGCTCGAGCACCCCGACCTCGACGAGGCTCGCGAGCTGGCGCGGCTGGACGCGCTGGCGGCCCGGGTCGGCGCCCGGCGCCAGGGCGACGGGGGCGCCGCCGCGCTGGAGCGGCTGCGGCGGTTCCTCTTCGACGAGGAGGGTTTTCGCGGCAACGACGGCGAGTATTACGACCCGCGCAACTCCTGCCTCAACGACGTCCTCGACCGCAAGCTCGGCATCCCGATCACGCTGTCGGTGCTCACCATGGAGGTGGGCCGCCGCATCGGCCTGGACATCGCCGGCGTCGGGCTGCCGGGCCACTTCATCGTGAGCGCGGCGGTCGGGCGCGGCGTCCTGTTCGATCCCTTCCACGGCGGCGTGGTGCTGACGCCGGCGGCCGCCGCCGACGTGGCGGCCAAGGCGGTCGGCCGTCCGGTGAAGCTCGAGGAAGCGCACTGGGCGCCCTGCTCGCGCCGGCAGATCGTGGTACGGATGCTGCGCAACCTCAAGACGATCTACGCGCGCGGCCAGGACTGGGGGCGCGCGCTCGGCGTCATCGACCGTCTGCTCCTGATCGATCCCGACGCGCCCACGCACCTGCGCGACCGCGGCACCGTGCTGGTGAAGGCGGGACGCCTCTGGGAAGGCGCGGCGGAGTGGGAGTCCTACCTGACCCGGTTTCCGAGCGCGCAGGACGCCGAGTCGTTCCGCCAGGAGCTGCGCCGGGTGCGTCAGGAGCTGGGCGCCCGCAACTAGCGTGACGCGCCTCGCGGCCGCCGCGCTGCTCGCCGTCACACTGCTGGCTTCGGCCTGCGCCACCACGCGCTACGCCGCCGACCCCGCGCTGCGCGAGGCGGCCCACCGCGAGGCGGCCGCGCTCCTGCAGCACGTGCGCGTCTGGGACGACCCCGCGCTGGCCGACTACCTCGCGGGCCTCGGCCGGCGGCTGAGCGGCGCCACCCTGCGGTTCCACGTCCTGCGCGACCCCTCGCTCGCCCTCTTCTCGCTGCCCGACGGCCAGGTCTTCGTGCACACGGGCCTCCTGGCCGCCACCGAGAACGAGGCCCAGCTGGCCGCGCTCCTCGGCCACGAGATCGCGCACGTGCTGAACCGCGACGCGCTCGAGGCGGGCGAGCCCCGGCGGGTCCGGCCGCGGCTCGACGCGGGCGCGGCCACGAGCCCAACGGCCGCCGCCATTTTTTCGCTCGGCCTGCCGCTGACCGCGCGCGCCGCGCTGCGCGGATACGGCGGCCGCCGCGAGGACGCCGCCGACGTCGTGGGGCTGGCGAGCCTGGTGCGCGGCGGGTGGGACCCGAAGGAGGCGTCGGCGATCTACCTGCGCCTGGCCGCGCAGGCGCCGGAGGGCGCGGCGCGCGAGGTCTTCTTCTTCGGCGACCGCGAGCGGCTCGGCGACCGGATCGAGACGGCGCGCGTGCAGGTCGCGACGCGCTTCGCCGCCGCCGCGGCGGCGACCGACCGGGTCACGACGAGTGCTCAGTACGAGCGACTGCTCCTGCCGGTGGTGCGCGAGAACGCCGACGAGGACATCCGCCAGGGGTGCTTCGAGCTGGCGCGCCGCCAGCTCGACCGCGTGGCGGCGGCCACGCCCGACGATCCGCGGCTGCACCTCCAATACGGCGACCTCGATCGCCTCGCCGCCCAGCGCGCTCCGTCCGGCGCCGGGCGGG
>JBGQFW010000131.1:0-10295 GCA_041497115.1 Methylomirabilia bacterium
AGCTCCTCGACGTACTCGGGCGAGCGCTCGGCCAGATCGTAGCGCACGCCGCTGGCGATGAAGACGTGCTTGACGCCCTCTTCCTTGCGCACGCGCTGCATCAGGGTGATGAGCGGGCCGTGGTCGGTCTTGAGATTTTCGCAGATTCCCGGGTGAACGCACGACAGCCGCCGGCACTTGGACTCGATCTCCGGGCTCTTGCACGCGAGCTTGTACATGTTGGCGGTGGGGCCGCCGAGGTCGGTGATGGTCCCGCGGAAGTCGCCCTGGCGGCGGAGCGCGCGGATCTCGCGCAGCACGCTCTCGGCCGAGCGGTTCTGGATGACGCGCCCCTCGTGCTCGGTGATCGAGCAGAACGTGCAGCCGCCGAAGCAGCCGCGCATGAGGACGAGCGAGTGCTTCACCGTCTCGTAGCCGGGGATGCGCTCGGTGTACATCGGGTGGGGCACGCGCGTGAACGGCAGGTCGTAGAGCTCGTCCATGGCGACGGCGCCGCCGCCGCTGCCGGCCCCGTCCTCGAGGGGGAACGCCGGCGGGTTGTAGTAGACGCCGCGCGCGCCGTGGCGCTGGGCCAGCGGCCGGGCGTTGCCCGGGTTGGTCTCGACCTGGAAGGCGCGCGACATCAGCGCGAAGGCGCGCTTGTCGGCCACGACCGTCTCGTAGGAAGGCAGCACGACCGTCTTGCGGTCGGCCACCATGCGGGCGGGGTCGGCCTCGTGGCGCCGCATCTCGGCGTCGTTGACGATGAACGCGGTGCCGCGCACGTCGCGGATCTGCGCGATGGGCTCGCCCCGACTCAGCCGGTCCGCCACTTCCCACACCGGCCGCTCGCCCATGCCGAACACGAGCAGGTCGGCCTTGGCGTCCACCAGCATCGAGCGGCGTACCGTGTCGCTCCAGTAGTCGTAGTGCGCGATGCGCCGCAGCGAGGCCTCGATACCGCCCAGCACGACGGGCACGTCGGGGTACGCCTCGCGGCAGCGCTGGGCGTAGACGAGCGTGGCGCGGTCGGGGCGGCAGCCGGTGCGGCCGCCCGGGCTGTACTGGTCCTCGGAGCGGACCTTCTTCTGCGCGGTGAGGCGATTGAGCATCGAGTCGAGGTTGCCGGCCGACACGCCGAAGAAGAGGCGTGGCCGCCCGAGCGCGCGGAACGGGTCGGCGCTGCGCCAGTCGGGCTGCGCGAGGATGCCCACCTTGAAGCCGCGCCCCTCGAGGAACCGCGCGATCAGGACCGGCCCGAAGGCAGGGTGATCCACGTAGGCGTCGCCGGTAACGATGACGACGTCGAGCTCGGACCACCCGCGCGCGGCGAGGTCGGCCCGACAGGTGGGCAGAAAGGGCGGGCTCGCCACGCCGGGCGTCAGTTCACTCGTCGCGCGCGGCCG
Organism: Methylomirabilia bacterium; assembly: GCA_041497115.1. Classification (GTDB taxonomy): domain Bacteria; phylum Methylomirabilota; class Methylomirabilia; order Rokubacteriales; family CSP1-6; genus AR5. Next base: position 1,386 of record JBGQFW010000131.1, read on the forward strand.
GCCCAGTAGGGCTCGCGCAGCTTGAACTTCTGCAGCTTGCCGGTGGCGGTGCGCACGAGCCCATCGCGCAGCTCGACGGAGGTCGGGCACTTGTAGTGGGCCATCCGGCCGCGGCAGTGATCGATCAGCTCGCGCTCGGTGGCGGCGGCGTTGGGGCGAAGCACGACGAGGGCCTTGATCGTCTCGCCCCACTTCTCGTCGGGCACGCCGATGACCGCGACCTCGGCCACCGCCGGGTGCTGGAAGAGGCAGTCCTCGACCTCGATGGACGAGACGTTCTCGCCGCCGGTGATGATGACGTCCTTCTTGCGGTCGCTGATGGCGACGAACGCGCCGTCGCGATAGCCGCCGTCGCCGGTGTGAAACCAGCCGTTCGCGATCGCCTTGGCCGTCTCCTCCGGCTGGTTCCAGTAGCCCGCGAAGACGTGGTTGGAGCGCGCCAGCACCTCGCCCTCGGCGTCCACGTCCATGCGCACGCCGACCGCCGGCACCCCCGCGCGCGAGAGGCGCTTGGCCCGCTCGGCCGGATCGAGGCCGTCCCACTCGGCCGGCGCGCGGTTCATGGTGAGCAGGGGCGCCGTCTCGGTGAGCCCGTAGATCTGGATGAACTCCCAGCCGAGCTCCGTCTCGACGCGCTCGATCGTCTTGGACGGCGGCGGCGCGCCCGCGACGACCACGCGCACCCGGCCGCGCCCCGGGATGCCCCCGCCCCTCGCGCGCCGCGCGGCGGCGGCGTCGAGGACGGCGGCGACCACCGCGGGCGCGCAGTTGAGGATCGTGACGCCCTCGGCGTCGATCCGCTTCAGGATCTCCTCGCCGTCGATCTTGCGGATGATCACCTGGCGCACGCCCATCGCGGTGACCGCGTAGGGCATGCCCCAGCCGTTGCAGTGGAAGGTCGGCAGCGTGTGCAGGTACACGTCGCGGTCGGTCAGCGCCAGGTGCCAGCCGAAGGTGACCGCGTTGAGCCAGCAGTTGCGGTGGGTGAGCTGCACGCCCTTGGGGCGCGCGGTGGTCCCCGACGTGTAGTTGATGGACGCCGTCGCGTTCTCGTCGGTCACCACGAGCCGGGGCGTCGCGCCCGTGCGCAGGAAGAGCTGGGGATCGCTCGCGGCGCCGAGCACGATGCGGTGCTTGACGGGGATGGCGCGCAGCGACTCGTCGAGCTCCGGGTCCACCAGCAGCACGGAGGCGCCGGAGTGGTCGAGGATGTAGCGGATCTCCTCGGCGTTGAGCCGGAAGTTGACCGGGACCAGGATGCGCCCGAACGCGCTCACGCCGAACAGGCTCAGCAGGAAGCGCGCGGCGTTGGGCGAGACGATCGCCACGCGCTCGTCGGGCCCCAGCCCCAGGTCGTCCAGCGCGGCGGCGAGGCTGCGCGCCATCGCGCCGAACTGCGCGTAGGTGAAGCGGCCCAGCCCGCCGCCCGGCGGGCTCGGCTCGTCCACCACCGCGACGCGGTCGCCGTAGACGAGGGCCGCGCGCTCGAGGAAGTCGCCGAGCGTGAGGGGGACGATCATGACGTCACCTCAGGCGGAGAGGATCCGCTCGCCGACGATGTAGCGCTTGTTGGAGGTGTAGGGGCGCACCTCCGGCTTCCAGCGCCCGATGTCGGAGGTGTCGTTCCAGAGGGTGGACATCGGCAGCGTCGTGTTCTCGACCTCGTAGGCGCAGAGATAGCGCGGCTCGCCGGCGGCCGCCGTGCGGTAGCGCACGGCGTTGACGCACCCGGGCAGCTTGAGCAGCAGCGGCAGGTGCTCGTGGTCGTAGAGGTCGTTGAAGAGCGCCTCGCGATGCGGCTCGACGTCCATCATCACCCAGAACACGTAGGGCGTCTTGCCGGTGAGCGCGGCGGCGCCGCCCACCCACTCGTAGAGCGCCAGATGGCGGTTCATCGTGTGCGGGCGGACCGCGGTGGGCCACCGTCCGGCCTCGCCGGCCGCCTTGAACGCCGCGCTCTGCTGCACGGCCGGGCTGTCCAGCTCGTAGGCCGCCAGGTAGCGCGGCTCGGTGGGCGAGGGCTGGCGGTAGCGGCTGGCCCGTTGCACGCCGGGGACGGCGCGAAGGTTCGGCACGTGCTCGTGGTCGTAGATCTCGTTGAACGTCGTCTCGTGGTCGTGCGCCACGTCCATCCGCACCAGGTAGAGCCCGTGGCCGGCCATGGCTTACCGGTGCGCTCCGGTGGATTCCATCACGCGCGCGCCCGACTTCTTGGAGGGGCCGATGAACTCCACCATGTTGCCGTCGGGGTCCTTCACGAACACCTGGCGCAGGCCGGTGGGGCCCGAGAAGACGTCGCGGCAGACGAGGCCGAGCGCCTCGATCTTCGCCGCCGTCGCGTCGCAGTCCTCCGTCCACAGCGCGAAGTGCGGGTAGCGCGCCTCGATCTTCTCGCGCTCGACGGCCGGGCGCACGAGCTGGTCGTTCAGGATGATGTGCAGCTGCAGCTCGCCCCCCAGGCTGTACCAGATGCCCGGGAAGTTGAAGGCCGGGCGGGCGATCTCCTGCAGCCCCAGCGTGGCGGAGTAGAACTCGCGCGCCTTGGCGACGTCGGTCACGGTGACGCTGACGTGGGTGAACTGCTTGAAGAGGCTCATGGCGTCAGGTCCTTTCAGCGCCGCCGGCGGCGCACACTGGCACGGTACGGACCGGCTTCCGCCAAGTCAAGCCGCGGGGATGTTCCGAGCTTCAAGGCGGCGAGCGGTATGATCGCCTGGCAGAGGGCTTCAAGTCTCCGCCGCAGGGGGATCGTCATGAGCCGAGTGCGGGTGCCCGGCAAGGCGTTCTGGCTGCTGCTGTCGCTGGTGACGCTCGGCGGCCCGTCGCCGGCCGCGGCCAGCTCCGTGACCGCGACGTCGTGGGTCGAGCTCGATGGCTCGGGCACCCGCGACGGCCTGAGCCGCAGCGCGACGGGCGTGCGCACGGCGGAGCACGACGTGTCGGCCGCGATCGATCCGGACGGCAATCCCGTGGTGGCGTACGTCGATGCCCAGACCGGCAACGTCATCGTCAAGCAGCTCATCGGCGACGTGTGGCAGCAGCTCGGTACCACCCCCGGGCCGGGCGTGACCCCGCGCGTGAAGATCCACACCGACGGCACCATCAACGTGGCGTGGCTCGGTCCCACCGCCGTCCTCCTCGCGCGCTGGACGGGCACGACGTGGATGGGGCTGGCCGGCTCGGATGCGGGCGACGGCCTCACCGGCGCGGTCAATCCAGAATCGTTCGCGCTGGCGCTCGACCCGGCGGGCAATCCGATCGTGGTCTTCGATGCGCTGCCGCTCGGCGCCACCGAGTGCCTGACCGACGGCAGCGTGGGGCTGACGGGCGAGCAAGTCTACGGCGTGCAGTGGGACGGGACGGCCTGGAGCTACCTGGGCTCGGATGCCAGCGGCGCCGGCGCCAGCAACGCGCAGAGCTTCGCGATCCCGTCGGCGGGCCAGTCCGTGTGCCACGCGGCGCTGACGCCGGCGGTCGCCGTGGATTCGAGCGGCCTGCCGGTCGTCGCCTTCGTGTACATGACCGGCAGCAACCAGATGGCGCCGCCCGCCAGCTTCTTCGTCGGCACCAACACCGACATCTACGCCGTGCGCTGGGATGGCGCCGCCTGGGTCGCGGTGGGCCCGGCCGTCCCCACCCAGCCGGTCGGGCCCGGCCTCGGCCAGGCCGGCGGGCTCAGCAACAACGCCAACGCCTCGGCGCTGCCCGACAGCGAGGTGCCGCCCGCCACCCCGTCGGTGGCGATCGGCGCCGACAACAAGCCCCTGGTGGCGTGGAGCGACAACTCGGCGGATCCCGACCAGACGCGCATCTACGTCCGCAAGTTCTCGGAGGACGTGCGGAGCTCCAACGCCACCACGGCGTCCTGGCAAACGATCGGGACGGACTCGGCGGTGAAGGTCGGCATCAGCCCGCTCACCGGCAACAACAGCGCGCCCCAGGTCGCCATCGGCCCGCTGGAGCGGCCTCGAATCGCGTGGACGACGGTCGGCACCACGGGCCGGGGCGCGGTCTACGTCAAGCGCTTCGGCGCGTTGACGGGCAACACGAGCGCCATGACCACCTGGGTCGAGGAGACCGCGGGCTCGGCGTCGTCCACCGGCATCAACGGCCCCGGCGTGGACGGCGGGCCGGCCGCCCTCGCCTTCGAGCCCGGAGGCACGGCCGGGCCGTTCGTGGCCTGGCTTGCGCGCGGAGTGTCCGGGCCTCAAGTGTTCGCGCGACAGATGGCCGCCGGCGCCACGGCGACCCTCACGGTGACCGTGGCCGGCGGCGGCACGGGTGCCGTCACCAGCCAGCCGCTCGGCATCTCGTGTCCGACCGTGTCCGGCGGCTGCGTCCAGGTGTTCCCCGTCGGCACCATGGTGGCGCTGACCGCCACGCCGGATCCCGGCCTGACCTTCAGCGGCTGGAGCGGAGCCTGCACCAACGTTGCCGGACCGTGCGTGGTCACGCTCACGGCGAGCAAGACGGTCACGGCGACGTTCGCCGGATCGAAGCTCACGGTGGTGACGACGGGCACGGGCTCGGGCATCGCGGTCAGCGCACCGGGCGGCATCTCGTGCGGGCTCGACTGCGTGCAGGCCTTCGCCGTCAACAGCACCGTCACCGTGACGGCGACGGCCTTCCCCGGCTCGTCCTTCACCGGCTGGAGCGGCTGCGGCGCCACCTCGGGCATCGGCAACGTCGACTGCCAGGTGATCATGGCCGCGGCCAAGACGATCACCGCCACCTTCAGCTCCGCCCTGCTGACGGTCGTCAAGACCGGCCCCGGCACCGGGACGGTGACCGGCACGGCGCCGGGCGGCAACGCCACCAGCGCGCCCATCAACTGCGGCTCCGTGTGCACCTCGTCCAACGCCCTGGGGACCGCGCTCGTGCTGACGGCCACGCCCGATCAGGGCTCGACGTTCGCGAGCTGGGGCGGCTGCACCTCGATGGCCGGCACCACGTGCAGCGTGACCATGACCGCGAGCCGCGCCGTGACCGCCAACTTCACCACCGCGCGGCTGACGGTGGCGCGCTCGGGCACCGGCACCGGCACGGTGACGGGCATCGCGAATCCGCCGAGCGGGACCAGCGTGCCGATCAGCTGCGGCACGACGTGCGCCAGCAACAACGCGACCGGCACCATGCTGGCGCTCACGGCCACGCCGACCGCCGACTCGAGCTTCACCAGCTGGAGCGGCTGCGCCTCGGTGAGCGGCAACAATTGCAGCGTCACGATGACCGCGGCCCGCACGGTGACCGCGGTCTTCACGAGCGTGACGCTGTCGGTCACCCGCGCCGGCACCGGGACGGGCACCGTCGTCGGGACCGACCCCGGCGCCACGATCACCTGCGGGTCGACCTGCACGCAGAAATTCCCGCCGTCGACCACGGTGCACCTGCGGGCCAACAACACCGATCCCAGGTCGGCCTTCACCGTCTGGAGCGGGTGCACATCGACGAACGGCAGCACGTGCACGGTGCTGATGACCTCGACGCGATCCGTGACCGCCACCTTCACGAGCAACCCGCTGAAGGTCACGGTGGCCGGCGTGGGCGGCGGCACCGGCACGGTCACCGGCGTCGGCAACGCCATCGACTGCGGCGCGACCTGCACCACGGGCTTTCCGCCCAACGCGCCGGCCACGCTGACGGCCGCCCCCGCCCAGGGCGCGGTGTTCACGCGGTGGGCGGGCTGCACGAGCACGAACGGCTCGACGTGCACGGTGCTGATGAACGCCGCCAAAACCGTCACGGCGACCTTCACGTCCGTCACCCTCACGGTGGGCATCACCGGCGCCGGCACGGTCGCCAGCGACACGCCCGGCATCAACTGCACGCAGTCGTGCACCGGCCGCTTCGTGCCGAACGCCACCGTGGTCCTTACCGCGACGCCCGCCTCGACCTCGGCGTTCACGTCGTGGACGGGCTGCACGAGCACGAACGGCTCGACCTGCACGGTGCTGCTGACCGCCGCCAGGTCGGTGGCGGGGACGTTCACCAGCCGGCGGCTCACCGTCACGAAGACCAGCGTGAACGGCGGCTTCGGGACCGTGACGGGGCCCGCCTTCACCTGTGGCCAGGTCTGCTTCCAGGACTTCCCGCCGGACACGCCGGTGACGGTCACCGCGGCCGCCGACGCCGGCTCCGGCTTCACGGGGTGGACCGGTTGCGCCTCGACGAGCGGGCCGGGCAACGTGTCGTGCCACGTGACCATGAGCGCGGCCAGGACCGTGACCGCCACCTTCGCGCGGTTCAAGCTGACGGTGACGAAGACCGGCACCGGCACCGTCACCGACGCGACGACCACGATCACCTGCGGCACCACGTGCACGGCCGCCTTCGCCGCGGGCACGACCGTCACGCTGACGGCGACGCCGGGCGCCGGTCAGGGGCTGGTCGGCTTCACCGGGTGCGCGACGGTGGTGGGCAACACCTGCACGGTGCTGATGAGCCAGGCGCGCACCGTCGCCGTGAAGTTTGCCGCCTCACCCTCACCGTGACGAAGACGGGTCTCGGCGTCGGCACGGTGACGAGCGACACCGGCGGGATCGCGTGCAAGCCGACGTGCTCGGCGTCGTACCCGGCCGGCACTGTCGTGACGCTGACCGCCACGCCGGCTTCCGGCTCGAGCTTCACCGGCTTCATCGGCTGCACGCCGGCCACCGCGACCACCTGCACGGTGGTCATGAGCGCGGCCCGGAGCGTGTCGGCCGCGTTCACGTCGCCGTGATGTAGTGCCGGCCGGCGCCTTCCGGCATCGCGACTTCCGGCTGTTCTGGAGCGGGCAGCTCGTCTCCCTGATCGGCACCTGGATGCAGAGCGTCGGACAGGCCTGGCTCGTGCTCGAGCTGACCGGGTCGGCGTTCCAGCTCGGGCTCGTGAACGCGCTGCAGTTCACGCCGATCCTGTTGCTGTCGCCGGTGGGCGGCGCGCTGACCGATCGCCTGGGCAAGCGGCGCATTCTCCTCGCCACCCAGAGCGCGATGATGGTGCAGGCGTTCGTGCTCGCGCTGCTCGTGCGCAGCGGCCACGTACGCTACTGGCACGTCGCGGTCCTGGCGGTGATCTACGGCCTCGGCCGGGCGATCGACATCCCGGCCCGCCAGGCGTTCCTCACCGATCTCGTGGGCAAGCCCGACCTCCCCAACGCCGTCGGCCTGAACTCGGTGGTCTTCAACGGCGCGCGTATCGTGGGGCCCGGCCTCGCCGGCCTGCTCATCGCGCGCTTCGACGTGGCCGTCGCGTTCTTCCTCAACGGCGCCAGCTTCGTCGCCGTGCTGGCGGCGCTCCTCGCCATCCGGACCGAGGGGCATCCCGATCCGGCCGGCCGGCTCGGCGTGCGCCAGGGGCTCGCCGGCGCGCTCAGCTACGCGGCGGGCACGCCGCCGGTGATCTTCACGCTGGGGCTGCTGGTCGTCGTGAGCCTGCTCGCGCTGAACTTCAACATCATCGTCCCGCTCATCGCCCGCGACGTGCTGAACGAGGGCGCCCAGGGCTTCGGGCTGCTGATGTCGGCGCTGGGCGCGGGGGCCATCGTGGGCGCGCTCGGCGTGTCCGTGCTGCGGCGCGGCCGCCCGACGTTCCCGCTCCTGGCCGGCTCCGGCGCCGTCCTCTGCGCCGGGGTCATCGTCCTCGCGCTGGCCGGTAACTTCGCCGTCGCGGTGGCCGTGCTCGCCGTGCTCGGCTGTTTCCAGATCGTCTTCTCGACCGGCTGCAACATCGCGCTGCAGCTCATCACTCCCGACGCCCTGCGCGGACGGGTCATGGGCCTCTACGCGATGGCCTTCGCCGGCATGACGCCCTTCGGCTCGCTGCTGATCGGCACCATCGCCGAGCACCTCGGCGTGCGCGCGGCCTGCGCGCTCGGCGGCGCGACGGGTCTCCTGGCCGTGGGCGCGCTGGGGCTGCTCGCGCGCCGCCGGGAAAGAGTACTCTAGGGCCGGTCTAGGGCCATGCAGCCCCCAGGAGACGACGATGAGACGCTCGGCAAGACTGACGGTGGGAATCGCCATGGCGGCACTCGTGTCGATGGCCGGTAGCGCGCCGGCGCTGGCCGGAACGTTCGTCTACGTGTCGAACGCCGAGGACGGCGACATCAGCACCTACGGCATGAAGGCCGACGGCGAGCTCCAGCCGGGCGCGCGCGTGAAGGCCGCCAGCGTGGTCATGCCCATGGCGGTGAGCCCCGACCGGCGCTTCCTCTATGCGGCGTCCCGCTCCAAGCCCTATGCGGTCCACGTCTACGCGATCGACTCCGCGACGGGCGCGCTGACGCATCTGGCGACCTCGCCGCTGGCGGAGAGCTTTCCGTACATCTCGCTCGACCGGACCGGGCGCTTCCTGTTCGGCGCCTCCTATGGCGCCAACCTCGTCAGCGTCAACGCCGTGGGCAGCGATGGCCGCGTCGCCGCCGACCCCTTGCAGGTGATCCCGGTCGGCCGCAACGCCCACTCGATCCGCGCCGACGCGACCAACAAGTTCGTCTACGTCCCCACGCTGGGCACCGACCAGGTCTTCCAGCTCACCTTCGATGCCAAGGCCGGCCACCTCAGCGCGAACACGCCCGCGGTCTTCCAGCTGAAGGCCGGCTTCGGCCCGCGCCACTTCATCACCTCGCGCGACAACAAGTTCGTGTACGTCGTCAGCGAGCTGCTCGCGACCGTGACGACCCTGTCGCTGGACGCCAAGACGGGAGCCCTGGCCGAGGTCAGCTCCGCCTCGGGCCTTCCCACGGATTCCAAGCTCGTCCCCGGCGCGCCGCGCGGGGCCGTCGGCGGCCCCAACGTCGCGCCGCGCAACACCGACAACGACATCTGGGCGTCGGACATCCACATGACGCCGGACGAGCGCTTCCTCTATATCGCGGAGCGCACGAGCAACTCGCTCGCCGCGTTCACGGTCGACGCCGCGACCGGCAAG
>JBGQFW010000132.1:0-10265 GCA_041497115.1 Methylomirabilia bacterium
CCATATCCACCACTTATACTCCGCCGGTCCCCCATGACAAAGTTTGGCGGGCAGGTCGTACTGATCACCGGCGCGTCCTCGGGGATCGGGGCGGCGCTGGCCCGCGAGTTCGCCCGCCGGGGCGCGGATCTGGTCCTGGTGGCGCGCCGGCGCGACCGGCTGACGGCGGTGGCCGCCGAGATCGCCGGCCTGGGCCGCCGGGCGCTGGCGCTGGCCGGCGACGTGACGGTGGACGGCGACCTCGAGCGCGCGGTGGCCGAGACGAAGCGCGCGTTCGGCCGGCTCGACGTGGCGGTCGCCAACGCGGGGTTCGGCGTGGTGGGGCCGGTCGAGCGGCTGACGCTGGACGACTACCGGCGCCAGTTCGAGACCAACGTCTTCGGCGTGCTGCGCACCGTGTACGCCGCGCTGCCCGAGCTTCGCGCCACGCGCGGGCGCCTCCTCATCATCGGCAGCGTCACCGGCTACGTGGCCACGCCGGGCTCGTCCCCCTACGCGATGAGCAAGTTCGCGGTGCGCGCCCTGGCCGAGGCGCTCGGCCACGAGCTGGCGCCGGCCGGCGTGGCGGTCACGCTCGCCAGCCCGGGGTTCGTCGAGTCGGAGATCCGCCGCGTGGACAACGCCGGCCGGTTCAGCGGGGCGCCCGAGCCGATTCCGGCGTGGCTGATCATGCCGGCGCCGCGCGCGGCGCGGCAGATCGTGCGCGCGGTCGCGCGACGGCGCCGCGAGGTGGTCGTGACCGGTCACGGCAAGGTGGCCGTCTTCACGCAGCGCCACGCGCCGTGGCTGGTGGCCGCGGTCGTGCGCGCGTTCGGGGTCAGGAGCCGGAAGGAGCCGCCGCGGGCTTGAGCGTGGCGCGCTCGCGCAGGTAGGCCGCCAGCCCGGCCTGCCACGTCGGCAGGTCGTCCTCGCCCAGCGCGGCCAGCCGCGCGTGGGCCAGCACCGAGTACGCCGGCCGCCGCGCCCGCGCGCCGAACTCGGCCGAGGTGGTCGGCGCCAGCGACGGTGACAGCCCGCTCAGCCGGAAGATCTCCCGCGCGAAGTCGTACCAGCTCGTCTGCCCCGCGTTGGTGAGGTGATAGAGGTCGGGCGCGCCGTGGGCGAGCACGCGCCAGACCTTGACCGCGACGTCGCGCGTGTAGGACGGCGCCAGCACCTGGTTGGTCACGACGCGGATCGCCTGGCCCCGCTCGGCCAGGCGCAGCATCGTCTCGACGAAGTTGGTCCGGCCCGCGCCCGCGCTCTGCGCGATGCCGAAGAGGCCGCACACGCGGAACACGAAGGCGCGCGCGCAGCGCTCGCGCGCCAGCCGCTCGCCGGCCAGCTTGGACTCGGCGTAGACACTCTGCGGCCCCGGCGCGTCGTCCTCGGTGTAGGGCGTGGTGCGGCGGCCGTCGAAGACGTAGTCGGTGGAGAAGTGCACCAGCGTGGCCCCCAGCCGCTGACACGCCTCGGCCAGCGCGCCGACCGCCTCGGCGTTCAGCGCGAACGCGCGCGCGCGCTCGTCCTCGGCGCGGTCCACCAGGTTGTAGGCGGCGGTGTTCAGCACGTGCGTGGGTTTCAGGTCGCGCAGCACCCGCGCGACGGCGCCGGGCTGGAGGAGATCGAGGTCGGCGCGGGTGAGGCGGATCAGCTCGCCCGGCAGTGCGAACGTGCGCGCCAGGTCGTGGCCGAGCTGGCCGGTGACGCCGATGATCGCGTAGCGCGCCGCGGGCGACGTCATTTCCCGATCGTAGCGCAAGCGGTATAGTTGCGGCATGCCGACGAGGCGAATTCTGGCGTGGGCGCTCGGGTGGCTGGTCCTGACGCCGGCGGTCGCGGGTGCGGGCACGGCCTGGGCGCCCGCGACGCTGGAGCAGTACTTCCGCGTCGAGTGGAGCGCCACCCCGGCCCTCGGCAGCTCGTCGGTGTCCGGCTCCGTCACCAACCTCGGCGCGGGCCCCGCCGAGCGCGTGCAGCTGCTGGTCGAGAGCCTCGATGCCGCCGGCACCGTCGTCGGGTCCTCGGCCGCGTATGTCGTGGGCGGCGTGCCCGCCAGCCAGCGCGGCTACTTCTCCGCGCGCGTGCCCGCCGCCGCGACCTATCGCGTGCGCATCGTCGCCTTCGACTGGGCCGGCTGCCGCAACTGACCGGGCTCGGGGAGCACGCGCGAGCACCCCGGTAGCGGCGATACCCCGCCAATCGGTTGGCGCGTGGCTCGTCCGTATGGCACTCTAGCGGCCGTGATTCATCTGTCCGAGGTAATCGATCTGCCGGTCGAGGATGGACGGGGTACGCGGCTCGGCAGGGTCGAGGACCTCAGGGTGGACACGCTGCTCAGCCGCGTGGATTGCCTCCTCGTCAAGCGGGGGAAGGCGGTCACGGTCTTCTCCTGGTCCAGCGTCACGACGTTCTCCCCGGAGAACCGGCGCGTCACGCTGGCGGTGCAGGCGGCGCCCGCGCCCGCGAACGACGTGGACAACGAGACGGTGCTCCTCAAGCGCGACGTGCTCGATCGGCAGATCATCGACATCCAGGGGCACAAGGTCGTCCGCGTGAACGACATCACGCTGGAGACGGTCGGCGACACGCTCGTGCTCAAGCGGGTCGAGGTCGGTCTGGCGGGCGCGGTGCGGCGGCTCTTCGCCGGGGTGTTCTCGCCGCGGCTCGTCCGGCGGCTGGCCGCGGGGCTGCCGGAGCAGGCCATTCCGTGGGATTACGTCGGGCTGATCGAGCCGCACTCGTCGCGGATCCGGCTCAAGGTCCACCAGCAGCTCGCCCGGATGCACCCGGCCGACCTCGCCGACATCATCGAGGACCTCGGCCGCGTCGATCGCGGCACGATCGTCTCGCAGATGGCCCCCGCGATCGCCGCGGAGGCGCTCGCCGAGGCCGAGCCGTCGGTGCAGGCGACGATCGTCGAGACGATGCGCACGGACCAGGCCGCCGACGTGCTCGAGGAGATGCAGCCCGACGAGGCGGCCGACGTCCTCGGCGAGCTGCCGAAAGCGCGGTCGCAGGAGCTGCTCGCGGCGATGGAAGAGGAGGAGGCGAAGGATGTGCGCCAGCTCCTCGTCTTCGGGGAGGACACCGCCGGCGGGCTCATGACGACCGACTTCTTCCGGGCGGGCGCCGGCTGGTCGGTCGCCGAGACGCTCGCCCGGCTTCGGGAGGCCGAGCGGGACCTCCTTCCCGAGGTGAGCGAGATCCCGGTCGCCGGCGACGCCGACCGCCTCGTCGGCGTCGTGTCGCTCGTCCACCTCGTGCGAGCGGCCCCCGACGAGCCGCTCACGGGGCTGCTGCGGGCCGAGCCCGTCGCCGTGACGTCGGCCGCCCCGTTCAGCGAAGTGCTGGAGCGCTTCGACAAATATCACCTGCGGACCCTGTGCGTGACCGACGAGTTCGGTGTGCTGGTCGGCCTCATCAGCATCGAGGACGTCTTCCGGCGGTTGCTTGCCGCGCACTGAGCGCATGGCCTTCGGTCGTCGTTCCGCCCTGCTGTGGGCGCAGGCGGGCGCCCTGTTCGCGGTGATGGGGCCGGGCTTCATCACCAGCAACGTCGACAACGACGCCGGCGGCATCTACACCTACTCGGTCGCCGGCGCCCGCTACGGCTACTCGCTGCTCTGGCTTCTCGTCCCGATGCTCGCCGCGCTGATCGTCGTCCAGGAGATGTGCGCGCGTATGGGCGCCGTCACCGGCAAGGGGCTCGCCGACCTCATCCGCGAGTACTTCGGCCTGCGCCTGACCGCGCTCATCATGCTCGCCGTGCTGATCACCAATCTCGGCAACGCCGTCGCGGAGTTCGCGGGGCTGGCCTCCAGCCTCGAGCTCTTCGGCATCAGCCGGTATCTCTCGGTGCCCGCCGGCGCGTTCTGTGTCTGGTGGCTCGTCGTCTTCGGCAACTACCGGTCGGTCGAGAAGGTGTTCCTCGCGGCCTGCCTGCTCTACCTCGCGTACCCGATCTCCGGGGTGCTGGCGGGGCCCGACTGGGCGGCGGCGCTCCACGGAACGGTCGTCCCGACCGTCCCCCTCGATCTGGGGGGCGTGGCGATGATGGTCGGCCTCATCGGGACGACGATCGCCCCCTGGATGGAGTTCTATCTGCAGTCCGCCGTCGTGGAAAAGGAAGTGAAGGTCAGCGACTACGCCAAGACGTGGTTCGACGTCGTCTTCGGCTCGGTCTTCGCGGTGCTCGTCGCCGCCTTCATCGTCGTCGCCTGCGCGGCGACCCTGCACAAGGCGGGGATCACGGAGATCAGCGATGCCGCCCAGGCGGCCAAGGCGTTGGCGCCGCTGGCCGGGCGATACGCGTGGGCCCTCTTCGCGCTCGGCCTGGCCAACGCCTCGCTGTTCGCCGCCTCGATCCTGCCGCTCGCCACCGCCTACAGCGTCTGCGAGGGCCTCGGCCTGGAGGCCGGCGTCAACCGGAAGTTCAGCGAGGCGCCGGAGTTCTACTGGCTGTACACGCTCATCATCGTCGTCAGCGCGGGCGCGATCCTGCTGCCCGGCGTCCCCCTCCTGGAGATCATCCTGTTCTCGCAGGTCATGAACGGGGTGCTGCTGCCGTTCATCCTCGTGTTCATGATCCTCCTCATCAACAAGCGCGAGCTGATGGGCGAGCTGGTCAACGGCCCGGTGTACAACGCGGTGGCGTGGACGACGGCGGGTGCCCTCATCGTGCTGACGGTGATGATGATCGTCACCGCCTTCCTCACCTGATCGGAGGGTTGACGATGCTGATGTTCCGAACCGTGCTGGCCCTCACGCTGGCCACCGCGCTCGTGTCGCCGGTCACCGCGCAGGAGCGGATCGCCCGCGTCTCGCTCGACGAGGCGGTGAGCCTGGCGCTGCGCTACAGCCCGACGATCGGCGCCAAGGAGGCCGAGCTGCGCTCGCAGAAGGCCAACGAGGTCACGGCGGGGCTGCGGCCGAACCCCACCGCCTCGTACGCGGCCGAGCAGTACGGCCTGCCCGGCACCGATCCCCAGCACACGGTCATCATCAGCCAGACCATCGAGACGGGGGGCAAGCGCGGGCGTCGGATCGACGCCGCCCGCGCCGCCACCACGGTGACCGGGCATCAGCTGAACGACGTTCGCCGCCAGACCGTCCTGGCGGTCAAGACGGCCTTCGTGAACGCGCTGGTGGCGCGCGAGCAGGTGGCCCTGGCCGAGGAGAACCTCCGGGTGCTCGACCAGACCGAGCGGCTGCAACGGCTGCGCGTGGAGAAGGGCGACCTGTCCCGGCTGGAGCTGACCCGCATCGAGGTGCAGCGGTTCGCGTTCGAGCGCGACGCCGCCGACGCGCGCCAGGCGCTGGCGGCGGCCAGGATCGCGGTGCGGACGGCGACGGGCGCCGCCGCGGCGCTCGCGAACGACTTCGAGGTGCAGGGGACCCTGGCCGCCCCGCGCGTGCGGCTGGACCGGGCCGAGCTGGTCAGCCTCGCCCGCGACCACCGCCCCGACTTCCGCGCCGCCGTCGCCGACCGGCAGCGGGCCCAGGCCGATCACGCCCTGGCCCGCGCCAACGCCTGGTGGGACTTCGCGCCGCAGCTCGAGTACCAGCGCATCGGGCCCGACAACACGATCGGGTTCGGCGTCAGCATGCCCCTGCGCCTCTTCGATCGCAATCAGGGCGAGATCGAGCGCACGCGCTCGGAGATCGACCGGGTCACCGCGGCCATGCGACAGACCGAGCTGCAGGTGCTGTCGGACGTGGATACGGATCTCAGCGTCGCCCTCACCCAGCGCGATCGGGTCACCTCGCTCCGGGAGACGTACCTGCCGAAGGCCCAGAGCGCGCGCGATATCGTCGAGTACGCCTATCGCCGCGGCGGCGCCAGCCTCCTCGATTTCCTGGACGCGCAGCGGACCTATCGGGAGACGGCGGTGCTCTATCTCCAGGCGCTCGGGGCGTACATCACCGCGACCTATCAGCTCGAGGCCGACATCGGCGCGGCCGTGCCGGAGGGCTCGTGACGCGACCGCCACCACCGCTCCGCCAGCCAGTAGATGGCGGGCAGCGCGAAGAGGGTCAGCAAGAGCTGTATGCACAGGCCGCCCACGACGACGGTGGCGAGCGGGCGCTGGAGATCCGACCCGATGCCCTGCGCGAGCGCGGCCGGGAGCATTCCGAGCCCGGCGACGATGATGAGGATCAGCCGCGGGCGGAACTGGGCCCGGGCGCCCTGGATCACCGCATCGAGCAGGGGCGTGTCCGGCACCCGCCGGCGGGCGTTGATCTCCGAGACGTAGAGGAGGCCGCTCATCACAGCGACCCCGAACAGCGAGATGAACCCCACCGCGGCGGAGACGCTCAGGTGCATCCCGCGGAGGTACAGGAGCAGCAACCCGCCCGCCAGTGAGAACGGCACGTTCACCAGCACCAGCAGCGCGTCCAGCCCCGACCCGAACGCGATGAACAGCAGCGCGAAGATGATCCCGATCGTGACCGGGATGATGATCACGAGCCGCTCGCGCGCCCGCGCGTAGTTCTCGAACATCCCGCTCCAGCTCACCTGGTAACCGGGGGGGAGCGGGACCGCCTGCGCCAGTCGTGCCTGCGCCTCGGCCACGAAGCCGCCCTGGTCACGCCCCCGGATGTTGGTCCGGACCGTGATCTGCCGCTGATTCTCGCGCCGGGCGATGATCGTGGCCCCGTCGACCATCCGGATCTCGGCGAGCTGCGAGAGCGGCACCCAGCCGCCGTCACGCGTGGGGATCAGCAGGCGGCCGATCGTCGTCGGGTCGGCGCGCGCCTCGGGAATGAATCGCGCCACCACGTCGAACCGGCGATCACCCTCGAACACGCCGGTGATCGGGCTTCCGCCCAGCGCGAGGTCGATCACGTCCTGGACGTCGCCGACGTTGAGCGCGTACCGCGCGACCTGCGTCCGGTTGGTCCGGATGAGGAGCTGCGCCTGGTCGGCTTCCTGCTCGATCGACGCGTCCGCCGTGCCCCGCACGCCGCGAATCACCTCGAGCGCGCGTCCGGCGAGGTCGCGCAGCGTCTTGAGATCCGGCCCGCTGAAGACCACCGCGAGGTCCGCCGAGGACCCGGTGGCGTCCTCGGTGGACATGTCGATGATCGGCTGGGTGAAGTTCAGCGCGACGCCGGGGATGCTGGCGTCGAGCCGCTGGGAGATCTCCCGGACGACCTCCGCCTTCGTCTTGCCGCGCGTCCAGGTGTCGTAGGGGTTCAGCGTCACCAGGATCTCGTTGCGGTTCGGCCCGAACGGGTCGGTCCCCGAGTCGTTGCGGCCGGTCTGGGAGCTGACCAGCTTCACCTCCGGCGATTGCAAGATCAGCGCGCGCATTCGCGCCGCGACCGCGGCCGACTGCTCGAGCGAGATGCCCGCGGGCAGGTTCGCCCGGATCCAGATCTCGCCCTCGTCGAGCGGCGGAATGAACTCGGTGCCGAGGTGGGTCCCCACGTAGACCGACCCGGCGACGACGCCGAACGCGACGAGCATGGTCGCCACGGCGTGGCGCACCGTCACCCGGACGATGCGCTCGTACGCCGCGGTCACGCCGTCGAGGAGCCGATGCCGGCGCCCCTGCGCGCTGCCGCGGAACGCGAAGGTCGCGAGGACGGGCACCAGGGTGAGGCACAGGATCAGCGACCCGAGCAGCGCGTAGCAGACGGTCAGCGCCATCGGCGTGAAGAGCCGCCGCTCGACCCGCTCGAGGGTGAGCAGCGGGATGTAGGCGGCGATGATGATGAACAGCGAGAAGAGGATGGGCCGCTGGACGGCGAGCGCGGCCGCCCGCACCCGCTCGGTGAGCTCCTCGCTGGAGCCGGCGGCGCCGCGCTCCTCCAGCGTGCGGACGATCCGCTCCACCATGACGATCGTGGCGTCGACCAGGATGCCGAAGTCGAGCGCCCCGATGCTGAGGAGGCTCAGGGTCACGCCCGACAGGTACATGCACAGGAAGGCGAAGAGGAGCGAGAGGGGAATGATGATGGCGGTCAGCAGCGCGGCCCGCAGGCTGACGAGGAAGAACAGGAGCACCGCCACGACGACGACGAACCCCTCGATGAGCACTCGCGAGATCGTGTGCAGCGTGCTCTCGACCAGCTCGGTCCGGTCGTGGAAGGGGACGATCCGGACGCCCTGGGGGAGCCGGGTGCGGTTGATCTCCTCGACCGCCTCGTGGATCCCCTTCAGCACCTCGCTGGCGTTCTCCCACCGCAGCAGGAGCACGATGCCCTCGACGCCGCCCGGCCCGAGGGGATCGTGATTCATCGCGAAGATCCCCGTCTGCGGGAGATGCCCCACCGTCACGCGCGCGACATCGCGCACGTAGACGGGGACGTTCTTCTGGGCGTCGAGGACGATGTTGCCGATGTCGTCGGCCGACCGGATGAGGCCCGAGCCGCGGATGGCCAGCGACTGGTGGCCCATCGTCAGGAGCGCGCCCCCGGCGTTCCGGTTGTTGCTCTTCACGGCGTCGGCGACCTGGCGGACGCTGAACCGGTACTTGTCGAGCGCCTTGGGGTCGAGCTGGATCTCGTACTGGCGGACGAGGCCCCCGAAGATCGTGACGTCGGCGACGCCGGGAACCTGCAGCAGCCGCTGCGTCACGATCCAGTCCTGGATCTCCCGCAGCTGCATGGCGTCGTACCCGTCGCCCACCAGCACGTAGCGGTAGAACTCGCCGACGCCGGTGGACAGGGGGGCCAGCGTCGGCGTCACGCCGTCGGGCAGGGTGGCGTCGCGGAGCTTGTCGAGGACGACCTGGCGCGCGAAGTAGTCGTTCGTCCCCTCGGCGAACGTGAGCTCGACGATCGAGAGGCCGAAGATCGTGCGGGAGCGGCGGTTGATCAGGCGGGGCGTGTTGTTCAGCGCCCGCTCGATCGGGATCGTGACCTGCTGCTCGACCTCCTCGGCGGCGAACCCGGGGAAGAGCGTGATCACGACGACGCCCGTGTCGGAGATGTCCGGGTAGGCTTCCAGCTTCAGCTGCTTGAACGCCCAGACGCCGGCGCCGGCCACGGCGACCACCGCGAGCAGCACGGGGATGCGGTGCCGGAGCGCCAGGCCGAGCAGGCCGGCGAGCACCAGCTACTGGCCCTTCAGCAGCATCGCGCCGGCCACGACCACCCGGTCGTCGACCTGGAGGCCGCCGAGGATGGCGATGACGTCCCCGGTGCGCGGACCCATCGTGACCTGGCGCCGCTCGAAACGGCCCGGCCCGCGCTCGAGAAAGACGATGCTGTGGCCGTATTCCTGGACGATCGCGGAGAGGGGCACGACGGGCTGGGGCCGAATGCCATGCGAGTGACGAATGCTGCCGAACATCTCGGGCCGGAAGCGGCCCCCGGGGTTCGGCAGCTCGACGTGGACCTTCAACGTTCGCGTCGTCGGGTCGAGCGAGTCGGCGATGCGCGCGACATGACCCCGGAAGACCTCGTCCGGAAACGCGACCAGCCGGATCTCCACCTCCTCGCCCACGTGGATCAGGCGGATGGAGGGCTCGGGGATATCGGAGGACATCCAGACCGTGCTCAGGTCCGCCACCGTCATGAGCGGGGAGGTGGTGGTGTCGCTGTGCGAGGAGACGGCGCCGCGGTACTCACCCCGCGTGACGTTGATCTCCAGGATCTTCCCGGAGATCGGCGCCCGCACGAGGGTCGCCTGCCGGAACTCGTTCGGCCTGAGCCCCAGCAGCTCGAGCTTGCGCCGCGCCTGCTCGCCCAGCGCCCGATTCGTCTCGACGTTGGCCCTCGCCAGCCCCAGGTCGTTCTGGGCGCTGAGAACGTCCTTCTCGGAGACGGCCATGTGCTCGAGGAGGTCCTTGGCGCGCTGGTAGTCCGTCTCGGCCTTGGTCAGCGCGAACTTCGACTGCCGGTCGGCCGCCTCGGCCTGCAGATACGCCGAGACCGCCGCATCCGCATCCGGGCTGTCGAGGCTCAGCAGCGGCTGCCCGCGCTCGACCCAATCGCCGAGCCGCGCCATGACCTCGATCACGCGTCCCTGGACGGGCGGCAACACCCGCGACACCCGGTTGGGGTTCACGCCGACCCGGCCGGGGGCGATGACCTCGTCGGTCACCACGTCTTGCAGGCGTACCGCCTCGATCCGGAGCTGCTTGAACTGCGGCGAGTCCGGCGGGATCGTGATCACGTTCACCCGGGCGGCCCCGCCCGCGCTGTCCGGTGCGGGGTCGGCCGCCGCCGGCGGGCGACTCGTCGCCTTCGGCGCGGCGCTGCCCTGGCGGTCGCAGCCCACCAGGAGCCCCAGCGCACCGCACGCCACGACGAGCAAGAGCGACCACGGTCTC
>JBGQFW010000133.1:0-10124 GCA_041497115.1 Methylomirabilia bacterium
GACGTCCTCGAGCAGCTCGCGCTCGATCGCGTCCTCTTCGTGCCGGCCGGCGCCCCGCCCCACAAGGCGGCCACGCTGCTGGCGCCCGCCGCCGACCGGCTGGAGATGGTGCGGCGGGCGATCGCCGATCACCCGCGCTTCGCCCTGTCCGACGTCGAGGTCAGCCGCACCGGCCCCTCCTACACGGTGGACACGCTGCAGGCGCTCGTCGCCGGCGGCGACGAGCTGTACTACATCCTCGGCTCCGAGACGTTTCTCGATCTGCTGTCGTGGCGCGAGCCGCGGCGCGTGGCCGCGCTCGCGCGGCTGGTGGTGATCCCGCGCGCCGGCAGCGCTTTCGACACCGAGAGCGCGGCCGCCCAGAAGGTGCTGCTCGAGATCGGCGTCGCCGGCGGCTTCGTCCACGCCGGCGGCGGCCCGCCCCCCGCCCGCGGGGTGCTGATCGTGCACGCCACCTCGCTGCCGCTGTCGGCCTCCGACCTGCGCCGCCGGGTGCGCGAGGGACGCTCGCTCGCGTTCCGGCTGCCGCCCGCGGTGATCGCCTACGTGCGCGAGCACGGCCTCTACCGCGCGGACCCCGCGTGACGACACGCCTCACCGCCGAGCACAAGGCGCAGCGGGCGGCCCGGGCCGCCCTCGACCGGAAGGCGCTCGACCTCGTGGTGCTCGACGTGCAGGGGCTGTCGAACGTCACCGACTATTTCCTGGTCTGCAGCGGCCGCTCCACGACGCACGTGAACTCGATCACCGAGGCGATCCGCATGGAGCTCAAGCGGGACGGCGTGCGGCCGCTGCACGCCGAGGGCGCCAGCGCGAGCGGCTGGATCCTGCTCGACTACGGCGACGTGCTGATGCACGTGTTCCTCGAGGACACCCGGGCGTACTACGCGCTCGAGCGGTTGTGGGGCGACGCACCGTCCATTCCGGTGGACAGTGCGTGACGCGCGTCTTGCGGCCTCCCGGCCTGCATGCTAGCGTGGTCGTCACGACTCACGGGCGCCACGGAGGTCGTGATGAGGAAAGAACGACTGGCGAGCTTCAAGAAGCGGTTGCTCGAGAAGCATCAGCAGCTCGCCGACGGAGTCGGCCGCACCGCGCTGTACGTCAAGGATCAGGAAGACGACTCCATCAAGGATCTCGGCGACCAGGCCAACACCGCCTACACGCGCGAGTTCTTCTTCGAGCTGGGCAACGGCGACCGCCGGCTGCTCCGCGACGTGGTGGCCGCCCTGCAGAAGATCGACAACGGCTCCTTCGGCGACTGCGAGCGGTGCGGCGAGACGATCGCCGACAAGCGCCTGGAGGCGCTGCCCTTCGCGCGCTACTGCATCGGCTGCCAGCGGGCGGTCGAGGAGGAAGAGCGGACCGCCGCCGGCTGACGCCCCGCCGCCGCTGCCCGGCCCATCCGCCCCGCCGCGCCGCATGACCCCCTCGTTGCGCACGCTCGTCGCCCTCGGCCGCCAGTGCGCGCGCCTGCTCGGCGGCGGCGATCGCGCGGCCACCGGCGAGCACGACCCGCAGGCGGCCGAGAGCCTGCGGCGGGCGCGCGAGGCGCACCTCGGCCACCGGCCCGACGAGGCCCGCACGCTCTACCGGCACGTGCTGCAGCACTGGCCGCACCACGCCGACGCCCTGCGCGGGCTGCGCGACCTCGCCATCGACGCGGGCGAGTGGGACGAGGCGGTGGCGACCCAGCAGCGGCTGCTCGCCGTCGCGCGGCCGGGGGACCGGGCGGCGGAGTCCCGGTGGCTGGCGGTCGGCTACTACGAGCTGGGACGGCTCGAGCTGGCGCGCGGCGACGCCCCCGCCGCCGTCGGCCACTTCAAGGCGGCGGTGCGCGCCGACCACGATTTCCTCCCCGCCACGCTGGCGCTCGGCGACGCGTGCGAGGCCGCCGGCGATCACCGTGAGGCGCTGCGCACCTGGGAGCGGGCGGCGGAGACGCGGCCGGCGCTGCCGCTGCTGGCGCGGCTGGAGCGGGCCTACCGTCACGACGCGCGGCCGAGCCGCATGATCGCGCTCTATCGCGCCGCCTGCGAGCGGGCGCCCGATGACCTCGCGCTGGCCGCCGGGCTGGGGCGCGTCTACTTCGAGCTGGAGATGCTCGACGAGGCGGCCGAGGTGTTCGAGAAGCTGGAGGTGCGGGCGCCCGACCTGCCGGTCGTGCACGCGTTCCTCGGCGCGGTGTTCGAGCGGCGCGGCGACGTCCACGACGCCTTCGACGAGTACCGCCGCGCGCTGCGCCTGGGCCACGGCTTCGACTGGCCGCACCGGTGCGAGGCGTGCGGCGCGGGCGCGCCGACCTGGCAGGACCGCTGCCCGCAGTGCCGGCGCTGGAACACGCTGCGCCCCTCGCCCAGCCGCTGAGCCACCAATGTCGATCGAGGCGCGCGCGTGGGCGCTGGCGGCCCTCGATCTCGTCTTTCCCGCCCTGTGCGCCGTCTGCGACGCGGCGCTCGACGCGCGGCGCCGCGACCCGCTGTGCGGCGCGTGCTGGGAGGCGATCACCCGCCTCGCCCCGCCGTATTGCGCGCGCTGCGGCGTGCCCGCGGGCGCCCCGTCGGTGTGCGCAGCCTGCGAGAGGACGCCGCCGGCGTGGGACTGGGCGCGGGCGGCAGCCGCCTACGAGGGCGTCGCGCGCGAGGCGATCCACGCGCTCAAGTTCGAGGGCCGGCGCGCGCTGGCCCGCCCGCTGGCCGCGCTGGTCGTCGAGCAGTGCGGCGACGCCGTCGGGGCGGGCGTGGACGCGCTGGTGCCGGTGCCGCTCGACCGGCGGCGCGCGCGCGAGCGCGGCTTCAACCAGGCCGCGCTGGTGGCCGAGCGGGTGGGCCGCGCGCTCGGCGTGCCGGTGCGGCCGCGCTGGCTGGCCCGGGTCCGCGCGACCACGCCCCAGACCGACCTCGGCGCCGCCGAGCGCCGGGCCAACGTGCGCGGCGCCTTCGCGGCCGACACCGCGGTGGCCGGCCGCCACATCGCCCTCGTGGACGACGTGCTCACCACCGGCGCCACCGCCGTCGAGTGCGCCCGCGCGCTGAAGGGGGCGGGCGCCGCGCGGGTGGGGGTGCTCGCAGTTGCCCGGGTCCTCTGAGTAGCCGTATACTTTAGACCCCACAAGGAGCCCTTCCCCATGAGCATTCGAGTCGGCGTCAACGGTTTCGGGCGCATCGGACGCGTCTTCTTCCGGACCGCGCTGGAAGCCAGCGGCGAGATCGAGGTGGTGGGCGTCAACGATCTGGCCGACGCCAAGACGCTGGCCCACCTGCTCAAGCACGACTCCGTGCACGGCAACCTCAAGGCCGAGGTGTCGGCCAAGGGCGAGGCGATCTTCGTCAACGGCCGCGAGATCCGCGTGTGCGCGATCAAGGATCCGGCGGCGCTGCCCTGGAAGGAGCTCGGCGTGGACGTGGTGGTGGAGTCCACCGGCATCTTCCGCGACACCGCCACCGCCTCCAAGCACATCGTCGCCGGCGCCAAGAAGGTGATCATCACGGCGCCCGCCAAGGATCCCGACGTCACGGTGGTCCTCGGCGTCAACGAGAAGACGTACGACCCGGCCCGGCACCGGATCATCTCCAACGCCTCGTGCACGACCAACTGCCTGGCGACGACGGCCAAGGTGCTCGACGACACGTTCGGGATCAAGCGCGGCTTCATGACGACGGTGCACTCCTACACCAACGATCAGCCGATCCACGACTTCCCCCACAAGGACCTGCGGCGGGCGCGGGCGGGGGCGGTGAGCATGATCCCGACCACCACCGGCGCCGCCACCGCGGTCGGCCTGGTGCTGCCCAAGCTCAAGGGCAAGCTCGACGGCATCGCGATCCGCGTGCCGACCGCCAACGTGTCGGTGGTGGACCTAGTCGCCGAGCTGGAGAAGCCGGCGACGCCGCAGGCGGTGAACGCCGCCTTTCGCGAGGCGGCCGGCGGCGCGCTGCGGGGGATTCTCGACGCCACCGACGAGGAGCTGGTGTCGGCCGACTTCAACGGCAACCCGCACTCGTCCATCGTGGACCTGCCCTCGACGGCGCTGATCGAGGGCAACCTGATCAAGGTGCTGGCGTGGTACGACAACGAGTGGGGCTACTCCTCGCGCGTGCGCGATCTCATCCGCTACATCGGGAAGTCGCTCTAACCGCGTGAAGCTGTCGATCGTGCAGCTCGACCTCGGCGGTCGGCGGGTCTTCCTGCGGGCCGACCTCAACGCCCCGCTGGACGCGGGCGAGGTCTCCGACGACACCCGGCTGCGCGGGGTCGTGCCGACGGTCCGCCACGCCCTCGATCACGGCGCCGCCGTCGTGCTCGCCTCCCACCTCGGCCGCCCCAAGGGCGCCCCCGATCCGCGGTACTCGCTCAAGCCGGTCGCCGAGCGGATGGCCGCGCTGCTCGCGCTGCCGGTGCCGCTGGCGCCGGACTGCGTCGGCGCGGAGGCGGAGTCAGCGGCCCGCGCGCTGAAGCCGGGCGAGGTGCTGCTGCTCGAGAACCTCCGGTTCCATCCCGAGGAGGAGCAGAACGACGACGGGTTCGCGCGGCAGCTCGCCGGGCTCGCCGACGTGTACGTCAACGACGCCTTCGCGGCGGCCCATCGCGCGCACGCCTCCATCGCCGCCATCACCCGCTACCTGAAGCCGGCCGCCGCCGGCCTGCTGATGCAGCGCGAGCTGGAGGCGCTCGGCCGCATCCTCGAGGCGCCCGCGCGTCCGCTCGTCGCGATCCTCGGCGGCGCCAAGGTCTCCGACAAGCTCGCGCTCGTCGAGCACCTGCTGGCGCGGGTGGACGCGCTCGTCATCGGCGGCGGGATGGCCTTCACCTTCCTGCGCGCTCTCGGCCATTCCGTGGGCAAGTCGCTCGTAGAACCAGATCGCATCGAGACCGCCCGGGCCGCCCTCGAGACGGCGCGGCGGCGCGGCGTGCAGATCGTGCTGCCGGTGGACGCGGTGGTGGCCGACGGGCTCGACAGCCCGGCCGGCCGCGCGGTGGCGATCCGCGAGATCCCGGCCGGCCAGATGGGGCTCGACATCGGCCCGCTGACGGTGGCGGCCTTCGCGGCGGTGCTCAAGACGGCGAAGACGATCGTGTGGAACGGGCCGATGGGCGTCTTCGAGAAGGCGCCGTTCGCCGCCGGCACCGTTGCCCTGGGCCGCGCCGTCGCCGAGTCGTCGGCCTTCTCCGTGATCGGCGGCGGCGACACGGTGGCCGCCGTCAACCAGGCGGGCGTGGCCGACCGCATCGGCTACATCTCGACGGCGGGCGGGGCCTTCCTGGAGTTCCTCGAGGGGCGCGCCCTGCCCGGCGTGGACGCGCTGACCGACGCCTGATGCGCACCCCCCTGGTCATCGGCAACTGGAAGATGTACGGCACGGTGGCCGAGGCGCGCGCGCTGGCCGGCGCCATCCGCGACGGCCTCAAGCGGCCGGGGCGGGTGGATGTCGCGGTGTGCCCGCCGTTCACCGCGCTGGCCGCGGTGGCCGAGATCCTGGCCGGCAGCCCGATCGCGCTGGGCGCCCAGACGTGCCACCACGAGCCCACCGGCGCCCACACCGGCGAGATCGCGCCGCCGATGCTGGTGGAGCTCGGCTGCCGCTTCGTGTTGTGCGGCCACTCCGAGCGGAGGCGGGAGATGGGCGAGAGCGACGAGCAGGTCAACCGCAAGGTCACCGCCGCACTCGCGCACGGGCTCACGCCGGTGCTCTGCGTCGGTGAGACGGGCGAGGAGCGGCGGCAGGGGCTCACGTTCACGACCGTCGAGGGGCAGCTGCGCGCCGGGCTGGCCGGGCTGGACACCGCCGCGCACGCCCGCTGCGTGCTCGCCTACGAGCCGGTGTGGGCGATCGGGACCGGGCAGAACGCCACGCCGGGCCAGGCCGCCGAGGTGCACGGCTACCTGCGCGGCCTGCTCTCCGAGATCGGCTCCAAAGAGGCGGCGCAGGGGATCCGGATTCTCTACGGCGGCAGCGTGAAGGCCGACAACGCCGACGCGCTGCTGGTCGAGCAGGAGATCGACGGGGCGCTGGTGGGCGGCGCCAGCCTCAGCGCTCCCGGCTTCATCGGCATCGTCAGGAAGGCGGCGCGCGGCGCCGCCGCGAGAGGGGACTAGATGGTCATCGCGCTCACGATCGTCCACGTGCTCATGTGCTTCGCCATCATCGCGATGGTGCTCTTCCTCCAGTCCGGCAAGGGCGCCGACATCGGCTCGGCGTTCGGCGGCGCCGGCAGCCAGGCGGTGTTCGGCTCGATGGGCACGCCGACGGTGGTGGGCAAGATCACCGCCGCCATCGCGATCCTCTTCACCATCACCTCGTTCAGCCTCGCCCTGCTGGGCGGCCAGCGCGCGAGCTCGGTGGTGCGCGAGCCGGTGCCCGCGTCCGCGCCCGGTGTGCCCGCGCCGGCGGCGCCCGAGTCGGCCCCGGCGCCGGCCCCCGCGCCGGGCAAGTAGGGACGGCGTTGCCGTGAGCCGCCTGCGCCGTCTCGGCGCCGCCGTCGCGCTGCTGGCCTTCGCCGCCGGCTGCACCGGCGAGGCCGGCGGCGGCGGCGGCGGCGAGCCCAGGGCCGGCGCCAACACGCCGGCCTACGGCGACACGCTCATCGAAGCCTCGATCGGCAACGTCTCCAGCCTCATTCCCAACATCACCGCCGACTCCGCCTCCCACGAGGTCGGCGACTACATGTACAACGGCCTCGTCACGCTCGACCGCAACCTCAACCTGGTCGGCGAGCTGGCGAAGTCGTGGACGTTCACCAAGGATTGCCTCACGCTCGACTTCCGCCTCAACGACAACGTGCGCTGGCACGACGGCAAGCCCTTGACGGCCGACGACGTGGTGTTCACGTGGGAGGCCACGATGAATCCCAAGACGCCGAGCCCCTACAAGTCCGACTTCCAGGACGTGGACCGCGTGCAGTCGCTCGGCCCCCACGAGGTCCGCATCACCTACAAGCGTCCCTACGCCAAGGCGCTGCTGTCGTGGGCGGTGCCCATCCTGCCGCGCCACCTGCTCGCCAGCTACGTGGCGGCGGGCAAGATCAAGGAGGCGCCGCAGAACTGGACGGCCCCCGTCGGCACCGGGCCCTTCCGCTTCCAGGAGATGAAGAGCGGCGAGAAGATCGTGGTCGTCGCCAACCCCGACTACTTCAAGGGCAAGCCGCACGTCTCGCGGATCGTGTACCGCATCATCCCGAGCCAGGCCACCATCTTCCTGGAGCTGAAGGCCAAGGGGGTGGACATCGCGGCGCTGACGGCGCTGCAGTACAAGCGGCAGACGGAATACCCGGCGTTCGAGAAGGCCTACAACAAGTTCCGGTATCCGGGCAGCGGCTACACCTACCTCGGCTTCAATCTGAAAGATCCGCGCTTCGCCGACCGCCGCGTGCGGCGGGCCATCGCCCACGCCATCAACACCCAGGAGCTGCTCGACGGCGTCGTGCTGGGGCTGGGACGGCGGGCGACCGGTCCGTTCCGTCCGGGCACGTGGGCCGACAACCCGGCCGTCAAGGGCCTCAGCTACGATCCCAGGCGCGCGCAGGAGCTCCTGGCCGAGGCCGGCTGGACGACGCGCAACGCCGAGGGCCTGCTGGTGAAGGACGGCCAGCCGTTCACCTTCGAGCTGCTGACCAACCAGGGCAACGACGAGCGCAAGAAGGTGGCCGAGATCATCCAGGCCTCGCTGCGCGAGCTGGGCATCGGCGTGGAGATCCGGATTCTCGAGTGGGCGGCCCTGCTCAAGGAGCACATCAAGAAGCGGCACTACGACGCGATCATCCTGGGCTGGGGCACCGGCGCCGATCCCGACCAGTACGTGGTCTGGCACTCCTCGCAGATGGGACCCGACCAGCTCAACCACATCTCCTACTCCAACCCCGAGGTGGACGCGCTGCTGGAGGCCGGCCGCTCGTCCTGCGTGCAGGGCGAGCGCGTGAAGTACTACCGCCGCCTCCACCAGGTGCTGTCCGACGACCAGCCGCTGGTCTTCCTCTACTGGCGCGACGCGCTGCCGGCGGTCTCCAGCCGCATCTTCGGGATCGAGCCCGGGCCCGCCGGCATCAAGTGGAACCTCGACACCTCCTGGTTCGTCCCGAAGCGGCTGCAGCGCTACACCTCCGGGTGAGCGCGCGCGGAGGCGGGCCCGCGGCCCGCGCTGACGTAGAATAGGCGATCGATGCTCGCCTACGCCCTGCGCCGTCTCCTCCTCACCCTGCCGCTGCTGATCGGCATCACGTTCGTGTCGTTCTTCGTCATCCATCTCGCCCCCGGCGATCCGGTGGAGATGCAGAGCGGCGACATCCAGATCGACCGCAGCGTGCAGGCCTACGAGCAGATGCGCAAGGAGTTCGAGCTCGACAAGCCGCTGCACGTGCAGTACGGCAAGTGGCTCCTCCGCCTGGCGCGGCTGGACTTCGGCCGCTCGTTCGCGCCCGACGGGCGGCCGGTGCTGACCAAGATCGGCGAGCGGCTGCCCATCACGCTGCTCCTCAACATCGTCGAGATGCTGATCATCGTCACCCTGGCGGTGCCGATCGGCGTGCTGTCGGCGACGCGCCAGTACTCGACCTTCGACAAGATCACGACCGTCTTCGTCTTCGTGGGCTTCGCCACGCCCGACTTCTGGCTGGCGCTGCTGCTGATGATCCTGTTCGGTGTCCAGCTCGGCTGGATGCCGATCTCCGGCCTGCGCTCGCTGAACTGGGAGTACCTGTCGTTCTGGCGCCAGCAGTGGGACTTCCTCAGCCACCTCGCCCTGCCGATCCTGGTCGCCACCTTCGGCGGGCTGGCGGGGTTCTCGCGCTACATGCGGCAGAGCATGCTCGAGGTGATCCGCCAGGACTACATCCAGTCGGCGCGGGCCAAGGGGCTCGCCGAGCGCGTGGTGATCGGCAAGCACGCCCTGCGCAACGCGATGCTGCCGATCGTGACCATCCTGGGCCTCTCGCTGCCCGGCCTCATCGGCGGCAGCGTCATCGTCGAGTGGATCTTCGCCATCCCGGGGATGGGCCAGCTCATGGTGCAGGCCGCCTTCGAGCGCGACTACCCGGTGCTGATGGGCAACCTCGTCATCGTCTCCACGCTCACGCTGACGGCCAACCTGGCCGCCGACGTCGCCTACAGCCTGGTGGACCCGCGCATCCGCGTGGGCCGCCGGCGCCGCTGACGCCGTGAACGACTTCTGGCGGGCGTTCGCGCGCAACCGGCTGGCGATCGTCGGCGGCATCGTGGTGGGCTGCCTGGCGCTGCTGGCGGTGTTCGCCCCGGCGATCGCGCCGTGGGATCCGAACCGGCCCGACATCCGGAGGATCCTCGAGGAGCCCAGCGGCCGGCACGTGCTCGGCACCGACCAGCTCGGCCGCGACGTGCTCTCGCGCATGCTGTTCGGCGCCCGCGTGTCGCTGGCGGTCGGCTTCGTGTCGGTGGGCATCGCGGCCAGCATCGGCATCGCGCTGGGCGCCGCCGCCGGCTACCACGGCGGCTTCATCGACGCCGTCATCATGCGGCTGGTGGACCTCATGCTGGTCTTCCCGCGCTTCTTCCTGCTGCTCGCGGTGCTGGCGTTTCTCAAGCCCTCCATCTGGACGATCATGGCGGTGATCGGCCTCACCGGCTGGATGGGCGTGGCCCGCCTCGTGCGCGCGGAGTTCCTCGCCCTCAAGGAGCGTGAGTTCGTGCTGTGGTCGCAGTCGGTCGGCGCCAGCGGCTTTCGCATCATCTGGCGCCACATCCTGCCCAATGCGATGGCGCCGGTGCTGGTGGCGATGACGCTGGGCATCCCGGCCGCCATCCTCACCGAGTCGGGGCTGTCGTTCCTCGGCCTCGGCGTGCAGCCGCCCCACGCCACGTGGGGCAACATCCTCAACGAGGGCAAGGACGCGATCGAGCTGGCGTGGTGGCTGTCGGTCTACCCGGGGCTCGCGATCCTCGTCACCGTGCTCTCCTACAACCTGCTCGGCGAGGGCATCCGCGACGCGCTCGATCCGCGACTGCGCCAGATCCGCGCCCGGTTTGTCTCGCGCGGAGGTTGACGGTATACTCCGCTTCCGTTCACCACGTGCCGAAGTGGCGGAACTGGCAGACGCGCACGTTTGAGGGGCGTGTGGGGCAACCCGTGGGGGTTCGAGTCCCCCCTTCGGCACCA
>JBGQFW010000134.1:0-10104 GCA_041497115.1 Methylomirabilia bacterium
CCTGAGCGACTGTCTTAGGTGTCAAGCGATTTGCCATGGCCGGTGATCCCGCACGATAGCGTTCAGGATGACGAGCAGCTTGCGCATGGCGGCCGTGAGAGCGACCTTGGCCGGTCGGCCGGTCGCGACCAGGCGGGCGTAGAACGCGGCGATCACCGGGTTGTGTTTGAGGGCAGTGACCGTGGCCATGTAGAGCACGCGCCGAATGCCACCGCGCCCTCCGGCGATCATGCGCCGGCCGCGGAAGGCGCCGCTATCGCGCGCGAAGGGGGCCAGCCCCACGAGCGACGCGATGCGCCGGCGATCGAGGCGGCCCAGCTCAGGCAGATCGGCGATAAGGACACAGGCGGTGACGGGGCCGATGCCAGGCACGGAGCGGAGAAGATCCTCGGTTTCACGCCAGACCGGTGTGGCCCGGATGAGCGTGTGGATATCTTTATCGAGGTGGCGCAGGGCCTCCGCGAGCCAGGCGATGTGCGCGTCGACCTGATGCTGCAGCTGGCGGTTCCGGAGCAGCCGGCGGCGATTCATCTCGGCGCCCAGCATCTCCACAAGCTGCCGGCGGCGGGCGACGAGCTGGCGAAGCTCCACGGCTTGGTCGTCGGCGAGGGGCCGGGCCACGGGCCGGATGGCCTCGGCGAAGAGCGCGATGATCCGCGCGTCGAGCGCATCGGTCTTCGCGAGTTGACCAGTGGCGCGCGCGAAGTCCCGAATCTGACGGGGGTTCACCACGGCCAGGGGGAGAGCGGCCCCGGCCAGGGTGGCGGCCACCGTGGCCTCATAGCCGCCCGTGGCTTCCAGCACGACCAATGTTGGTGGGTGCGGGCGGAGGCGGTCGACGAGCGTGGCAAGGCCGGCGTCATCGTGGGGGACGCGAAAGGCCTCGCCGGTGGGACGGACGTGCACGTCGAGATGGTCTTTGGCCACGTCGATGCCGACGAAGAGGGAGTGTTCCATGACCCGTCCTTGTGAATGCGGGCTCAGTGGGCCCAAGCGACTGTTCGGGTTCGATGATGGAACAGTGGGCGGGGCACCGAGCTCAGAGACGGTCTTGCGAGACCGAGGTACATACGGGCTCCCGCCCACCTTCACCCTGGCCAGCCTAACCGCTATCTGAGGCTGAGAGATACAAGGTACAATCCCCGACGGGAGGCGACTATGGCCGGCGAGACGTTCGACCGCGCGCTGGAAGACCTCGGCAACATCGTCCACCTCGAGCACGTCAACGTGCGCGTCCCCGACCAGCAGCTGGCGACGCAGTACTACGTCGTCGCGCTGGGCGGCACCCGTGACCCGTACCTGATGATCGGGCTCGAGAACATGTGGGTGAACTTCGGCCATTCCCAGTTTCACCTGCCGACCGCCGGTCCTCAGGTTGTGCGCGGCGTCACCGGCCTGACGATCCCCGACTTCGACGAGCTGCCGGCCCGCCTCTCGATGGCGGCCGACAAGCTGAGGGGCACGAAGTACGCGTACACGGTGGCGGCCGACCACGCGGATGTCACCTGCCCGTGGGGCAACCGCATGCGCCTGCACCGGCCGGGCCCGCGCTGGCCGCGCATGGAGCTGGGCATGCCGTACGTCGAGCTGCCGGTGCGCTCGGGCACCGCGGAGGGCATCGCGCGCTTCTACCGCGAGATCATGGACGCACCGGCGGCCGTCACGCGCAACGGCAGCGTCGCCGCCGAGGTCAAGGTCGGCATGTCCCAGAAGCTGATCTTCCGCGAGACGGACGATCAGCTCCCGGCGTACGACGGCCATCACATCGCGATCTACATCAACGACTTCTCCGGCCCGCACCGCAAGATGGTGGAGCGCGGGATCGTCAGCGAGGAGAGCAACCCCTACCAGTACCGCTTTCTGGATATCGTCGATCCCGAGAGCGGCAAGGTGATGTTCGAGCTCGAGCACGAGGTGCGCTGCACGACGCATCCGATGTACCACCGCCCGTTGATCAATCGCAACCCGGCGCAGCGCCAGCCGACCTACGTCGCCGGCCGCGACGCGCGAGTCTGGGCCTAGGCCTCGGGCGCCGAGATCGTCTTCAAGAATTTCTGGAGGCGGTGCTCGCCTGACGTGACGGGCGGGTACCGGGCGGGCCGGCCGGGGCCGGTGCAGCCGGGGAGGCACTCGATCAGGGCGTCGTAGTTGGGCTGGTAGAAGAAGACGATCGACTGGCGGCGGCTGCCGAGGGCGACGTCGCGCGGCGGGTTCGCCACCCGGTGCAGTGTCGAGATCCACCGGTCGTTGGTCCAGTGCATCATCAGGTCGCCCAGGTTGATCACGAACGAATCGGCGACCGGCTCCACGCCCACCCACTGCCCGGCGCGGTTCAGCACCTGGAGCCCGCCCGCCACGTTCTCCGCTTTCAGGATCGTCAGCGCGCCGTAGTCCGAGTGCGGGCCGGCGCGGAGCTGGCCGGCCGCCGGCGCCTCGGGCTGATCGGGATAGTTGATGACGCGGATGCCGCTGATGTGGCGATCGGTCGTCGTGCGGAAAAAGTCCTCGGCCAGGTCGAGCGCCAGCGCGAACGCCCGCATGAGGTCGGCGGCCAGCCGCTCCATCGCCCGGTAGTACTCGACGTACGTCGCCCGCAGCGCCGCCGGCCGCTCGGGCCAGACGTTGGGCGCGAACGACGGGTAGGCGGCAGGGACCGTGTAGTACGGCTCGTCCGGCACGTCCACCGGGCCGATCGCGAAGAACTCCTTGAGGTCGGTCGTGGCGCGGCCGACGCCGTAGGCGAGGTTCTCCTCGCCGAGTCCGATGTAACCGCGGCTCTGCTCGGGCCGGGGGCGCCGCACGCGCTGCTTCTCGGCGGTGGGCAGGTCGAAGAACGCGCGCGACACCGCGTCCATGCGCCGCACCAGCTCGGCGTCCACGCCGTGGCCGACGATCGTGAAAAACCCGATCTCCTCGCACGCGCGCCCGATCGCGCGCGCCACCGCGCGGCGGCCCTCGCCCCCGCCCGCCACGAGCGGCGCCACGTCGATCACGGGAACGGTCGTCAGCATGACGAGGGGCGCCATGCCGAGGGCCGCCATGCCGAGGACCGCCATGCCGAGGGCCGCCACGGCTCCGCCGGGGCGGCCCGAGCGTCGGGGGGTCTGGGGGCCATTTCGGGGCCCCCAGTCAATTGAACACCGAGCCACCGTCCACGATGAGCGTCTGGCCGGTCATGAACGCGCTGTCGTCGGAGGCGAGGAACGCCACCGTGCCCTCGAGGTCCTCGGCCACCGCCTCGCGCTTGAGCGCGCGCGAGGCCAGCACGGCCTCGCGCTGGAACTCGAACATGGCGGGGTTCGCCCGCAGCGTCTCGCTCATCGTCAGCCCGGGCGCGATGGCGTTGACCGCGATGCCGTCGGGCCCCAGCTCGCGGGCGAGCGCGCGCGTCATGGCGATGACGGCGCCCTTGGAGGTGACGTAGTGCAGCAGCCCCGGCGTGCCCTTGGCGGCGATGGCCGAGGCCACGTTGACGATGCGGCCGCCGCCGCGCGCCCGCATGGCCGGCGCCGCCGCCCGCGCGCAGTTCCAGATGCCCCTGACGTTGACGGCCATGACCCGGTCCCACTCCGCCTCGGCGATCTGCTCGAACGGCGTCGGCGTGAGCGTGGCGAAGACGGCCGCATTGCTCACGAGCACGTCGAGGCCGCCGAACCGCCGGTGCGCCGCGTCCACCATCCGCTCGCAGTCGGCGAAGACGGCGACGTCGGCGCGCACGGCGTGCGTCGCCGCCGGCGCGTCGAGCCGTGTCAGCGCGTCGGCGCCGGCGGCGACGTCGGCGATCACCACGCGCGCGCCCTCGGCCAGCAGCCGGCGCGCGAAGGCCAGGCCGAGGCCGGCGGCGCCGCCGGTGACGATCGCGACCTTGCCCGTCAGACGCATGCCGCCGCCCTCACCCGCGCGAGCCGGCGGCGTCGACGAGCCGCACCTCCGACGGCGCCACGCCCAGGCCGATGGTGCGGCCGCGCAGCTGCTCGACCAGCGCGCGGTTCAGCTCGCCCTCGGCGGCGCCGTAGTCGGCGACGCGCACCCAGGGATTGACGCCGATGCGGATGCCGCTCTCGGTCACCTGGGCGATCCCGACCTGCGGCGCCGGGTCCTTCAGCACCCGCGCGTTGCGCGTCACCACCTCGGTGGCCGCCGCCAGCGCCGCCGCGACGTCGGCCGCATGCGGCACGGTGACGGTGAGGTGGAGCTGCCGCGTATTGCCGAAGTTGTGGAGGATCTCGCCGACGATCTTGCGGTTGGGGATGATGACGCGCGAGCGGTCGCCGTGCACGAGGGTCGTCGAGAACAGCTCGATGGCCGCGACGTCGCCGCGCACGCCGGTGACCTCGACGTACTCACCAACCCGGAACGGCTTGGTGAAGATGATCGTCAGCCCGGCCATGACGTTGCTCAGCACCCCCTGCAGCGCGAAGCCGATGCCGATGCCGGCCACGCCGATGCCGGCGACCAGCGGCGCCACCTGGAAGCCGAGCTTGTCGAGCGCGACCACGAACGCGAACAGCATGACGGTGACGCGCAGCGCGCGCACGACGAGCACGCGCATCGGCGGCTCCATCGCGCGGCTGCGCAGCCGCTGGTCCACGAGGCCGCCGAGCCAGCGCCCCACGATGAGGCCGGCGACGAGGATGACGGCGGCGCCGAGCACCTGGAAGCCGTAGCGGATGGCGAGATCCGTGAGGAGGCTGCGGACGTCCATGGGCGATCCCCCTTTGAAGGCCTGACGGTCGGAAGCGCGGGTAGAATAGCGCGTCATGGCCCGCTGGTCGCGCCGCCGACTCGCGCTCGCCGTCAGCAGCGGCCTGCTGCTGGCGCTGGCGCTCGTCCTCTTCGTCGTCCTGCCCCCGGTCGTCCGTCGCGTCGCGGTGGACCGGCTGGCGCGGCTGACCGGCCGCCCGGTCGCCCTCGGCGCGGTCGAGCTGAACGTCTTCACCGGCCGCGTCGGGCTCGTCCGCTTCCGCCTGGGCCAGCGCGACTCCGCCGAGCCGGCGGTGCAGTTCGAACGGCTGGACGTGCGGGTGTCGCCGCTGTCGCTCGTCACCCGCAACATCCACGTCGTCGAGCTGACCCTGACGCAGCCACGGATCTTCGTGACCCGGCTCGCCCCCGACCGCTACGATTTCTCCGACCTGCTCGCGCTGGGCGGACCGTCCGGGGAGACGAAGCCCACGAAGCCCTCCTCGCGGACGATCACCCTCGAGCGGCTGCGTGTCGTCGACGGCGCCGTCGTCGCGCACGACCTCGTCCCCGCTCCCGCCGCCGAATGGCGTATCGAGGGGCTGGAGGTCACCGCCGGCGGGCTCGGCACGCGCCGGGGCGGGCCGCCCGGGCGACTCGTGCTCCAGGCGCGGATCAACGGCACGCCGCTCGCGGTCGATGCCACCGCAGTGGACCTCGCCGGCGGCCGGGTCGCCGCGCGCGTCAGCCTCGACGGCTTCGACCTCGCCGCCGCCCGCGCCTACCTGCCGCCCGAGCTTCCGGCCGCGCCGGCGGTGGGGCGGGTCACGCTGGATCTGAGCGTGACCGCCGAGCGCGCCGCCGACGGCACGCCGCGCGTCGCGCTGGCCGGCGACGTCGGCCTCGACGGGCTGACGGTCGTGCAGCGGGCGCGGCCCGATCCGTTCGTCACGATCGGGCGCGTGGCCGTGAAGATCAAGGAGGCGCTGCCGCTGGCGCGCGAGGTCACGCTGGCCGCCGTCGAGATCGACGGCCTCGACCTCAAGACGCGCCGCGACCCGGCCGGCCGCATCGATCTCCTCGAGCTCACCGCCCCGCCGGCGGGGCCCGCGACCACCCCGGCGCCCGCCGCCGCCGCGCCCGTTGCGGCGTCGCCGGCGCCGTCGCTCCGCGTCGCGATCGAACGGCTGGCGCTGCGCCGCACGCGCGTGACGGTGACCGACGAGGGCGTGCGCCCCGCCATCACGCTGGCGCTGAGCGACGTCACCGCAACGCTCGAGCACGTGACGTGGCCGGGCGCGGCGCCGCTGGCGTTCGACGTCGCGCTGGCGCTGCCTACCGCCGGCCGGCTCACCGCCAAGGGCACCGCGACGCTGTCGCCGGTCACCGTCGACGTCGCGATGTCGCTGCGGAACGGCTCGATCGAGCCGTACGCTCCCTACATCCCGATGCGCGCGCGACTGGCCGGCCGCTTCAACGGCGACAGCCGCTCGCAGATCTCCCTGGCCGGCGGCCGGCTCACCGCGACGTCGCAGGGGCGAAGCTGGGTGGAGGACCTCGAGGTCCGCCCGCCCGACGGCGGGACGCCGCCGCTGCGCATCGCGCGGCTGGAGATGGCCGGCATCGACTTCGGCTGGCCGACCCACGCCGGCGTGGCGACGATCACGGTGACGAGGCCCGAGGCGCAGCTCGAGCGCGACGCCGCGGGCGCCATCACGCTGCGCGAGCTGCTGACGGCGCCACCGGACGAGGCGGCGAAGCCGGCGCCGGCACCGCCGCTGGCCGCGACGACACCGGCGCCGAAGACGACGCTCACCGGCGACCCGCGGGGGGGCGCCGTCGGCTTCCCGCTCGACATCGGCGCGTTCGTGATCGAGGACGGCTACGTGCGCTTTCTCGATCGCACCGTGCAGCCGGCGTTCTCGGAGACGCTGTCACGGCTCGCGCTGAGGATCGAGGGGCTGTCGAGCACGCCGGGCAAGCGCGCGCGCCTCACCGGCCAGGCCATCGTCGGCGGCGACGCCGCCCTCGAGCTGCACGGCGAGCTGGCGCCCCTCGGCGAGCTCTACGCCGACATCAGCGGCGAGCTGCGCGACTTCACGCTCACGGGCGTGAACCCGTACGCCGAGAGCACCATCAGCTGGCTGATCGATCGCGGCAAGCTGGGGATCCGCTTTCACTTCCACGTCGAGCGCGACCAGATCGACGCCACCAACGAGGTCGTCGTCGAGAACCTCCACGTCGCGCCGTCGGCCCGCGAGAACGACGAGGTGAAGAAGCGCATCGGGCTGCCGCTCGGCCTGATCGTGGCCCTCATCACCGACTCCGACAACGGCATCAAGATCAGCCTGCCGGTGTCGGGGCCGCTGGCCGGCTGGCGCGCGGACTTCGGCGACGCGATCTGGACGGTGGTGCGCAACGTCTTGGTGAACGTGATGGCGGCGCCGTTCCGGGCGATCGGACGGCTCTTCAAGGGGAGCGACGACCGGATCGAGTCGGTCGGCGTCGACCCGGTCACCTTCGCGCCCGGCAGCGACGTCGTGAGTCCCGCCATGGCGCGTCATCTGACCGCGGTCGCCGATTTCCTGCGGCGGGCGCCGGCGGTGCGCCTGACGCTGGCCACGCTCGCCGGCCCCGCCGACCTCGACAGCCTCCGCGGTCAGGAGCTGACGGCGCGGCTGCAGAAGCGCCAGCGCGAGCGCGGCCTGCCGGACTTCGCCGCCGCCGTCGCCGCCGAGTTCGCCGAGCGCTTCCCCGGCGAGGCGCCGCCGGCGCCCGACGCCCAGCTGGCGCGGCTGCGCCCGCGGGAGCCGGTGCCGGCCGCCGCCCTGGCCGCGCTGCTCGGCCACCGCCTGGCCTTCGTGCGCGAGGCCCTCGTGAAGACCGAGGGCGTGCCGGAGACCCGCCTGGCGGTCGACGAGGCGGCGGCCCCGGCGGCCGCGAGCGGCGAGGGCCGCGTGGAGTTCCGCATCGGTCAGTGAGCGCGGGTCACCGCGACTTCAGCTCGATCTCGACGAAGACGAACTCGAACGCGTTGGCGTTGCGCACGTCGTGCTCGACGCCCGCCGCGCGGAAGTACGGCTCGCCGGCGACGAGGGCGGCGGTGGCGTCGCCGGCCGGGCCCGTGATCGCCAGCGAGCCGGTCGTCAGCGGCACGACTGTGTAGTCGTGCTCGTGGCGATGGAAGCCGGTGGCGGCGCCGGGCGCGAAGCGCCACTCGGTGACGCGCACGCGCGCGTTGTCGATCTTCACCGTCGCAACCGCCCGCCCGTCGCTCATGCGTCCAGCATCGCGGCGAGCTCGGCATGGATGGCGGCGCGCGCGCGGCGCGTGTGGACCGGCCCGTAGCGCTCGAGCAGCCCCTGGCAGAGCAGCGGCAGCGCGATCGTCACGTCGGCGAAC
The DNA here is from genome assembly GCA_041497115.1 of Methylomirabilia bacterium. Lineage (GTDB taxonomy): Bacteria > Methylomirabilota > Methylomirabilia > Rokubacteriales > CSP1-6 > AR5. Next base: position 8,086 of record JBGQFW010000134.1, read on the forward strand.
ACCATCACGTTGGCGCCGCCGGCCGCCTCCTTGCCCCACGAGATGCACTCGCTGGCCACCGAGGCGCCGCCCAGCCCGCCGAAGACGGCGTTGTCGGTGGTGATCTGGATCGCGGCCAGGTGCGGGCTCGGCTCGGCGTCGCCGCGGATCGCCTTGACGCTGGTCGCGGTGATCTGCAGGAAGTCCTTGGGCACGCCGCCGCCGAGGAAGATCGCCGAGGTCCCCGGGCCGGGCGGCATGTAGCGCGCCATGATCCGCAGCGCCGCCTCGTAGTCGGCGAAGAAGTCCACCACCGGCCCCTTGGCCGCCGCCGTGCGGTAGCCCTCGGCCAGGGGCCCGTCGGGCGCCGCCGGCACGAAGAGCGGCACGCGATGGCGGAAGCAGGTGGCGGCGATCGTGCCGCCCAGCCCCTGCTCGTCCAGCCAGCGGCCGAACTCGTGCATGAAGGCGACGCCGGAGATCGCCGGGCGCGCCCAGCTCTTGGCGAGCGCCTCGAAGAAGCCGCGCGTGAAATCCTCCATGGCGTCGTAGTCGCCGGCGCTGACGACGTGGTCGTAGAAGCGGTAGAAGCCGCGCTCCCACAGGCGGGCGTCGTCCGCGTGCTCGGGCTCCACCTGGAAGAAGCGGGCGCCGCGCGGCTCGAGCAGGTCCTCGGTGACGTTGGCCGAGGTGGAGGCGATGACGTCCACGTAGCCGCGCTCGACCAGCCACGCCACCAGCGGCGCCAGCCCGGCGCTCGCCATCGAGCCGGCCAGCCCCAGGCAAATGAGGCCGTCGCCGTCGATCATGCGCTGCCACACCTCGAACGCCTCGCCGAGCTTGCGCCCCTGGAACGCCGAGTGGCGCATACGCGCCAGCAGCCGGCTCACCGTCGGCCCGCGGCCGCCGTCCTCGCCGTCGGCGACCAGTCGCATCGCGACCCGCCGCGCCCCCGCCTCGACGCGCTCGTCGCTCACGACGGCCCCCTCAGCGCTTGCCGAGCTTGCGATCCGTGTCCACGTCGAACGAGTAGTAGTCGCAGGTCAGCTCCTCGCCCGCCTCGATGTCGCGGGCCGCCACGTACGTGTCGCCGTCGTCGGGGCCGCTGACCAGGTTCGGGGTGTCGGCGTGATTCAGGTGCTTGGCGTGGTCCCCGCATAGCGTGATGACCTTCCGGCCGTCCTGCATCTCGGCGTAGCCGTGCTTGTGCCAGAACTCGCGGGCCGCCGCGGGCAGGGCCGCGACCTCGTCGATGGACAGGCGCACGTCCATGCGCGGCTCGAAGACCCAGACGACCTGCCCGTGGGCGATGCGCTCTCCGGCGAAGCAGCCCATGCCGCTGATGGTGCTCGGCGCGACGTTCGCGCGGATCAGGAACATGCTCTTATCTCGGAGGACATACGATACTCGGCGATACGCCCGCTTTGAGCAAGCCCATCTCCGCGGCGACCGCCCGGTTGTTCGACGCCATGGCGCCGACCTACCACGACCTCGAGCCCTGGTACGAGCATCTCTACACCGAGCTGCACGCCATTCTCCGAGCGGGGATCGGTCCCCCGCCCCCCGGCGGCGGCCGCGCGCTCGACGCCGGCTGCGGCACCGGATTTCAGACCGAGCTGCTCGCCGGCCTCGGCTGGCGCGCCCACGGCGTGGACATCTCGGCCGGTCTGCTGGCCGTCGCCCGCCGGCGCCTGCCCGCCGCGCCGCTCGCCCTCGCCACGCTCGAGGCGCTCCCCTACCCCGACGCGCGCTTCGACGCCGCCGTCTGCTGCGGCAGCACGCTGTCGTTCGTGGACGAGCCCGCCCGCGCGCTCGCCGAGCTGGGGCGCGTGCTTCGCCCGGGGGGCCGGCTGCTGGTGGAATGCGAGCACCGGCCGAGCCTCGACCTGGTCTGGACGCTGGCCGGCGCGCTGGCCGGCGACGCGCTCGGCTACGGCGTGTCGGCGCGCCGGGCGTGGCGCGCGCTGGTGAGCCGCGACGCCGTGCGCCTCGACTATCCCGGCTACGGGCCGCTCGCGCTCTTCCGCGGCCGCGAGCTCG
>JBGQFW010000135.1:0-9943 GCA_041497115.1 Methylomirabilia bacterium
CACCAGCAAGACCGTGCCGCTGATGGTCCTGGGTGACGGCCAGGCCACCGGCAACCTGACGGTGCCCATCACGCTGGTGAACCCCGCCGGCGGCGCCACCCTCGGCACGATCAAGAGCGCCGTGCTCACGATCACCGACTTTAGCCGCTCGGTGCGCTTCAGCGCGCCCGCGTACACGGTCAACGAGGGCGGGACGGCGACGATCACCGTCCTGCGCGGCGGCAACACGACCGGGGGGATCACGGTGCCGTTCTCGACGAGCAACATCGACGCGGTGGCGGGCACCGACTACACGACGAAAACGGGCACGCTGACCTTCGCCACCGGCGCGGCGAGCCAGACCTTCATGGTGACCACGCTGAAGCGGGTGGGCGACAACGGCAACCGGTCGGTGAGCCTGACGCTGGCCACACCGAACCCGAATACCGTCGTCGTTCCGCTCGGCGCCGCGACGCTGACGATCCAGGACCTCGACCGGGCCGGCCAGTTCCAGTTCGCTCCGACGACGTACAACGTGGTCGAGGGCTCGCCGGTGACGCTGACGGTGACGCGCACCGGCGGCACGCTGGGCTCCATCAAGGTGCCGTGGCAGGTGACCGGCGCCGGCGTGACGCCGCTCGCCGGCAACTTCTCGTTCGCGGCCGGGCAGGCGAGCGCGACCGCGGCGCTTACGAGCACCCCCAACACGATCCTCGACGGCAACCGCTCGGTGTCGGTGGACCTGGGCGCGCCGATCGTCGTCGGCTCGATCAACGGCGCCGCGCCCTCGCTCGGCACCGACACGACGGCGACCGTGAACATCCTCGACAACGAGACGGGCGGCACCATCCAGTTCGTGAACGCGGCCCAGACGGTGGCGGAGAACCTCGCCGGCGGCCTCGTGAACCTGGCGGTCACCCGGACGGGCACCACCCTGGCGGGCGGCATCCTGGTGGACTACACGATCACCGGCGACATCGGGGCGATCGCCTCGAACACCAGCGGCACCCTGACCTTTGCCACCCCGACGGCGACGACGGCGGTGGTGCCGGTGACGCTCGTGAACAATACGGCGGCCCAGCTCGACCGGGTCCTCGTCGTCACGCTGAGCAACCCGCGTGCGAGCACCCCGTACAGCGGTTCCAACCCGCCGACGCTCGGCGCGCGGAGCAGCACCACGCTGACGGTCATTGACTCGCTGCCACACGTGCAGTTCAGCGCGGCGGCTTACAGCGTCACCGAGGGCGACACGGCCACGATCACGGTGACGCGCACCGGTCCGACGACGGCGCCGCCGGTCATCGTTAGCTACACGACCTCCGACGGCAGTGGCGTGGCCCCCACCGACTACACAACGGCCTCGGGCGCGCTCACGATCGGCGGCGGCGCCGGCAAGGGCACCTTCACGGTAAAAACGAATGACGACCTCACGCTGTCGGGCAGCCGCACCGTGCTGCTGAGTTTCACGGACGTGACCGGCGGCACCATCGGTGCCCAGAGCGCGGCCGTACTGACGATGCAGGACAAGCAGTCGGCGGGCATCATCCAGTTCGCCAACCCGACGGCGAGCGTCGTCGAGGGCGGCACCGCGCGGATCACGGTGACGCGCACGGGCGCGAACCTCGTGGGGCCGATCACGGTCAACTGGTCGGCAACCGGCGGCAGCGCGACGCCGGACGTGGACTTCGCCCCGAGCAGCGGCACGCTCACGTTCGGCCCCGGCGTGGCCAACCAGAGCTTCGACCTCTTGGCGATGGATGACACCCAGTTCGAGGGCACTGAGACGATCGTCCTGAGCCTGGACACCCCGAGCGGCGGCTCGGCGCTCGGCAACCAGAGCGCGATGACGGTCTTCGTCGTGGACGCCGAGCAGACGGTGGCGTTCGGCGGCTCGGCCTTCACGGCCGGCGAGACGGCGACGAGCGCGAGCATCCCCATCGTGCGCTCGGGCATTCCCAGCGGCACCGTCACGGTGCTCGCGCAGACCTCCGACGGCACCGCCGTGGCGAACCAGGACTACACCGCGGCGAGCCAGACCGTGACGTTCCTGCCCGGCGAGACGGTGAAGCCGTTCGTCGTGCCGATCCTGAGCAAGAACGCCTTGACCCGGAACGGCAACCGCATCGTGAATCTCTCGCTGAGCAGCCCGGCCGGCACGCCGACCGCGCCGTCGCTGGGCGCCCTGAACGCCTCGACGCTGACGATTCTCGACTTCCGCCCCGACCTCGTCATCGCCTCGGTGACGACGCCGTCGGGCACGCTGACCGGCAAGTCGGTGGCCGCGCCCAGCACCGTGCGCAACCTGGGCCAGGTGGCGGCGCCCGCATTCAAGATCGGCATCTTCATGGCCTCGACGGCCGGCGGGGACGACGCGAAGGTGCCGGGCGCCGGCGTGCTGGTAGCGACCCAGGACGTGAGTGGGCTGGCGGCGGGCGCCAGCGCCACGTTCCCGACCTCGATCACGTTCGATGACGAGTTCCCGGCGGGGGACTACTACGTCTCGGCGGTGGCCAACTTCGGGCTGACGATCGCCGAGGCCGACACGAGCAACGACGGCCTGAGCGGAGCGCCGTCCATCCTGTCCATCAAGAAGAACCTGACCAAGTTCACGGGGGCGACCGGCGCCTTCAGCCAGGTCTCGCCCACGCGAGCGGGCTTCGGTCCGCTCTCGGCGACGTGCGACGCGCAGGGCTCGGTGAACCTCACCGGGACGTTCGCCATCACCAGCCAGCAGGGCAACTCGGCGCTCGGCCAGGCGAACCTGACCGGGACGCTCAACAACGCCCCCGTGCAGTACCTGATCAACTTCACCGGCACTGGTGACGACAACGGCAACATCGTCGCGACGCTCACCAGCGTCGTGTTCAAGTCGCTCACGACGCCGCTGACCGGCAGTGGCAACGGCTCGCTGACGGGCACGCTGGAGGGCCGCACGCTGCACGCCAACGTGACGGGCCAGTTCACGACCTCCACGGGCGGCGCCTGCGTCTTCACCGGAACGCTCGACGCCGTCGGCCAGACGTCGTTCCAGTTCCGCTTCGGCACCGGTGTCTCGGTCGGCTCGTTCGGCTTCGGCACCACGCCGGACGACACCGGGATGTTCCCGCTGAAGACACAGGGGTACCGGGCCGTCTTCCGGGTCTTCTTCGACGACAACTTCCCGGATCCGTCCGCGGTGAAGTTCACCGGGCCGGCGGGCTCCGGCGTCAGCGGCGTGCCGGCCGACCCCCAGGAGAGCGGGTTCGACAGCAACGAGGCCCAGTACAAGCTGCCTCCGCGCTCGGGCAGCGCCCCCGGTGGCACGTGGTCGGTGCTCTACAAGAACCTGCCGCACAACTTCACGGTGCCGCCGTTCAACGCCAACGCGTCGCTGGTGGCGATCTTCCCGGTCGTGACGCTCGACACTTCGATGGGGACGCCGCTCCTGTCCCGGATCGACTGGGTGTACCGTGATCGGATCACCGGCGCGAACCTGTCGGTCGCCCCCGCGTTCCTGGCCAGCATCAGCGTGAGCGTGAACCTGAACAACGGCGGCAACAGCCAGCCGACCAAGGATCTCGGCCCCGCGACGACGTTCTGGGACCTGGCGCTGGACGGACTCACGCTGCCCGAGTGGTCGCAGGTCCAGGCCATCTCGTTCAAGTACCAGGACGTGATCGGCAACGGTTACCAGGAGGAGTACAGCAAGTCGTTCAGCATCCAGCTCAACCCGAGGCTGGAGAAGATCTACGGCGGGTTCAACGGCGGATGCATTCCGAGCAGCCCGGAGACGTGCGCGGTCCAGCAGCGACTGCTGAACGTCTTCGTGGACGTGCCGTCGGGCTCCGTGAACACGCAGCCGTGCCCTCCGCAGATAGGCGCGCAGTCCGGGCCAGCGTTCTTCGTGCAGATCCAGAACCACGACACGGCCAACGGCCAGCCGCTGCCGGCAGGGGCGGTCTACGAGTTTCCCTCCTGCATCGACCAGACCGGCACGACGTCGTTCAACAACGGCGGCGGGCTGACGGACATCTTCAGCCAGCGCACCCTTATCGACTCGATGGCCGTGCCGTACCCGCCGGGGCTGCTGGTGGGCGCTCAGTACGACGTCACCGTCACGCCGCTCAGCACCGGGGTCCCGTTCGTGACCGAGGTCTCGCTGGAGACGCCCGAGGCGAATCCGACGACGGACTTCGTCTCCATCCCGAACCCGGCGACGCCGAGCCTCAAGCCGGCGGGGTTCACGTTGGCCGCCGCCAAGCTCGGCCAGGCGCAGACGATCTCGTGGACGCAGCCGACGTTCGAGGTGGCGAACCTCTTCATCAACCCGTCCGTCTACACCGGCACCGGGCAGGGCAGCCTGTTCTGCTCGGTGAACAACACCCCCAACCTCGACCCGGCCGCAACGCAGGCGACGTTCACGCTGCCGACGAAGTGCAACGGCCAGCCGGTCCTGAAGGCGACCGTCTGCGTCTTCTTCGAGGGCGTCAACGGCCAAACGAGCGACGCGTGCTGGTTCTGGCAATGAAAAGCAGGGAATCAGGAGAAGGGGCGTTCCGGATAGGATGACTCATATGGTGGGCAGGGCGCGTCGGGTCGTTCGGGTGCTGGTCACCCTCGCCGTCGTGATGCAGGTGGCGTGGCCCGGTGGTCTGGCCTTCGGTCAGGCCGGGCGCGACGCCTACATCAAGGGGCTCGAGCACATGGACGCCAAGCGGTGGCCCGAGGCCGTGCAGGCGTTCGACGCCGCCATCGCCGCCGATCCGAAGGAGAACAAGGGCGCGCGTCTCTACGGCATGCGCTACGGCTACTTCCCCCACCGCGACAAGGGCATCGCCCTCTATCACCTGAGCCGCTGGGACGAGGCGATCGCCGCGCTGGAGGAATCCATCCGCCAGGGCGCCACCGCCGAGGCGACGAAGACGCTGGACCTGGCGAAGAAGCACCAGCCCTCGGTGACCACCGCCGGCGTGTTCCGCGGCACGTGGTGGGACTTCTACGAGCGCGGCCTCAAGTACTCCGAGGCGGGCGCGTGGAAGGCCGCCATCCAGGACTTCCGGGCCGCCCGCGGCCAGCGCGACAAGGAGGACCGGAGCGCGCGCACCTACGGCGTGTCGTTCGTCGAGTACTTCCCGGTGCGCGAGCTGGGCGTCGCGCTCTACCAGGAAGGGCAGTACAGGGCCGCGGTGGAGGCGCTGGAGAAGTCGCTGGCCGGCTTCCCGACCGCCAAGGCCGCCTACTTCTACAACCTCGCGCGCGCCGCGCTGCTGCGCCAGGCCTCCGCCGACACGCAGCCGCCGCGGATCAAGATCGACGCGCCCGCCGACGGGTTCCTGACCAACGCGCTGGCGCTGGAGGTCCGCGGCTCCGCGGAGTCGAAGAACCAGGTGGCGACCGTCGAGATCAACGGCGAGGCGCAGCTGATCGACGCGGCCACCGGCACGCAGCCGTTCACGCAGGTGGCCGAGCTGGCGCCGGGGGCCAACACCATCCAGGTGCGCGCGCGCGACCTCATCGGCCAGGAGTCGCTGGCGAGCGTGAAGGTCGTGGTGGATCGCGAGGGGCCGGCGGTCATCATCGAGCGGGCCGCCCGCACGCCGGCCGGCACGATCCGCCTCGAGGGCACGGTGACCGACAACGTGCAGCTGGGCCCGCTGGTGGTCAACGGCCAGCCGGCACCGCTCGGCGCGGGCGCCCAGAGCCCGTTCGCGGTGGACGTGCCGGGTACGGCGACGGCGTTTTCGATCGAGGCGGCCGACGCGGTGGGCAACGTCACGCGCGTGCGCATCCCGATCCCGGCCGCGCTCCGTCAGTCCGGCCGCGCGCGGGACTGGGACGTGGTGCCGGTGGCGCGGCGGGCGCAGCTGCTGCCGTCGTTCCTCCAGTCCAAGCCCGGGCTGACGCTCGAGATGGAGAAGCCCCCCGCCGAGGTCCAGCAGGACTCGGTCTCGATCGCCGGCATCGTGGGGTCGAGCGCGGGGCTGCGCGAGGTGAAGGTCAACGGCCACGCGCAACAGATCCCGGCCGGCGGCGCCGCCGGCAAGTCGTTCGCGTTCAGCTACGGCGTGGCGCTGACCGAGGGGCCCAACACGATCACCGTCGTGGCGACCGACCAGGGCGGCAAGACCGAGACGCGCACGTTCACGGTCGTGCGCAAGGTGGACGAGATGGCGCGGGTCGGCTCGCGGCTGGCCGTCGCGGTCATGCCGTTCACCCTCAAGGGCCAGCCCACCGCGATGTACGCCAGCGCCTTCGAGGCGATGACCGACGCGCTGGTGAACCAGAAGCGGTTCAAGATCGTCAGCCGCGACCAGCTCGAGGCGATCCTGCGCGAGCAGAAGCTCTCGCAGACCCAGCTGGTGGACCAGGCCACCGCGATCAAGGCCGGCAAGCTGGCCGCCGCCGAGGCGATCATGGTCATCACCGTCAACGAAGGGCCGAAGTCGGTCGAGGCGTACGCGCAGCTCGTCAGCACCGAGACCAGCACGGTGCTGGCCTCCAAGGACATCTTCGACCCCGAGAAGGGGCCCGGCAGCGCGAAGGCGAAGATGGCCGAGCTGGCGGCCAAGGTCAAGCAGGACTACCCGCTCGTCGAGGGGGCGGTGATGATGGTCGCCAACAAGCGGGTGGTGGTCGGCATCGGCGCCCCCAAGAACGTGCGGCTCGACATGAAGGTCATCGTCTACCAGGAAGGGCCGCCGCTCATCGATCCCACGACCAAGGAAGTGCTGGACCGGCCGATCGAGTCGCTGGGCGAGGGGATGCTGAAGGAGATCAAGGACAAGATCTCCTACGCCGAGGTCCGCGATCCGGGGAAGGTCGAGCAGATGATCGCCCAGAAGAAGCTGGTCAAGGTCATCACCAAGTGAGGAGCCACGACGGTGCCTGACAACGAGCAGACGCAGAGCCCGGGGATGAAGAGCGACGTCTGGGACTACGTGCGCCGGCGCAACGAGCTGGATCGCGAGATCCAGGAGAAGTTCGCCAAGCCGGTGACGGTCATGTTCACCGACATCAAGGGCTCGACGACCTTCTTCGACATGCGCGGCGACCTCGAAGGCGTCACCATGCTCCAGCGCCACAACGACATGGTGGTGCCGCCCATCGAGGAGCACGGCGGCCGCGTGCTGCAGCGGCTGGGCGACGGTCTGCTGGCGGTGTTCCCGTCGCCGACGCCGGGGGTGAAGGCCGGCATCGAGATCCAGAGGCGGCTGCACGCGTACAACAGCAAGGCGGCCGAGCGCGAGCAGATCCACGTCCGCGTCGGCCTCAACGCCGGCATGGCGATGGTCGAGGAGGCCAACGTCTTCGGTGACGCCGTCAATACCGCCGCCCGCGTGCAGACGCTGGCCGAGCCCGGCCAGATCCTCGTCTCCGAGTCCATCTACAAGGAAGCCAGCAAGGACCTCGGCAACGACATCTTCCTGCCGGTGGGCCCCGCCGCGCTGAAGGGCAAGCTCGAGAAGGTCGTCGTGCTCGAGGTGATGTGGTCGCCCGAGCAGGCGCGGCTGCGCGCGGCCGTGCAGTCCGCCGGCGACAAGACGCGGCGCGTGCTGCACCTCGAGGTCTCGCAGACGGGCGCGCGGCTCAAGGTCGTGAATCGCGAGACGGCGGTGGGCGAGGAAGAGGCGCTGCGCGAGGCGGAGGAGACCGACTACGACGAGGCGGCGGTGAACCAGATCGTCCAGCGGATGGACACGATCCTGGACGGCGCCGACCGCGACGGCCGCATCCAGAAGCAGAACCTGGAAGATCTGGGCGGCCTCGGCCGCCAGCTCTGGGAGCAGCTGCTGCCGCCCAACGCGCGCGCGCGGGTGGGCCAGAGCACGGCCGCCGAGCTCGTGCTGACGATGGACGAGCACTTCGCGCGGATCCCGTGGGAGCTGCTGCACGACGGCCGCGAGTTCCTCGGGCTGCGCTTCGGCGTGGGGCGCGTGGTCAGCGCGGCCAAGCAGCTCGCCGCGTCCAAGGCGCGCGAGACGACGGGCCAGCTCAAGGTGGCGCTGGTGGCCGACCCCCAGGGGACGCTGCCCGACGCGCAGCGCGAGGGCACGCAGCTCGGCACGCTGCTCGGCGACCGGCCCGAGTATCAGGCGGTGGTGAACGACCGCGCGGTCAACCGCGCCGAGTTCCTCGCCCAGTTCGGCTCCGCCGACATCCTGCACGTGGCCGGCCGCGCCGAGTACGACGGCGCCAACGGCGGGTTCGTGCTGGCCGACGGCCGCGTGACCGCGACCGAGCTGGCCCGCCTGCCCGCCGGCGCCGCCGTGCCGCGGCTGCTCGTTTTCACCGCCTGCGAGGCGCCCACGCCCGGGCGCAACCCGCACAGCGAGAGCGCGGTGTTCGGCCTCGCCACCGCGATCCTCACCGCCGGCGTCAAGCACTTCGTCGGCGCGCGGCGCGCGGTGCCCGGCGCCGCCGGCTTCCAGTTCGCCCAGGAGCTCTACGCCAAGCTCGCCGTCGGCCAGCCCATCGGGGTTGCCGTGCGCGACGCCCGCCGCGAGGCGGCCCGCCGCCACGGCAAGACCGACCTGACGTGGGCCGCCTACGTGCTGTACGGCGACCCGACCGCCCGCTACTTCAGCGGGCCGGTCGCGGCCGCCGCGGCGGCGGGCCCGCGCGTGCTCGAGAAGAAGCGCCTCATGATGCTGCTCGGCGCCGCCGCCGCCGTCGTGCTCGTCGTCGGCGGCGTCTACTGGACGCTCGGCGGCGGCGGCAAGGCGCGGCTCGAGGCGGCCTACAAGCACCTGGAGGGCAACCGGCTGCAGGAGGCCTCCCGCGAGTTCCAGGCCGCCGTCAGCGCGCGCCCGGCGGAGGCCTACGAGGGGCTGGCGCTGGTGGCGATGCGCGCCAACGACCCCGGCGCCGCCCAGAAGTTCTGCGGCGAGGTGCAGAAGCTCGGCGCCAGCCGGCCCGGCTGCGTGCTGGTGCAGGGCGACGCCGTCGCGATGGCGGGCGACCTGCCCAAGGCGGCGGCCACCTACGAGTCGGTCATCGCGTTCGCCGGCGTGCCGAACATCCCCAAGTCGATCGCCTACAGCCGGCTCGGCCGCATCGCCGCCGAGGACGGGCAGCCCGACCGGGCCCAGGCCGCCTACCAGCAGGCTCAGGCGGCCGATCCCCGCAACGGCGAGGCGGTCGCCAACATGGGCGCGCTGCTGCGCCGGCAGGGCAAGTTCGGCGAGGCGGCGCAGGTCCTCGAGAAGGCCGCCGCGCTCAACCCCAACGACCCGATGGTGCAGACGCTGCTCAAGGACGCGCGCGACGCCGACGGCAGCCGCAAGGACGCCGACAAGCAGAAGCGCGTGGACGCGCTGGTGGACGAGCTGGCCGCGCGCTTCAAGCGCGGCGACGTCGTGAAGCCGCCGGCCGGCCGCGACGACTGGACGTCACCACCGCTGACCATCACGCTGCTGGGGTTCGAGAGCCGCGGCCGGCTGGCGTTCCGCGAGGGCGAGTACGACTTCCTCACGCTCAAGATCGGCCAGGCCCTCGAGGGGCAGACGCGCGCCCGGCTCGTCGAGCGCAACGTCATGGACAAGCTGCTCGCCGAGCTGAAGCTGTCCTCCAGCGCGCTGGTGGATCAGCGGACGGCGCTGCAGCTCGGGCGCGTGCTGTCGGCGCGGCTCATCACGGTCGGCAGCGTGGCGGGCACCGCCAGCGAGTGGACGGTGACGGTGCGGGTGATCGAGACCGAGACCTCCAGCGTGGTGGCGTCCATCGCCCAGAGCTTCCCGGCCAGCGAGACCACCGCGCAGGCGGCCGACGCCATCGCCAAGGATCTCGCCGGCAAGCTGCACAAGGCCTTCCCGCTGCGGGCGCGCGTGACGGGCGGCGGCAAGGGCGAGGCCGTGCTCAACGTCGGCACCGCCGAGGGCGCGGCGGTCGGCCAGAAGCTGCTGATCTTCCGCGAGGGCGCGGGCGGGCAGCGCGACGTCGTCGGCGAGGCCGAGATCACCGAGGTGACCGACAAGCAGTCGCGCGC
>JBGQFW010000136.1:0-9813 GCA_041497115.1 Methylomirabilia bacterium
CTCACGCGGCGGGTGCGGGCGGCGACGGCGGCCAGCAGTGTCAACGGCTCGTGGCGCGGCCGCGCGGTGATCGAGTCGCCGATCCACACCGAGTCGAAGCCGGCCTCCTCCGCGCGCTCGGCCATCGTCAGCAGCGCGCCGGTCTCGGGGCGGCCGGACATGATCGCCTCGCGCGTGGGGATCAGGACGCCGAACTGCACACTCATCGCGCTTCCTCCCTGGAACGGCGCCTCAGCCTATACTGCCGGCGGATCGCTCACAAGGGAGGGCGCCGCGATGAAGTTCGGACTGCGCTACGCGAACCTCGGACGCTACGCCGACGGCCGGGCCGCGGTCGAGCTGGCCCAGGCCGCCGAGGAAGCCGGCTTCGACTCGATCTGGACCGTGGAGCACGTGGTGATCCCGGCCGCCTACCAGTCGCGCTACCCGTACTCGCCCAGCGGCCGCATGGGCGCGGGGCTGGAGGACTTTCCGATCCCCGATCCGCTCGTGTGGCTGGCCTACGTCGCCTCCGCCACCCGCCGGCTCAAGCTGGGGACGGCGATCCTGATCCTGCCCCAGCGCAATCCCGTGATCACCGCCAAGGCGCTCGCCACGCTGGACGCGATGGCCGGCGGGGGGCGCGTGCTGCTCGGCATCGGCGTGGGGTGGCTGGCCGAGGAGTTCGCCGCGCTCGGCGTGCCGTTCGAGGACCGCGGCGCGCGCGCCGACGAGTACGTGGCGGCGATGCGCACGCTCTGGAGCCAGGAGCGCGCGACGTTCAAGGGACGCTTCGTGACATTCAGCGACGTCTTTTGCCGGCCGCGGCCGGCGGGCGGGCGCATCCCCGTCATCGTCGGGGGCGACACGGCCGCGGCAGCGCGACGGGCCGGCAGGCTCGGCGACGGCTACTTCCCCGCCCGCGACGTGCCGCCCGAGCGGTTCGACGAGATGCGGCGCGCCGCGGAGGCGGCCGGACGCGATCCCGCCGCGATCGAGATCACCGTGTCGGCGCCGCCCGAGCCCGCCGCGATCGAGGCGCTCGCCAAGCGCGGCATCGCGCGGGTGGCGGTGCCGGTCAGCTCGGGCGCGGGGCTGCCCGCGCAGGTGAAGACGCCCGAGGACGTGCGGCGCTACGGCCGCGAGGTGATCGCCAGGCTCGGCGGCTGACTCCCTCGGGCGGTCTCAGCGCCGCGCCACGAGGCGGCGGAAGACGGCGGCGTAGCGGAAGCCGTAGGGAGTGCCGTGGTCGGCGGCGTTCTTCTTCACGCGCTCGCCGATCGTCTGCCCCGCCGGCACGTTGAAGCCGGGCATCTGGCTCTCGTGGCGGATCAGCGCGGCGATCTGCTGCTCGATCGCGTCGCTGACGTCCACGACGATGTTGGGCGCGTCCATGCCCCAGTACCAGAGCTCGCGGACGCGATGGGGCTCCAGCGCATCGCGCGTGATGTGCTCGGGGAAGTGCAGGTGGTCGCGCGCGTAGGGATAGACGGCGTCGGTGGCCACGATGCCGGCCTTGCGGTGGTCGCGGTGCTGGAACCCCTGCATCCGATACGGGTCGTGGACGAAGACCGTGTGGGGCCGGTGCTGGCGGATGACGCGGACGACGTCGCCGAGGAACTCGCGCGTGTCCTCCAGCGCGCCGTCGGGATAGCCGAGCATGACGACGTGCTTGACGCCCATGAAGTCGGCGGCGGCGCGCTGCTCCTCGGCGCGCCGGCCCGCCAGCGCGGCCGGCGTCAGCGTGCGGTCGCCGGTCCCGGCATCGCCGTTGGTGCAGAGCACGTAGGTGACCTCGCAGCCGGCCTTCACCCAGCGGGCGACGACGCCGCCGGAGCCGATCTCGGCGTCGTCGGGGTGGGCGAAGATCACCATCGCGCGGTCGGGGACGTCGGTCACGATCTCGAGGGGGCGGTCGGGGTCGGAAGGCATGCGGCGCATTTTACAGGAGCCGCGCCTTGACACCGCTTGAGTCCTCGGGGTACGAGAAGGCATGAAAATCGGACTGCACGGCGTCAACCTGTACGGCTGCGCCCATCCCGACACCGCCGCGCGCGTGGCGCGGGCGGCGGAGGCCGCCGCGTTCGACTCGCTCTGGGCGGCCGATCACGTGGTGCTGCCCGACCCGCCCCTGCCCGAGCGCCCGATGGCGCCCGACATGCCACTGCTCGACCCGATCGTGGCGCTGACGTTCCTCGCCGCCCACACCACCCGGATCCTGCTCGCGACGGGCGTCGTCATCCTGCCCCAGCGCCAGCCCCTCGTCCTCGCCAAGCAGCTTGCCTCGCTCGACGTGCTCTCCAAGGGCCGGCTCGTCTTCGGGCTGGGCGTGGGCTGGTGCGAGCCCGAGATGCGCGCCGTGGGCGTGGCCTTCGCCGATCGCGGCCGCATCGCCGACGAGTCCCTGGCCGCCATGCGCGCCGTCTGGACGCAGCCCAGGCCCGCGTTCAAGGGGCGCTTCGTGTCCTTCGAGGGGGTGCAGGCGATGCCGCGGCCGGCGCAGACGGCGGTCCGGATCGTCGTCGGCGGCCGCACGGCGCCCGCCTTCCGCCGCGCGGTGACGCAGGCGCACGGCTGGTACGGCTTCGGCCTCGACGTGGCGACCACCGAGCGGTTCGTGGGGGCGCTGGGCGAGGCCGCCCAGCGCCACCCGCGACCCCCCGAGCTGGGCCGGCTGGAGATCAGCGTGACCCCGCCGGGCTACGACGTGCCCGACGCGGCGACCGTGCGCGCCTACGCGGCGGCCGGCGTGGACCGGCTGATCGTCCGCCCGCGCCCGGAGCTGGACGCGCCGGGGCTCGAGCGGTTCGTCGCGGAGGCCGGCCGGGCGCTCGCCGCCGCCTAGGTCCCCCGGCCCGGCGGGCGCTATACTGAGCCTGTCGTGACCTACAACGCGTGGTTTCAGTGCATCAACGGCTGCCCGGGGGAGTTCGACCTCCGGGAGGTCATCTACCGCTGCCCGACGTGTGGCGACCTGCTCGAGGTCCAGCACGACGTGGAGGCCCTCAAGTCGCGCTCGGCGGCGGCCTGGATCCAGCTCTTCGACGACCGCTACCGCCGCCACATCTACCCCTACGGCTCGGGCGTGTGGGGCAAGAAGGAGTGGGTGGTGCCGTTCATCGACAACGAGAACATCGTGTCGATGTACGAGGGCAGCTCCAACCTCTTGTGGGCCGACCGCTACGGCAAGCAGCTGCACGTCGAGGACCTGTGGATCAAGCAGTGCGGCAACTCGCACACGGGGTCGTTCAAGGACCTCGGCATGACCGTGCTGGTCTCGGTGGTGCGGCAGATGATGGCGGGCGGGGTGCCGATCGACGCCGTCGCCTGCGCCTCCACCGGCGACACCTCGGCGGCGCTGGGCGCCTACTGCGCGGCGGCCGGCATCCCGTCGGTGGTGCTGCTGCCCAAGGACAAGGTCTCCATCGCGCAGCTCGTGCAGCCGCTTGCCAACGGCGCCCTGGTGCTCTCGCTCGACACCGACTTCGACGGCTGCATGGCGGTGGTGCAGGAGATCACCAAGGAGAAGCGGATCTACCTCGCCAACTCGATGAACAGCCTGCGCATCGAGGGGCAGAAGACGGTCGCGATCGAGATCGTGCAGCAGTTCGACTGGGAGGTGCCGGACTGGATCATCATCCCGGGCGGCAACCTCGGCAACGTCCACGCGCTCGGGCAGGGGTTCGTGATGATGCAGGACCTGGGGCTCATCAACAAGCTGCCGCGCATCTGCCTGGCCCAGGCCGAGCGGGCCAACCCGCTCTACCGGGCGTTCCTCGACGACTTCAAGCACTTCGAGGCGGTCGCCGCCCAGCCGACGCTGGCCATGGCCATCCAGATCGGCAACCCGGTCAGCGTCAAGCGCGCGATCCGCACGCTGCAGAGGTTCAACGGCGTGGTCGAGCAGGCCAGCGAGCAGGAGCTGGCCGACGAGGCCGCGCGGGCCGATCGCACCGGCATGTTCAACTGCCCGCACACCGGGGTGGCGCTGGCCGCGCTGCGCAAGCTGGTGGAGCGCAAGGTGATCCGCTCGCACGAGCGGGTCGTCGTCATCTCGACGGCCAACGGCCTCAAGTTCGCCGACCAGAAGGCCGCCTATCACATGGGCGAGCTGGCCGGCATCAAGGCCACCCACCGCAACCGGCCCGTCGAGCTGCCCGCCGATCCCAAGCGGGTGGCCCGGGCCATCGCGCGCCACGTCGACAAGGCGAAGCTGCTGGTGTCCTGATGGCCGAGCGGGTGGAACCGCCCAAGAAGCCGGTCGGCCCCAGCACGCTGGCGGTGCACGGCGGCGAGCCGCGCCCCAAGCCCGCCCACTCGCTGGCCACGCCGATCGTGCAGACGGCCACCTTCACCTTCGCCAACACGCAGGAGGTGAAGGATCACTTCGACGGCAAGATCGAGCGCGTCGAGTACGGGCGCTACGGCAATCCCACGCAGAAGATCGCCGAGGCGAAGCTGACCGCGCTCGAGGGGGCGGGCGACTGCCTGCTCTTTTCGAGCGGGATGGCGGCGATGACCACCGCCCTGTTCGCGATGCTCTCGCGCGGCACCCATATCGTCGTCACCGACGACAGCTACCGGCGCACGCGCCAGTTCCTCAACCAGACGCTGCACCGCTACGGCATCGAGGTGTCCACCGTGCCGGCGGGCGACTACGAGGCGCTGGAGGACGCGATCCGGCCCACCACGCGGGTGCTGCTGAGCGAGTCGCCGACGAACCCCTACAACCGGGTCCTCGACCTCGAGCGGTTCGCCGCGCTCGGCCGCAAGCACCGGGTGAAGACGATCATCGACGCCACCTTCGCGACGCCGTACAACGTGCGGCCGCTGGAGTGGGGCGTGGACCTGGTCATGCACTCGGCCACCAAGTACCTGGGCGGCCACAACGACCTGCTGGCCGGCGCCGTGCTCGGCACGCGCGAGATCGTGGACGCCGTCCGCGCGCTGCAGGGCATCACCGGCGCCATCGTGGATCCGTTCGCCGCCTATCTGCTCATCCGCGGCATCAAGACCTTCGCGCTCCGCATGGAGCGGCAGAACGCCAACGCCCAGGCGCTCGCCGAGTTCCTGGCCGCGCATCCCCGCGTCGCCGCCGTCCACTACCCCGGGCTGCCCACGCATCGCGAGTACGACGTCGCCCGGCGGCAGATGCGGGGGTTCGGCGGCGTGGTGTCCTTCGAGGTGCGCGGCGATCTCGACGCCGCCACCCGCGTGGTGGACGGTTGCACGATCCCGCACCTGGCCGTCTCGCTCGGGGGAGTGGAGAGCCTCATCGAGCAGCCGGCCATCATGAGCTTCTACGAGCTGACCACCGAGGAGCGGCTGGAGATCGGGATCAAGGACAATTTGATCCGCTACTCGGTGGGCATCGAGGACGCCGACGACCTGATCGCCGATCTCGACCAGGCTCTCGACCGCGCCTTTAACACCTGACCCGCCTAGAGCCTGGAGAGTGAATCCATGATCGAGTGCAAGCACGGCATGAAGTCCGGCTGCGTCTACTGCCATGTTGTTCATACCCCGGCGCCGGTGCCGGTCCCGCCGGTGGCGGCGAAGCGCCGGCCCCGCAGCCCGCTGTCGGAGAAGATGAACGACCGGATGACGACGCTGCAGCGCCGGCTGAAGGCGATCCGCGGCGACTAGGCGGATGCGGCGGCCGCTCGCGGCGGCCCTGGCGCTGGTAGCGCTGGCGGCCACCCCCGCGCTCGCCCAGCCGCCGGGCGTCGCCGCCCCCGGCGCCGAGCGCGAGCAGGCGTACGTCGAGGCGCTCCGGCGCGAAGACCCCGCGATCGCCGACCGCTACGTGGCGCTGCGCGACGCCCGCAACGCCGCCATCGCCGACGTCGAGCGGGCGTCGACGCGGTACAGCGCGGGCGGGGACGCGCTGCGCCCCGTCACGCTGCCCCAGCTCCGCCAGGCGCGCCGGCGGTACGCCGAGACGTCGCTGGCGCTGCTGGACTTCCTCGACGCGCGCGACCGCGGCACCCTCACCCGGCTGCAGGACGACGTCGCGCGCCTCACCCGCGCGCTGGACGAGCGCGGGCGCGGCCGGGCCGAGCTGGAGCAGCTGCGGCGCGACAACTAATTTAGCCGTCCGGCCTACCGCATCATCCCCGGCAGCCACAGCGAGATGATGGGGAACGCAACGAGGATCGCCAGCCGGATCACGTCCGCCCACATGAACGGCAGCACCCCGCTGAAGATCGTCATCGTGCTCACCTCCGGGATCAGCGTGCGCAGCACGAACATGTTCATGCCGACCGGCGGGCTGATGAGCCCGATCTCGACGACGCACACGATGATGATCCCGAACCAGATCGGGTCGAAGCCCAGGTGCACGACCACCGGGAAGAAGACCGGGATCGTGAGCAGGATCATCGACAGCTCCTCCATCGCGGTGCCCAGGACCACGTAGATCGCGCAGATCGCCGCCACCACCATGGTGGGGCCGACGTGGAAGCGGGTGACGAAGGCCTTGAGGTCGTCGGGCATCGAGGTGATGTTGACGAACTCGGCGAAGATGAGCGCGCCGATCAGGATCATGAACAGCATGGCGGTGGTGCGCGCCGACTCCAGCAGCGCCTCGTAGAGCGTCCGCCACGTGAGCGCGCGGCGCGCCAGCGCGAAGATCATGGCGCCGAAGGCGCCCATCGCCGCCCCCTCGGTGGCGGTGAAGAGGCCGCCGTAGATGCCGCCCATCACGAAGAGGAACAGCACGGCCACCGCCCACACGTCCTTGAGGGCGCGCAGCCGCTCGCCCCAGGTCGAGCGCTCGCCGGGCGGGCCGGAGGCGGGATCGCGCCAGGTCATGTAGACGACGGCGCCGCAGAGCAGGATCGCGCCGAGGATGCCGGGCAGGATGCCGGCCATGAACAGCTTGCCGATGTTGGTCTCGGTGAAGATCCCGTAGATGACCATGATCGTCGAGGGCGGGATCATGATCCCCAGCGTGCCGCCGCCCGCGACGACGCCGGCCGCCAGCCGGTCGGAGTAGCCGAACTTCTTCATCGAGGGATAGGCCACCTTGGCGAAGGTCGCCGCCGTCGCGATGGAGGAGCCGCAGATGCCGCCGAAGCCGGCCGACGCCCAGATGGTCGCCATGGCCAACCCGCCGCGCAGGTGGCCGATGAAGGCGTAGGCGGCCCGGAACAGCTCCTGCGACATGCCGGCCCGGGTGACGAGGTTGCCCATGAGGATGAACAGCGGCACCACCGACAGCGTGTAGTTGCGCCCCGTCTCGTAGAGCTTGGTCTGGGCGATGGCGAACGCGACCATCCAGTTCCAGTCGCGCATGTACGCGTAGCCGACGATGCCGATCGCCGCCATGGCGAACGCGATCGGCACGCGCAGGCAGCAGAGCAGCATCATCGCGGTGAGGCCGAGGAGCCCCTCGATCATCGCCGCGCGCCGACCTTCCAGAGGTGGAGCGCGCCGGCCAGCGCCAGCGTCGCCGCCATGAAGTAGACGAACGGCCCGTACACGATGCGTAGCACGTCGGTGGCGTCGCGGTACCCCCAGATCCGGTCCGCCTTGCCCCACATCAGCCAGGCGAGCAGGAACATGAACGCGGCGTTGAACGCCTGCACCGCCCGCTCGAGCCCGCGCCGGCCGCCCGGGGAGAGCAGGCGGTCGACGAAGTCCATGACGGCGTGCTCGTCGGCGTACGAGACCAGCGGCAAGCCGGCGAAGATCAGCACGACGAGCAGCAGCTCGGTGACCTCGAAGGCGCCGCGCACCGGGCGGCTGAAGAGATAGCGGGCGACCACGTCGACCACGGTGAGCAGCATCAGTGCGAGGAGGATGGTGGACGCGGCGGCGCCGAGCAGCGCGTCGGCGAGCCGCGTCCCCCGGGGAGCGGGCTCGGTCACTTGCCGGCGGCGACCTTTCGCAGCTCCTCGCGGAACTCCGCGAGGATCTTGGCAGCGTCCACGCCCTTGGCGCTCGCCTGCTGGATCCACTCGTCGATGATCGGCGCCGAGCGCTTGCGGACCTCGGCGACGAGCTCGGAGTTGGCGTTGACGATCTTCACGCCGGACTTCTTGAGCTGCTCGAGACCCTTGCGGTCGGCCTCGTCCCACGAGGCCCCGGCCAACCGGGCGATGTGCTCGCCGGAGAGCTTCTCGATGATCTCCTGGTCCTGCTTCGGCAGCTTGTTCCACTTGTCCTCGTTCATGAAGAAGCCGAAGGCGGAGCTGTACATGCCGCCCGGAAACAGCGTGGCCTGCTCGAGCACGGTGTCGAGCTTGAACGAGATGATGGATTCCAGCGGGAAGAACACCCCGTCGGCGACGCCGGAGGAGAGCAGCTCGTAGGACTCGGGCGCCGGCTTCACGAAGGCGGAGGCGCCGAGCGCCTTGGCCACCTTCTCGGCGACGCCGCCGCCGGTGCGGATCTTGAGCCCCTGGATGTCGGCGATGCTGTTGACCGGCTTCTTGGTGAACATCTGGCCGGGGCCGTGGGTGAAGACGCCCAGCAGCTTGACGCCCTTGTACTCGCCGACCTTGTGGAAGTACTTCCAGTAGATGCGCGAGTACGCCACCGAGTTGGCGAGCGCGGTGTCGCCGGCGCCGGGCAGCTCGGCCATGAGCGGCATGATGTGGCGGGCCGGGGTGTAGCTGGCCGTCACGTAGGAGAGGTCCACCAGGCCGTCGCGCACGGCGTCGAAGGTGCCGGGCGGGGCCGAGGGGTGCTTGGGCAGCATCTGGAACTTCACGCGCCCGTTGGTCGCCTTCTCCACCTCGGTGGCCCACCCCTGCAGCACGACGCTCGTGAGGTGGTGCTGCGGCGACACCCACGAGGACATCGTGAGCGTCGTCGTCTGGGCCAGGGCGGGCGGCGCGGCGGCGAGGCCGGCGATCGACAGCGCAGCCAGCAGGACAGCTCCTAGACGCATGACGCCTCCTTGAGGGACGTGATGATCGCTAGCGCAGCTTGATGCGCCCACCCGGCGGCATCCCGCCGAGCCCACCCATGGGGTCGAAGCCCCCCGGGATGCGGTCGGGCGTGATGATGGAGGACGCGGCCTCCCGCTGCAGCCGCTCCAGCTCGCGGCGCGTGCGCTCCACGGCCTCGTTGGCGCCGGCGGCGAACCCGGCGGCGGCGTCGGCCAGGGAGGTCGCCTCGATCTGGAACGCCAGCGGCAGCAGCCCTCCGGACGTCAGGAGCTGCGTCTCGCCGACGTAGATCACGGCGCGCGTGGCGTCGGGGGCGCCGGAGGCCGTCACCGGGGTCATCACGCGGATCGTCCCGATCTTGCGGTCGGTGTAGACGTCCTCGCGGTAGAGGGACGCGGGGTCCATGGCGAGATCGGCGGGGTTCATCGGTGTGCTCATGGGATGCAAGAATACCCCATTCTTGACAGGACCCGGCGCTCGGGGTACGAGGGGGCGCGGAGGTCGTCCCCTCATGAAGATCCAGGCCGTCAACGGCGTCGCGCGCATCCTCAAGTCCGAGGGCATCCCGTGGGTGTCCTGCTACCCGACCAGCCCCGTCAACAACGCGCTGGGCGAGGAGGGCGTGCCGATCTTGATGATGGGCGAGGAGCGCTTCGCCGTCGCGGTGGCCGACGCGTTCTCGCGCGTCACGTGCGGCCGGCAGATCGGCGTCTGCACGGTGATGGCCGGCCTCAACGCCGCCGGCATCCAGATGGCGTTCGGCGCCATCGCCCAGGCCTGGGAGGACTCCTCGCCGCTGCTCGTCCTCGCCGAGGGCGTGGGACGCGGCGCCACCCGCCACACCCACTTCGACATGGCGGGGGCGTTCCGGCCCATCACCAAGTGGGTCGGCGAGATCGACCGCGCCGAGCTGGTGCCCGACTACCTGCGCCGCGCC
>JBGQFW010000137.1:0-9751 GCA_041497115.1 Methylomirabilia bacterium
CCGTTGGTGATCGGGTGCACGTGGACGTCCCGGATGGCGGGGATACCGGCGTCCTTGAGGATGTTCCACGCGATCCCGGCCCGCTGCACCGCGGACATCACGCTGTTCTCGCTGTAGGAGCCGGGCAGCGTGCCCTCCAGGCAGCCGCGGAAGATCGGATCGCGGCGGTGGGTGATGCAGGTCACCTTCATCGTCGGCCGCGGCGTCGGCACGTCGGACAGGTGGCCGGTGTACTCGCCGAACGGCCCCTCCAGCTCCCACGTCGTCGGATCGTCCGCGATCAGCCCCTCGAGCACGA
The DNA here is from genome assembly GCA_041497115.1 of Methylomirabilia bacterium. Taxonomy (GTDB): domain Bacteria; phylum Methylomirabilota; class Methylomirabilia; order Rokubacteriales; family CSP1-6; genus AR5. Next base: position 299 of record JBGQFW010000137.1, read on the forward strand.
TCTCGGCCGAGGCGGGGACCTCGAGGTCCACCGTCTCGCAGCGCACCAGCTCGGCCGGCTCGCCGCGATACGCGCCCATCACGTCCCACTCGCAGACGCCGGTCGGGATCGGCGAGCCGGCGAGGAACGGCATGATCGGATCCCAGCCGATCACGCACGCGACCGGCATCGGCTCGCCGCGGTCGGCGTACTTCTGGAAGTGGTGGCCCCAGTGCTGCCCGCCCTTGATCAGCAGCATCGGGCACGTGTCGGGGCGGCCGATCATGCCGCGGTAGATGCCGACGTTCATCACGCGCGTGTCGGGATCGCGCGTGACGATCGCCGAGAACGTGTGGATGTAGCGCCCGCCCTCGAGATGGTGCCAGCGCGGGACGGGGAACTGGGTCTGGTCCACGTCGGCGCCGCGCACGACGACCTCCTTCACCGGCCCGGTCTTCACCACCCGCGGCGCGATCGCCTCGCGGTTCTTCGCCATCACGTACTGGATCAGCTCGGAGTTCCCGACGTCCCGGGGAAAGCCGAGGGCCAGCGCCAGGCGCCGCCGGTCGCCGAGCCCGCCGGTGAACACCTTCGTGCAGCGCCCGCTCCGGTAGCCGGTGATGTTCTCGAAGAGCAGCGCGGGGCCGCGCTTCTCGAGCACGCGGCGGGCGACGGCGCCCAGCTCGCGGTCCCAGTGGACCTCGGCACCGATGCGCCGCAGCTCGCCCTCCTTCTCGAGCAGCCCCAGCCACTGCCGCATGTCCATGAAGCCCATGACCGATCGTCCTCCTCGCCGCGCCCCCATCATACTGTGTCGGCCCGCGCGCCTTATCCGGCGCCGCCGTGGCCCGCTAGAGTCTGGGAGCGCGCGCACGCTGCGCCAGCAGCACGGCGGCCAAGCACGCCAGCCCGGCGACGTCGCTCATCGCCCCCGGGAAGATCAGGAGGAACGCCCCCGCCAGCAGTACCAAACGCTCCCAGATCCGCGTCGGCGCGCGCAGGTACCCGATGAGGCCGGCGGCCAGCATGAGGATCCCCAGCGCGGCGGCGGCGGTGCGCAGGACGATGGCCACCACCCCCGCGTTCTGCATCAGGAGCGCGGGGTCGTAGGCGAACGAGAACGGGATGATGAACCCCGACAGCGCCAGCATCATCCCCGTCCACTGCGTGCGCCACACGTCGGCGCCGGCGATCGACGACGTCGCGTACGTCGAGATCGCGGTGGGCGGCGTGAGGTCAGCGAGGATGCCGAAGTAGAAGACGAACATGTGGGCCACCAGCCGGGGGATGCCGAGCTGCACGAGCGCCGGCGCCGCCATGATGGACGTGATGATATAGGTCGCCGAGGTCGGCAGCCCGGTGCCGAGCACCAGCGCCGCCAGCATCGTGAGCACGAGCGTGGCCAGCATGCTGCCGTGGGCCAGGCTCACGATGCCGCCCGCCAGCTTGAGGCCGAGCCCGGTGGTGGAGACGACGCCGACGACGATGCCGACGGTCGCGCAGGCGAGCGCGACCGGCATCGCGCTCTGCGCGCTGTCGGCGAGCACGGCGAGCACCTGGCGCGGGCCGATGCGGGTGTCGCGCCGGAGCTGGCTCAGCACGAACGCCGTCACCAGCGCCCAGAAGCCGGCGAAGAGCGGCGAGCGCCCCTCGACGAGGAACCACACGAGCACCGCCGGCCCCACCAGCAGGTGGAAGTCGCGCGCGAGGACGGCGCTCAGCCGCGGCAGCGCGGAGCGCTCCAGCACCGGCAGGTCCGCGCGGGCCGCCTCGAAGTGGACCATCGCTCCGACCGCGACGAAATAGAGGATGCCGGGAATGGTCGCCGCGAACGCGATGGTGCCGTAGGGCACCTGGAGCGTCTCGGCCATGATGAAGGCGGCGGCGCCCATCACGGGCGGGATGAGCTGGCCGCCCATCGAGGCGCACGCCTCCACGCCGGCGGCGAACGCCGGCCGGTAACCGGCGCGCTTCATGAGGGGGATCGTGAAGGCGCCGGTGGTGACGGCGTTGGCGATCGCGCTGCCGTTCACGGTGCCGAACAGGCCGCTGGCGATGACCGCCACCTTCCCCGCCCCGCCGCGCGAGGCGCCGGCCACCGCCAGCGCGCCGTCGGTGAAGAAGCGGAGCAGGCCGCCGTAGGACATCACGCCGCCGAAGATGACGAAGAGATAGATGAACGTCGCCGACACCAGCGTGGGCACGCCGAAGACGCCCTGGGTGGTGAACATCTGCTGGTCCACCAGCTTCACGAACGTCTCGCCGCCGTGGGAGAGGAAGCCGGGCAGCCAGGGGCCGGCGAAGCTGTAGGCGACGAACGCCAGGGCGAGGATGACGAGCGACGGGCCGATGTGGCGGCGGGCGGCTTCGAGCAGCAGCAGCGTGAACAGCACGCCCACCACGACGTCGAGCCGCTCGGGATCGTCCACCATCGCCATGCGCGAGGCGAGCCGCTCGATGTGGTAGACGTAGTGGCCGGCGCACGCCACCGCCAGCGCGGCCAGCGTGCCGTCGAGCCAACGGCGGCGCGGGCGCGCGGCCAGCGCGGCGGCCGCCGCCGGCGAATCGGGCATCGGATCGGTGAGGAACGCCAGCGCCACCGCGAAGGCCACGTGCACCGGGAGCTGGATCAGGAGATCGAAGAGCCCGGCCACCGCCGTGTAGAGCTGGAAGAGTGACCACGCGATCGCCAGCCACACCCGCGGCGAGCGGAGATCAGCCATCGCCCCAGATCACCCGGCCGCCGACCATCGTGAGCCGCGCCGTCTGGCCGGCAAGCTCCTCGAGCGGCGCGGTCAGCGGGTCGCGCTCGAGCACCGCGAGGTCGGCGGCATAGCCGGGCGCCAGCCGGCCGCGCTCGCGCTCGGCGAACGTGACCCACGCGCCGCCGACGGTGAGCGCGTGCAGCGCCTGGGCGCGCGTGAGCCGCTCGCGGGGGCCGATGGACGCGCCCGAGGCCATGTCGCGCCGGGCCACCACCGCCGCGAACGCCACCCACGGATCGGCGGGCTTGTTGTCGGTGGCGAGGCCGAAGGGGATGCGATGCCGGGCGAGGCTCCGGTGCGGCAGCAGCCGCTCCGCGGGAATGCCGAGGCGGGCAACCTCGTCGGCGGCGGAGCGCCAGAGGTAGGAGATCGGGTTGGTGGTCGCCACCGCGCCCAGCCGGCGGATGCGCGCGAGCTGCGCGGGCGTCGCGTCGTTGAGGTGGACGAGCACCCAGCGCAGGTCGCGGATGGGGTGGCGCCGCGCGATCGCCTCCCACGCGTCGAGCACGTCGGGCAGGCAGCGGGTCACCAGCGTGCTCACGCGCAGCCGGTGGCGCGCGGCGAGCTCGGCCTGCTCGCGATAGGCGGCGGGGCTGTTGGCGCTCTCGACGAATCCGGCCCACCCGGTGTAGGGCTGACCCGCGTGCAGCAGGCGCGCGACCTGGGGATCGCCCCCGTAGTGCAGGCAGATGCCGCCCACGCGCAGCCGGTCGTCGCCGAGCCCTCGCCCGCCGGCCCACGCCGCCACCTCGCCGATCGCGCGCGCCGCCTCGCCGGCCGGCCACGTGGGGCTGACCGCCAGCGTGCAGCGCAGCGCGAGCGCGCCGGCGGCGTGCGTCTCGCGATAGACGCGCAGCACCTCGGGGGCGATCCCGTGCCCCTCGTACACGGCCGTCACGCCGCGCATCGCGTAGCGGCGCTGCGACGCGGCCAGCGCGCGCACGCGGTCGGCGTGGGTGAAGCGCGGGGCCGCGCGCATGAGCGTGAACTCCACCACCTGGATCGCGTTGTGCTCGATGAAGAGCCCGGTCGGCTCGCCCGCCGCGTCCTTGACGATCTCGACCCCCGGCGGCGCCGCCGTGTCGCGGGTGACGCCGGCCGCCGCCAGCGCGCGGCTGCCGGCGATCGAGTGGACGGGGGGCCGGTTCCAGTAGCCCCAGATGCCGCGGATGTAGACGCAGTGGTCGGGCGCGGCCGCGTCGAGATCGGCCCGCGTCGGCCATCGCCGCTCGGCGAGCGCGCCCGGCGCGTCCTGGTAGAACGGCGGTGAGCCGACGGGCATGGTGACGATCCACCCGCCCTTCGGCGTGAGCACGGCGTGGCGCCGCACGAGCGCCTGGATGTCGCCGATCGAGCGGCAGCGGGCCAGCGAGGGATGGATGAGCTTGAGCCCCTCGCGGTCGAGGTGGGCATGGGCGTCCACGAGGCCGGGGACGACGGTGGCGCCGCGCAGGTCCACCACGCGGGTGCGGCGGTCCCGCCACCGCCGCACGTCGGCGCGGCCGCCCGTCGCCGCCACGCGGCCGCCGGCGACCGCGAGCGCGCCCGCGACGGGACGGCGCGGATCGAGGGTGAGGACGCGGCCGTTGTCGAAGACGACGTCGGCGGCTATTTCATCCACCCCTTCTCGCGGTACGCCCGCTCGGCGCCCGGATGCAGGGGGAGACCGACCTTCTCGGGCCGCCACGCCGTCTTCGGATCGAACTCGGCGAGACCGGCGTGGCCGCGCACGAGCGCGTCCTTGTTGTCGAGGATCGTCTTCGTGATCGTGTAGGCGACGGGCTCCGGCAGGTCCCGGTTGGTGATGAGGACCGTCGGGAAGCCCACCGTGCTCACCGGCTCCGTCTGCCCCTTGAAGGTCTCCGGCGGCATCGTGGCCGCCGTGTAGCCGAGCGGCAGCAGCGCCTTCGCCGACTCGGCGTCGAGGCCGAGGAACTTCACGTCCACCGACGTGACGATCTCGCTCACCGACGGGTGCTTGGGCGTGACCACCGCGAACAGGATGTCGGCGCGGCCGTCCCGGAAGGCGTCCACGATGATGCTGTAGCCCACGTGGTTGGTGGAGCCGCCCCACGCCTTGATGTCGGCGTAGCTCATGCCCGCCGCGCGTAGCAGCTGGCGGCCGGCGAACTCGCCGAGCGCGCCGACCGGCTGCGTGTAGATCCGCACCGGCAGCTTCTTCTCGCGGATCTCGCGCACCGACGAGATACCGAGGCTCTTCGGCGCGACCGCGACCAGGTAGTAGGTGTCGAGGCCACCCACGAGCGCGCGCAGGGTGTCGAGCTTCTCCGTGTACGCTTCCTTGCCGTCGAAGGCCCAGCGGTTCGTCACCGTGAAGCTGAGACCGAGGGGTGTCTCGTTCCTGGCCACCAGCCGCGGGTTGCCGACGCCGCCCGCGCGCGGCTTGACGTCGATGTTGGAGCCGGCCGGGAGCGCGTGCCGCAGCAGCTCGGCCATCGTGGCGCCGTAGACGTACCAGGCGCTGCCGGTGTCGAGCGTGGCGAAGGCCAGGGTGACCGCCGGGCCGGGGGGCTGGGCCGCCACGCCCGTCACGCCGACCATCAGGATCAGGAGAACCGCGAGCGCCGCCTTCATACGAGGGCTCCTCTCCGGCTCACGCGGAAGCAAGCGCGAGCCGCGCACCGTGGGTGTGATCGAGCGCCAGCGGTCCCGACGCGAAGCCGCCGACCAGGGTCGCCGCGTACAGTGACGCCCCCCGCGCGCCGAGCCAGTCGCGGATGGCGCCGGCGCCGGTCGGCGCCAGGAATTCGAAGGTGTGGGGTCCGACGACGAAGCGGACGCCGGCCGCGCCCAGCTCCGGGCTGCCGACCTCCTGGCCGGGGACCCCGAGGGCGTGGGCGTACCACCGGCGCGCGGCCGCGAGATCGCTCACCGCTACCGTGACGGTGCCGAGCCCGGTCACCCCGTTGGCGTGCGTCCGCTCGCGCGGCACGCGCAGGGCGCGCGGCGTCTCGTCGGCGATGAGGAACGGCGCCACGCCGCGCTGGGGGCCGAGGGCGGCCGCCACCACCCAGCGCACCTGCGCGCCGTCGGGCCGTGTCCGGTCACGGCGCTCGACCTCGCCCACCGCCACCCCGGCCTGCCGCAGCGCCTTGGCGTCGGCGACGAGGTCGTCGGTCTGCAGGCAGACGTCCACGAGGCCGCCGCCGGCGAGGAGCGGCGCCCACCAGCGGTGGTCGGGGCGCGGCTCGTCGAAGCCGAGCAGCTCGAGGTAGGACGTGTCGCGGAAGGCGATCAGCGCGTTGCTGGTGCCGGCCCCAAGGTGGCGGCCGCCCGGCACGACGGTAAAGCCGAGCTCGCGGTAGGTGCGCACCGCCCCGGGAAGATCGGCCACGGCGATGACGAGGTGATCGACGGCGTGCAGCATCAGCGCGCGCCGAGCGCCGGCGCCACCTCGGCGAGGAAGCGGTCGAGCTGCGCGCGCTGGCTCCACGAGGCCAGCCGCAGCGCCATGTGGCCGAGGCCGGCCGCGAAGTACGCGCGCAGCTGCTCGACGCACTCGCGGGGGCCGCCGGCGACGGTCCACTGCTCGACGAACTGCGGCGTGAACTTCGTCGAGTAGTAGGCGTCGAGGAAGGCCTTGGCCTCGGTCAGCCCGGCCGCGCGGTCCTCGTTGATGTTGATGTTGTGGTAGAGGGCGCTGCCGAGCGCGGCCGGATCGCGCCCCTCCTCGCGCGCCAGCGCGCGCACCCGCCCGAACTGCTCGGCGAACTCCGAGGGGGAGAGCTTGTTGGTCATCCACCCGTCGGCGTAGCGGGCCACCCGGCGCAGGCCGCGCTCGACGGCGGCCGCCGAGGCGCTGGCGCCGCCCTTCCAGGTCAGGCCGGTCGGGTTGGAGGCGATCCAGATCGGGCACGGGCTCTGGACGGGGCGGGGCTCGAGCGTGACGTTGTCGAAGCGATAGAACCGGCCGGCGTGGCTGGCGCTCTTCTCGCCGAAGAGCTTGCGGAGGATCACGATGCCCTCCTCGAGCCGCTCGACGCGCTCGCCGGAGGCGATGCCCATGACCGCGTGCTCGGCGGCCTGGGCGGCGTTGGCGCTGTCGGGGCCGCCCAGGCACACCGCCAGCCACGCGCGGCCGCTGGAGAGGACGTCGAGGCTCGCCCACTGCTGCGCCAGCATGACCGGATGACGATGGACGAAGGTGGCCATGCAGCCGACGGCGAGACGCACGCGCTCGGTGACGGAGGCGAGCGCCGAGAGCAGCGTGACGGACTCCAGCCGCGGCTTGGCGAGCAGGCTGTCGCCCACCCAGACGGCGTCGAACACGCCGGAGCGCTCGCCCTGCACGGCGATGTCGATGAGGTCGCGGGCCTTGATCGCGCCGAGGACGACCGCCCGGTTGGCCAGGATCAGTCCGAACGAGCCGGCATGCGCCATGCTCACCGCCCCTCGTATTTCGGCGGCCGCTTGTCCAGGAACGCGCGGACGCCCTCTTCGTAGTCGTGCGTCGAGCGCAGCCACGCGTAGGCCTTGCGCTCCAGCTCCAGCGCGGTGTCGAGCGGCGCGTCGGCGCCGCGGTTGAGCACCATCTTCAGCGTGCGCAGCGCCAGCGGCGCCTTGTCGGCCAGCTCTCCGGCCAGCGCGGCGACGGCGGCGTCGAGGCCGTCGTCGGCCACCGCCTGGGTGATGAGCCCCCACGCCTCCGCCCGCTCGGCGGGGATGCGCTGGCCGGTCATCAGGAAGAGCTTGGCCCGCGTCATGCCGATCAGCCGCAGCGCGCGCTGGGTGCCGCCGCTGCCCGGGATCATTCCCAGCCGCACCTCGGGGAACGCGAACTCCGAGCGGCGCGTGGCGATCCGGACGTCGCACGCCACCGCCAGCTCGAGGCCGGCCCCCATCGTGTAGCCGTCGATGGCGGCGATGACCGGCTTGCGGCAGCGCTCCGCGGCGGTGAGCGTGTCGCCCCACAGCTCGAGGTCGGCCGGCGCCAGGGTGAGGAACTCTCCGACATCGCCGCCCGCGCTGAACGCCTTGCCGCCGGCTCCGCGAATCACGACCACGCGGATGCCGTCATCGCGATCGAGGTCCCTGAAGATCTCGGGGAACTCGTTCCTCATCGCGACGGTCATGGTGTTCATCTTCGGCTGCCGGTCGATCCACAGCGTCGCGATCGGCCCCTGCCGCTCGACCCTCAGGAACTCGCTCATGGGATCACCAGCACCTTGCCCTTGTTCTTCCGGTCGAGCACGTGCTGGACGGCCGCCCGCGCGTCCTTCAGCGGGAACGCGCGGTCGATCACCGGCCGGAGCCGCCCGTCCACGACGTAGTCCAGCAGCGTGCGCAGCTCGAGGATCGAGCCTAGATTGGTCCCGACGATCCGCAGGTTCTTGGAATAGACGTGGCGTAAATCCAGCCGGCCCCAGTGGGTGTCGTGGGAGCCGATGGAGACCAGCGTGCCCAGCCGCGTCAGCGCGTAGGTGGACCGCTCCAGCGTCTCGCCGCCGATGTGCTCCACGACGACGTCCACGCCGCGCTTGCCCGTCCACGCCTTCGTCTCCTCGACGAAGTCCTGCGTGCGGTAGTTCACGACGCGCTCGGCGCCGAGCGACCGCGCGAACTCGATCTTGTCGTCGCTGCCCACGGTGGCGATGACGCGGGCGCCGCAGAGACGCGCGATCTGGATGGCCGCGCTGCCCACCCCGCTGCCGGCGGCGTGGACGAGCACCGTCTGGCCGGGCTTGAGGTCGGCCTTGACGAGCAGCGCGTGCCACGAGGTGAGGAAGGCCAGCGGCAGCGCCGCCCCCGCCTCGAAGGCGATCGTCTCGGGCAGCGGCAGACAGTTGGCGGCGGGCACCCGCACCCGCTCGGCGTAGCCGCCGTCCCTGTGGGCGCCGAGGTAGCCGTAGCGCAAACACACCGTGCGCTCGCCGCGCTGGCAGAACTCGCAGGTGCCGCAGGAGAAGCCGGGAAAGACGATCACGCGCTGGCCCGTCGCCAGCCCCTGCACGCCGGCGCCCAGCGTGTCGATCGTGCCGGTCACCTCGCAGCCGTTAACGTGGGGCAGCCCCTCGGGCGGCGGAAAGCGGCCGTCGAGCAGCAGCATGTCCACGTGGTTCAGCGCGCAGGCGCGCACGCGCACGACGACGTCGCCGGCAGCCGGCGCCGGATCCTTGTAATCGCCGTAGACGATCTTGTCGCTGCCGCCGTGCGCCGCGAAGTACGCGGCCTTCATTGATTGCCTCAGCCTCGACTACGAACAACTCCCGCGCCCGCTACTCGCGGCCGAGTCGTGAACGCACACCGCGCAGTAGACACCAGATCCACCGCGCGAGTATATAGCATCGCCCCGCCGCTCCCCAGACGACGGTCCATCCCCACGCGGGGAACGCGAATGCTTTCGTGCTTGGCCAGCCGCATGAGACGATCCATCCCCACGCGCGTGGGGAACGCCCGCTGGACGGTCCTGGGAGAGGCGATGTCGACGGTCCATCCCCACGCGCGTGGGGAACGCGCCGGTAGGCGGCGTTGATCTCCTGTGCGGTTCGGTCCATCCCCACGCGCGTGGGGAACGCATCTTGCCGTCCGCGCCGCGCACCCTCTCGATCGGTCCATCCCCACGCGCGTGGGGAACGCTCATGCGCATCCCGCTCGCGCTCGCGTACCACCGGTCCATCCCCGCGCGCGTGGGGAACGCCAGGCGCTGGACCTGGACGATCACCTCGGGGCCGGTCCATCCCCACGCGCG
>JBGQFW010000138.1:0-9511 GCA_041497115.1 Methylomirabilia bacterium
GCCAGCGCCAGCAGCAGCGGCGCCATCACCGTGAACACGGTCAGGGCCGCCGCCGCCTTGCCCGTGTTGACCAGCGACAGCCAGAACGCGCGGCTGGCGATCAGCTCCTGGTAGTTCTGCCAGCCGACGGCGGCCCACGTCGGCGAGACGAGATTCCAGTCGTAGAAGCTGAGCGCGGTGCTCGCCACGAGCGGCCAGTACACGAAGAGGCCGGTGAGCGCGATCGCCGGCGCCAGGTAGAGATGACCGACCACGGCGGCGCGCCGTCGCCGCGACACGCGCGTGCGCGCGCGCGCGGGGGCGGCGGCGAGCGCCGTGGCGTCCATCACTTCGACAGCAGCGCGTTGGCCTGCTGGGCGGCCTCCTTCAGGATGGGCTCGGCCGGGCGCTTGCCCTCGAGCACTTCGTCGCGCGCCTTGATGAGGATCTTGGTGATCTCCAGCCCGCGCGACCCCGGAAAGCTGACCCACGGCTTGGCATAGGGGAACGTCTGCAACGCGGCCTTCATCAGCGGGGCCTCGTCGAAGAACGGCTTGAGGTAGCGCGGGTCATGCGCCAGCTCCGCGCGCGGCGGCAGGTAGCCGGTGCCCTTGGTCCAGATGGTCGCCCCCTCGGGCGAGAGCACGAACTTGATCCACTCCCACGCCGCCTTCTCCTGCGCGGGATCGGTCGCGAAGATCATGAGGACGTTACCGCCGGTGGCCGTGGCCAGCGGCTTGCTGCCAAAGCGCGGCACCGGCACCGCGCGGACCTGAAAGGCGCTGGCGTTGCGCCGCATGTGCTCCTGACGGCCGATCGTCGTCAGGCACATCGCGACGTGCCCGGACAGGAAGGCCTGCAGCCCCTCCTCCCACGTGAGGTTCGCGGCGATCTTGCTCTTGTTGACCATGTCCTGCCACATCTGCATCGCCTCGATCGCCTCCGGCGCATCCCAGCCCACACGCTTGCCGTCCTCGGACAGCGGCCGGCCGCCGTTCCCCCAGATCAGCGTCTGATCGATCCACTCGTCGTTGGGCTGCTGCAGGTAGACGGCGAGCTTGCCCGTCTTCTGCTTGATGATCGCGCCCTGCCGCTGCAGCTCGTCCCACGTCTGCGGCGGCTGATCGGGATTGAGCCCCGCCGCCTTGAAGAGGTCGGGGTTGTAGTACATCACCGGCGTGCTCACGCCGAACGGAATGCCGTGCAGGACGCCGCCCAGCACGCCGAGCGTCAGGATGTTGTCGGGAATGCCCTTGAAGAACGCGGGATCGCTCTTACGGTACTTGTCGAGCAGCACGTGGGGAAACTGCCCGGCGGCATACGCGGTGAGGTTGAACCCGATCTGCGCGACGGCGGGCGGGCGCTTGGCGGCCAGCGAGACCTGCAGCTGCTGCATGAGGCCCGTGTAGACGCCGGGCTGGAATTTCTCGACGACCTTGATGTCCGGATGCCGGGCCTCGAAGAGCTGCACCAGCTCCCTGGCCGCCGGCCCGCCGAACGTCGGCGAGTTGATGTGCCAGTACTCGATGGTCACCGGCTCGGCGGCGCCCGCCGCCCGCGCCAAGCCCAGCACCGCCACCAGGAGCACGATCCCTTGTCGCACCCTCATGAGCCATCTCCTTGTCATCGGAAGGACACCGCGATAGAGAGCTGCCCGCGAATCTTGACCTCGACGCTGCCGCCCTCGCCCAGCGTGATCTCGCCCCAGCACCCGGAGGGGCCCCGCGTGATGCCGGCGTCGACCAGCGACATCAGCGTGATGTAGGGCACCCCGTCGATCACCTCGACGGTGTTGAGATGCATGTGACCGTTGAACACCGCCTTGACCCGCCGGCTGCCCGCGATGATCGCCCGCGCCCGCTGGCGGTTGTTCGCCCACGCGTGGTCGTGATGATCCTTGAAGTACCAGTGGCGCGACGGGTCCTGCTCGTCGAGCGGGTGATGACAGAAGACGATCGCGGGGGTGGTGGCGCTCTTCAGATCCTGCTCGAGCCAGTCCAGCTGGGGGTCCGACAGGGTGCCGCCGATCTGCTCGACGGTCGGGTCCTGCGAGTTGAGGATCACGACGTGATGCCCGCCGATCTCGTGCGACTCGTAGTCGGCCTTCTTGCCCAGGATCGCGCGCGCCTCGGGCGGCGGCACGTTGAGCAGGTCGTGATTGCCCCACACGTAGAGGATCGGCACCCCGGCCGCCTCGAGCATCCGCCGCACGTCGCCGAGCCGTCGCCGGTCGGCGTCGAGGTCCGTGTCGTTGATGCGGTCGCCCATGTCCACGATGAAATCGGGGTGGAAGTCGGTCCGCATGCGGCGCGTGAACTTCTCCAGCAGCTCGGGCGCCGCGCTGCCGACCCTGACGTCCACGTCCGGCCCGTGGTGGATGTCCGTGACGAGTCCGATCCGCAGAGCCATCGCTTCCCTCCCACGCTACACGCGCGACGTGACGCGTTGATGACGGTTCGATGACCCGAACCGCCCGGCGATTATATAGGAGGGGGCCGGGAAGACGTCGAGCGTCGTGGACACCGTGCGCTTGAAGAGGAGTGGTGACCCCGGCGGGATTCGAACCCGCGATCTCGACCTTGAAAGGGTCGCGTCCTGGGCCTGGCTAGACGACGGGGTCAGCGAAGGTCAGTATACCCGAACGGTCGTGTGGATCTGCACCCAGTCGCCCGCCTTGAAGCGCCCGCCGTCGCTCACCAGCACCTGCACGGGCCCGGTCGGCGACTCCACCACGAGCACGCCGCCTTGATTGACGGCGACGATGCGGCCGGTGACCACGGCGTAGTCGCCCGGCTCGCTCGACGCGGGCGCGGGCGGGGTGGCGGGCGGCGTCGTGGCCGGCACCATGTCCACCGGCTGCACGCGCATCGTCACGCTCACGCGGCCGCCGCGAATGAAGCGCTGGTCGGCGCCGGGGGCGGCCCACACGTGCACGGGGCCGCGCTCGCTGTCCACGGCCAGGTGGCCGCTCGCGTCCACCGAGGCCACGGTGCCCTTCACCTCGAGCACGGCCGGCTCGCCCTTGGCCACGGGCGTCACCGGGCCCGGCGTCAGCACCGTGTGCTCGACCCCCGCGGGCGCCAGCTCGCCGATCACGCGCACGGTCTGGTGGAGCTGCAGCGCGCGCAGCTGCTCGCGGCTGACCTTCACGCGCGTGATCTGGCCGCCCTGGTAGAGGGTCACCACGTTGTTGGGCTCGTCCCACGTCCACACCTCGCCGCTGAACGTCTGGCCGCCGGCGGCCGGCGCGGAGGGCGGCGCGGTGGCGCACCCGGCGAGCAGGACGGCGACGGCGATCACTCCCAGAGTCCGCATGGCCCACCTCCATCGCGACACGCGCGTTTGACAACCGACCCTCTCCCACCGTATCAGGGAGCGGTGGCCACTTCACCTGCTGACATCGTAGACGAGATCCGGCGGGCCTACGGCCGCGTGGGCATCACGCTCGACGGGCCGGCGACCTACGGGACCTATTATCGCCTGCTGTGCGGCAAGTGCGACCGCATGGTCGGCAACGTCGGCGACCGGCTGCTGCCCGACATGGCCGCGGCGCTGGTCGAGCAGCAGTTCGACCTCTACGCGGCCGGGCTGCTCGGATGCCCGTGCGGCCACCAGCGCGCGGTCACCCGCGACCTGGACGCCGCCCGGTGGGAAGCGGCGCAGCGCCGCTACGGAGGCGAGGCGTGAGCGAGCGGCCGATGAACCAGACGAGCGAGATGAGCGAGATCGAGGACGCCGAGCGGCGCGGCCGCACCGACCTCTGGCCCTTCTGGCGGCGCATCTACGCCCAGGGCGATCCCCTGCCCCGCTTCGCGCCACCGGCGGGGCGCCCAGCGCATCGCTTCGACGAGGGCGAGCCCCTGCCCGCCGAGTACCGCGAGCTGTTGCTCAAGATGCTGCGCCACGAGGGCGAGCGGGCGGGCAACAAGAGCTTCCTCGGCTTCATGGCCACCTGTCTCGACCTGGCCGAGGCGATCTTTCCCGACGCGACCACCCGGCTGATCAAGGCCGAGTACCTCGCCGAGGAGCTCAAGCACGCGATCATGTTCCATCGCCTGGCCGTCGGCCTCGAGCGCGACTTCGCGCTCAAGGACGTGCCCTACGCGCACTACACCTTCCACCTGCCGCGCGAGACGTGGGCCGACGACGCCTACTTCCACTTCCTGGTGGACCTCAACGGGGCCTTCCACGCCCGCGACTGGCGCGAGTCGTCCTACGTGCCGCTGGCCAAGATGTCGGCCACCGTCGAGCGCGACGAGCTGGGCCACTCCGAGATGGGCTACTACTTCCTGCAGCGCATCCGCGAGGACCGGCGTGGCCGTGCGCTGACGCAGGCGCTGCTGCCCAAGTGGTACCCGGCCGCGCTGGACATGTTCGGACGCTCGGACTCGAAGAACGCGCCGAAGTTCATCGCGTGGGGGCTCAAGTCGGTCGGCAACGCCGAGATCCGCGAGGCCTACAAGGCCTACGTGGACGCCAAGCTCGTCGCCCTCGGCCTCGACCTGCCCGACGAGCGCGCCAACCGCCGCTTCCTGTGAGCCTCGGCATCAAGCGCGTGCCAGGGCGCCTGCCCATTCAGCCTCCATAGCCCCAGTTCCAGCACGGCAGGCGCTCGAGCCAGAACCAGTCGTCGCAAAGGTCCTCTGCGCAGCGACGACGGCACTCGCCCTCCGTGAGCTCACTCGAACAGCGCAGCTCGGTCGCCGCCTGGCAATAGCACGCTCCCCGCAGCACGAAGCGCGGCGCCGGCGCCGCCGGACTCCCGCCACCGAGCAGGAGGGCGGCGAGTAACGTCAGCACCGCGGCGAATCGCCTCATTGTCCTGCCCCCGTCAGCGGCGATACTCTCACGCCATGCGAGCGAACAAGCGCGTCGTGGCCATCGCCGTGCTGGCCTGCACGATACCGATCTCCGGCGCCGGTGCGCAGCCCTCGGTGCGCGCCGTCGCTCTCGCCGGCGATCCGGCCCCGGGCGGCGGCACCTTCGAGCACTTCGGCGTCGAGTCGCTGCCGGTCGTCGCACCGGCCAACGCGAAGGGGCAGGTGGCGTTCTTCGCCACGCTGCTGCGGGGGACGGCCAGCGAGGCCTTCTTCCTCGCCTCGCCGACACGCACGGTGCGTGTGGTGGCGGAGGGCGATCCGGCCCCCGGCGGCGGCACGTTCTCCGGCTTCGGGCGTCATCCGATTCCCGCGCTGAACGAGCGGGGCGACGTGGCGTTCGCGGCGGCGGTTACCGGCGGGCGAACGGTCGAGGGCATCTTCCTGCGAAGCGCGCGCGGTCTGCGGTCGGTCGTCGTCGCGGGAAGCGCCGCGCCGGGTCTGGCCTCGGGCACCATCGCGGCGGTCGACGCGCCGGCTCTCAACGACCGCGGCGATGTCGCGTTTCTCGCCTCGGTCCGTCGAGGGCGCGAGATCATGGAAGCCGTGTATACCGTCCTCGGCGGCCGGTTGACCAAGGTGGTGGCGCAAGGCGACGCGGCACCCGCCGGCGGCACCTTCGCAGGCTTCGGTCCGCCGGTCATCAATAAGCGGGGACGCGTCGCCTTCGCGGCGGTGGTCGAGGGCCGCACGGTTCCGGGCGGCGTCTTCGTGGCCGACGGCGCGGCGATCCGGATGGTGGCGGGCGCCGGGAGCGAGACGCCGCTCGGCGGCATTTTCGCGAAGTTCTCGGAGCGCGTGGGTCTCAACGACGGCGGCGCCGTCGCCTTCACGGCAGTGCTCAAGAACGCCGACGCCGGGCAGGCGATCTTCGTGGTCGACGCCGACCGGCTGCGCACGGTGGCGGCGCTCGGACAGCCCGCGCCCGGCGGCGGCACCTTCGCGCACTTCTCGCTGTGGCCGGCGCTCGGAGCCGACGGAACCGTGGCCTTCGCCGCCGCCGTCGACGGCAGCGCCGTGCAGCTGGCGGCCTTCGTCGTGTCCGGACCCGTCGCGCGCCGCGTGATGGCGCTGGGCGATGCCCTGACGGCGGATCGGCGGCTGGCGTCGTTCGGTCTCTATCCCACCGTGTCCCTCAGCCCGGCGAACGCCCTGACCATCGCCACGACACCGGCCGCCGGCGGCGACGGAGTCGAGGGCCTCTTCTTCGTGCCCGCCGCGCCGCGCTGACGTCACTGCAGATCGTACGGCGGATATTCCATGAAGACGTTGGCGGCCGTGATCAGCTTGTGGGAGGTCGCCGTTCGCGCCGGAACGGGCTCGCCACGAAGCATGCGAAGGGCCAGCGGCAGCACCTCGTAGCCGTAGCGGTCGAGGTAGAAGGCCACCGAGCCGAGGACGATGCTGCCACGGTTGCTGGGATCGATCTCCTTGCGGTCGCTGGCGCCGCCGTGGATCGAGCGGTCGCAGCCGTGCCCGACGATGGCGCCGTCGGCCAGGCGCCCGGCCGCCTCCAGCGCGCTCTTCGCCGCCAGCGCGGTAGCGTCGTCCAGCGCGGCGATCAGGAACTTGGCGCTCGGCTGGCCGGCGAGCGCCCTCCCGAGCAGCGTCGCCACCGCGCCGGGGTTGCCCTGGGTATCGAGGGTGACGATCCGGATGGTGGGCTGCTGGCGGCGCAGCCCTTCCGTCACGCCGCGAACTCGTTCCGCCACCCGATCCTCGCGCGCGCCGACGGGCCCGACGATCGCGCCGACGACGGTCCGGCCCCGCCACGAGCGCGCGGCGAAGTTGCCGAGCGCCTCGCCCGCGAGGCGGCCCGCCGCCGCGTTGTCGGCGGTGTAGAGCGGGGCGTCGGCCACCGGATAGTTGACGGCGAGGACCGGGATGCGCGCGTCGCGCAGCATGCGCGCCACCGCCTCGTTGGTGGCCGCGTCGTGGAAGTACTCGACGTAGAGGTCGACCTTGCGACGGATCGCGTCGGCGGCGTTGTCGCGCGCCGCCCGGACGTCGCGGCGATTGTCGTAGAACACCAAGTCGATCGGTAGGCGGCGGGCGGCGAGCGCGAAGCTCTCACGAACCTCGCGGCCCGTGAAGCCGGTGGCCTCCAGCGTCACCCCAGGCTCTTCGGTGAGATTGGCGAACGCGACCGTGTGGCGCCGCTCGTCGGCGCGCCCGTGCAGCGCGGCCGCGAGCGTCGCGACAATCACGATCAGCACGACCGCGCCGCGTCGAATTCGCCTCAACCGTTACTCGCCGCTTTCGGGCGCCGGCTTCGCCGGCGCAATCCTTCCTGGGGGGGGCTTCGGAGGGGGCCGCAGAGGCCCCCTCCGAGGGTCTCAGCGGATGCCGTCGATGCCGACGAAGTTTCCGGTCATCCCGACGGCGCGGGGCACCGTCATGTTGAAGAAGAACGTGGCGCGATTCGTCCGGGCGGCCTCGGCCGCCATCAGGTCGGTGCGCACGTTCTCGATGATGTGGATCCCGTGGTCGGTGATGAGGATGTTGTGGACGATGAAGGCTTCCTTGGGATTCTCGCCGGGGATCACCTCGACCACCCACGTGTCGGAACCCACCGCCACAACCTTCTGGTCCGCAAGCCACTTCGCCGCGTCCTTGCCGATCCCGGGCGCGCCGGAGTTGAAGGTCGCGTTCTGGGCGGGGAACTGCTCGAAGAGATCGCCCCACCCGGTGTGGACGACCACGATGTCGCCCTCGCGCAAGGTCGCGTTGTACATCTTCAGGCCGGCCTGGAGATCGGCGCCGGTGATCACGGTGCCCTTCTCGAGGCACGGCTTCTTGCAGGCCGGGTTGGTCTTCAGCTTCCCGGCCTGCTGGAAGACCTTGACGGCGTCGATCAGGACGCCCCGGGTCGCGAAGGACTTGAGGTGCTCGAGGCCGAGCTTCGTCATGTTGTTCTGGTTGATGAACTTGCCCATCGGGGTCTGGTTGTAATAGCAGTCCTTGCGCCCGATGTGGCCCAGGCCGTCGAGGTGCGTCCCGACGTGGCTCTGGCTCAGCCACGTGTCCTCCATGTAGGTCAGCTCGTTCTCGCCGTAGGAGGCGCCGGGCGCCAGCGAGACCGCGGTGAGAATCGTCTTCGTGAAGCGCGTGCCAAACAGCGGCACGCCGTCCACCAGGGGGTAGGACATCGGGACGACCTTGCCCTCCTGGATCTCCGCCGCCGCCGCTTTCGTCACGGCCGACGTCACGCGATTGGTGGCCCCCGTCTGGTCGTTCGGGCCCCACGGCGAGGGCGGGACGAGCTTGGTGCAATCCGTCTGGGCGACGGCAGCCGACGTGCAGGTGAGGAGGACCCCGGCCGCGAGTATCGTGGCAAGTTTCATGGCGACCCACTCCTTATTCGGCGGTGAACGGCACAGTGGGCGATGTTACTTCCTCGCGAGCTGCCGCTTGGCGGCGGCGACGACGGCGTCGGTCGTGAAGCCGAACTTCTTCTGCAGCTCCTTCAGCGGCGCCGAGGCGCCGAACGTCGTCATGCCGACCGCCTCGCCGGTGAGGCCGATGAAGCGATGCCAGCCGAAGGTGGACGCCTGCTCGACCGATACGCGCGCGGTCACCGACGGCGGCAGCACGCTGTCGCGGTACTCCTGGCTCTGGTGGTCGAACAGCTCCCAGCACGGCATGCTGACCACGCGCGCCTTGACGCCCTCCTTCGAGAGAACCTCCCAGGCGCTCATCGCCAGCCCGACCTCGCTGCCGCTGCCCATCAGGATGACGTCGGGCTTGCCGCCCGGCGCGTCGGCCAGCACGTAGGCGCCCTTGGCCAGGCCGGCAACGGCGCCGAACTTCGTGCGGTCGAACGTCGGCATCGCCTGGCGGGAGAGGATGAGCACGACGGGCTCGTGCTTCATCTGCATGACCACCTTCCACATCTCCCGCACCTCGTTGGCGTCGCCGGGCCGGAACGTGAGCAGGCCCGGGATGGCGCGCAGCGAGCTCAGCTGCTCGATGGGCTGGTGGGTGGGGCCGTCTTCACCCACGCCGATCGAGTCGTGGGTGAAGATGAAGATGGTCGGGATCTCCATGATGGCGGCCAGCCGGATCGGCGCCCGCATGTAGTCGCTGAAGATCATGAAGCCGGAGCCGTAGGCGCGGATCTTGGAGAGCGCCAGACCGTTGAGGATGGCGCCCATCGCGTGCTCGCGGATGCCGAAGTGGAAGTTGCGCCCACCGTAATCCTTGGCGGTGAAGTCGCCGGCGCCCTCGAACGTCAGCCGCGTCTTGGTGGACGGCGCCAGGTCGGCCGAGCCGCCGAGCAGCCACGGCACGTTCTGGGCCAGCGTGTTGAGCACCTTGCCCGACACGTCGCGGCCGGCCGCGCCCTTGGGGTCGGCCGGGTACGGCGTGAGATTCTTGTCCCAGCCGGCGGGCAGCTCGCGGCGCTGCATCTTGATGAGGTGATCGGCCAGGTCGGCGTGCTTGCTGCGGTACTGGTCGTAGAGCGCCATCCACTTGGTGCGCAGATCCTTGCCGCGGGCGCCCATGCCCTTGGCGAAGTGCTCGCGCACGCCGTCGGGGACGAGGAACTTCTCGTTCTCCGGCCAGCCGTAGTTGCGCTTGGTGAGCTTGATCTCCTCGTCGCCGAGCGGCTCGCCGTGGGCGGCGTGGGTGTCCTGCTTGTTGGGCGAGCCCCA
>JBGQFW010000139.1:0-9400 GCA_041497115.1 Methylomirabilia bacterium
CGCGACCGGCGGGTGTCAAGGAGAGCGGCGCACGGACCCCGCCCGCTCGACGAGGCGGAAGAGCGCGATCCCGAGCGCCGTCGAAGCCATGACGGGCGCGGCGACCCGGATCGGGGCGGTGGCGCTGCCGGTGAGATCGCGGACAGCGCCGGCGCCGAACTGCATGACCGTCATCGCGACATAGAACACCGCGTAGTAGACGCCGAGGGCGGTCGCCAGGCGCTCGGGCGCCACCGCCTTCGGCACGAGCGCCATCACGGCGCCCGGCGGCACGCCGATCGTGAGGCCGAGCAGACAGAACGCCAGCAGCGGGTGGGCGAGGACGGGCAGCAGCAGCATGACGAGCCCCGCCGCCAGGCTGCCGGCGACGATGACGAGGTTCGGCCGGTCGAGGCGATCGGTGAGCAGACCGCCGAGCGGCACCGAGAGGATCGTCATCCAGATCGCGAGGCTCACGAGGAAGCCGGCCTCGCCGAGCGAGACGCCTTGGGCCATCAGCATGCCGGGCCCGAACGCGATGACGGCGACGAGGCTCGCGTTGAAGGCGCCCCAGGCGGCGCCCGCGCTCACGGCGAGCGCGAGGTCCCGCGCCGAGAGCCGCGCGCGGCCCGCGGCCGCCGCCGGCACGCGCTCGGGCGGGCGCGGCGGGTCGCGGTACGCGAAGGCGATCAGGACGAGTCCGACGCCCGCGGACAGCGCCGTCGCCGCGACCGCCGTGCGCCACGACGAGCGCGTGGCGAGTCCGCCGAGCGTCGCGGCAGCGAGCCCGAGGCCGACCGGCCAGCTCGTGAGCATGACCGCCATCGCCGTCGATATCTCCTGCCCGGCGAACCAGTCGGCGACCATCTTGGCGAGCACGATGTTCATGAGCACGGCGCCGACGCCACTCAGCAGCCGTCCGGCCACGGCGATCGCGAAGCCGTGGCTGCCGGCGGTGACGAGGCCGCCCACGATCATGAGCGCGAGGCTCCCGATCACCGCGCGGCGTTCGCCCAGGCGCTGGCCCAGCATGCCGCCGGGCACCGCCAGGAACGCGCCCGGCAGCATGTAGAGCCCGATGAGCCAGCCGAGCTGCGCCCAGGTGAGGCCGAGCTCGGGAACGAGAAGCGGCCCCACGGAGGCGACGGACTGGAACTGATATCCCATCGACGTGCGTGTGACGAAGATGATCGCCAGCGCCGCCCAGCGGTTGGCCATGTGGCGGAGATCATAGCGGAGGCGCGCCCCCTCGGCCATGCGCCGTGCTATCCTCCCTCCGTTTCCGCAAGGAGGTCTCCATGGCCGATCGCGTGACGCCGCAGAGCCTCACCCGTCGTGACCTGCTCAAGCTGGGAGGGGTGGCGATCGCCGCCGAGGCGGGCCGGCCGCTCTTCGGCCACGGCACGGCGGACGCGCAGACGCCCAAGCGCGGCGGGGTCTTCCGCATCCGGGGCGAGGACGCCTCGACCGGCTTCGATCCTCATCTCGCGTCGAACCACCACCGGATCGCGACGAACCTGTCCTTCACCCACAGCCGCCTCGTGAAGGTGAAGGCCGGTCCCTCGATCGTGCCGGGTACCCTGCCGATCGAGCCGGACCTCGCCGAGTCCTGGACCCAGCCCAACGATCGGACGTACGTGTTCAAGCTCCGCAAGGGTGTCCGCTGGCACGCCAAGCCCCCCGTCAACGGCCGTGAGCTGACGGCCGAGGACGTGAAGTACACTTACGAGCGCTTTCTCTCGATCAAGGGCAACCCGAATCGCTCGATGCTCGGCCAGGTCGAGAAGATCGACGCGCTCGACCGGTACACCGTTCGGTTCGCGCTCAACGAGCCCTTCGGCTGGTTCCTCGACTACCTGGCGGCGACCGTCATGTGGGTCGTGCCCCACGAGGCGGTGGAGCAGTTCGGTGACCTGCGGCGCCCGGAGGCGTGCATCGGCACCGGGCCCTGGATGCTCGAGCGCTTCGAGCCGAACGTCCGGCTCACCTTCGTGCGCAACCCGAACTACTTTCTCCCCGGGCTGCCCTACGCGGACGCCGTCGAGGTCACCGTGGACGAGGATCCGTCCTCGCGGCTCGCCGCCTGGCTCGCCGGAAAGTACGACTTCGCGCCCGAGTACGGCCAGTGCGTGCGGCGCCTCGACCTCGAGGTCGCGAAGAAGCAGAAGCGCGACCTCAAGACGCAGGACTTCGTCGTGCTCTTCGGTGGCATCACGATGATGAAGCTCGACCGCGAGCCGTTCCGGGACGTCAGGGTCCGCCGCGCCGTGGCCATGGCAAGCAACTGGAAGGAGGTCCTCGAGACCAATGCCTGGTCGCTCGGGCAGGGGGCTCCGAACCCCGCCGTGCCGGCCGCGCTCCGGGAGTGGGCGATCCCGATCAACCAGCTCACCCCGGAGGGCCGGCGCCTCTACGAGCAGAACACCGGCGAGGCCCGGCGGCTCCTGGCCCAGGCCGGCTTTCCGACCGGGCTCAAGGTTCCGCTCGAGGCGACGCTTCAGTGGAGCCCCGACTACGTGGACAATCTGCAGGTCGTGATGCGCAACTGGAAGGACGCGGGGATCGAGACCGAGCTCCGGAGCAAGGAGTTCGGGGCGTTCATGGCGAGCGTGATCTACGGGAAGTTCGACAAGATGGCCCACAGCCTCCGCGGCGGCACGCCGATCGCCGACATCACCCTCTACGGTGGCCACATGCCGGGCGAGGCGCTGAACTCCTCGGGTGTCAACGACCCGAAGCTGACCGAGATGATCCGGCTCCAGCGGCGGACGCTCGACGCCGCGAAGCGGCGTGAGATCGTCTACGACATCCAGCGCTACCTGGCCGAGCAGGTCTACTACTACTACGATCCGTCCGCCAGCACGGTGGCCGCCTGGGAGCCGTACGTGAAGAACTTCGCGCCGAATCTCGGCCACGACTACGGCGGCCGCCTCATGGCGGCGTGGCTCGAGAAGTGAAGGGCCTGCTGGTGCACCTGACGAAAGGAGCGGGTATGCGTGGGTGGCGCGTGATCGTGGTGGCGGCGCTGGCGGCGGTGGCCCTGGCGGTGCCGTCGAGCTGGGCCCAGCCCAAGAAGCTGGTCTTCTGGACGCACTGGGAGCAGAACCCGGAGTTCAACAAGTATTACGAGACGCGCGGGAAGGACTTCGCGCAAAAGTCCGGCTACGAGGTCCAGGTCGTCACCGTGCCGTACCAGGGCTACGAGGCGAAGTACCTCGCGGCGCTGATCGGCAAGAGCGGCGCGCCCGACATCTTCATGGGCATGACGCACCACTGGTGCGGGCAGTACGACTTCTGCGACAGGATGCCCGCCGACCTCGCGAAGGTCTGGGACGAGAACCTGCCGAAGTACATCCTCAACGTGGGCCGGTGGAAGGGCGCGCGCTACGGCATCCCGATCGAGCACGGCAACTTCCAGCAGATGTACATCGACGCGGACCTCTTCAGGAAGGCCGGCCTCGATCCCGACAAACCGCCGAAGACGCTCGACGACTGGCTGGCGGCGATGAAGAAGCTCACCGTGCTCGACGCCAGGGGCGAGCCGACCCAGGTCGGCTTCGCGCTCCGCCACAAGGGCCATCCGGTGGGCATCACCGACAAGTTCCTGCCGTTCGCGCACGCGTTCGGCGCGCGGATGCTGTCGCCGAACCTCGAGAAGGCCACGGGCTTCGCGAACGGCCCGGAGATGGTGTCGGCGCTCCAGTTCTATGCCGATCTCGTCCAGAAGCACAAGGTCGCGTCGATCGCGTTCCCGACGCCCGAGGACGCCTTCGGCCAGAAGCGCGCGGCGACGATCTTCCGCGAGTCGTGGTTCTTCGGCTGGGTGAAGAAGAACGCGCCCGATGTCGCCTTCAAGGTGTACGCGCTGCCGTGCGGCAAGACGTGCCCCGGCGCCGGCGCGCTGTTCCCGTGGACCAACATGGTCTACAAGAACAGTCCCAACCGGCAGGCCGCGTGGGACTACCTGAAGTTCATCAGCACCGCCAAGGACGATCTCGACCAGCACCAGGCGCAGGGGATCCTGCCCGTGTGGACGTCGAACCTGGACTCGGCGTACGTGAAGGGCCGCCCCGACTACCAGTCCACGCAGGAGATGCTCAAGCAGCCGGTGCCGCCGGAGTACTACCACCCGAAGTCGAACGAGCTGGCCACGGCGTTCGGTGAGGCGGTGGTGGCCGCGCTCTACGGCCGCGGGCAAGCCAAGCCGCTGCTCGACGAGGCCGCGGCGAAGATGGACCGCATCCTGAAAGACTGATCTGCTGCCGCGGCTCCTCGCGCCGCGCTCGTACATGGACCGCCAGCGGCGGGCGGGACTGCTGTTCGTCCTGCCCGCCGTCGTGTATTTCGGCTGCGTCTTCCTCGTCCCGCTGATCGAGTCGCTGATCGGCTCCTTCTATCGCACGGTGCCCGGCGGCGCCGGCCAGTTCGTCGGCACGCGGCTCTACGTGAAGGTGCTGACCGATCCCACGTTCTGGCGGGCGGTCGGCAACACGGTGAGCCTGCTCGTCATGTCGGTGCCGCTCACGGTCGTGCTCGCGCTCGTCGCCGCGCTCGGCCTGCATCGCCTCCGCAGCCTCCGCTGGCGCAGCGCGTGGAGCGCGATGTACTTCCTGCCGTTCTCCGTCTCCCTCGTGGCGGCCGCACTGGTCTGGCAGTGGATCTACGATCCCGTCTACGGCGTGCTCAATCATGTCCTCGGCACGCTCGGCCTGCCGCCGCTCAGGTGGCTGCAGAGCCTCGACCTCGTGCGGCCGTCGCTGGCGCTGGTGAACGTGTGGGCGCGGCTCGGCTTCGACACGGTCATCTTCCTGGCCGCGCTCCAGGCGATCCCCGGCGAGTACTACGAGGCGGCGGCCATCGACGGCGCCGGCGCCGTGCAGGCGCTGCGGCGCATCACGCTGCCGCTGCTCAATCCGCAGATCGTCATGGTGGTGATGCTCGAGCTGATCTTCAACTTCAAGATCTTCGACACCGTGTACGCGACGACGCAGGGCGGGCCCGCGGGCGCGAGCCAGACGGTGATCATGCTGCTCTACGACACCGCCTTCAAGTTCTTCCGGCTGGGCGACGCCTCGGTGATGGCGGTCTTCGTCTTCGTCGCGCTGCTGCTCGCCACGCTGCTGCAGTGGCGGCTCTTCCGCCGCCAGGTCGAGTATTGAAGGCGCCGCGGCTCGGCTGGCTGACGGGGGCGCTGGTGGCGGCGGGCGCGCTCTGCGTGGTGTTTCCGTTCTTCTGGATGGCGGTCACGTCGCTCAAGACGGTGCCCGAGGTCCAGCGGCTGCCGCTCTCGATCTTCCCCGACCGCTGGAGCAACCTCGACAACTACCGCGAGGTCTTCCAGCGCCAGCCGTTCGGCCGCTTCCTGCTCAACAGCGCCCTCGTCGCCTCGATCGCCGCGCTCTCGAGCGCCGTCGTGTCGTCGCTGGCCGGCTACGGCTTCGCGAAGTTTCGCTTCCCCGGCCACGGCGTGCTCTTCTTCGGCATCGTCGGCATCCTCATGGTGCCGTTCCAGTCCGTCGTGGTGCCCCTCTATCTCTGGATCAACCGGCTGGGGCTGCTCGACACGTACGCCGGCATCGTCGCGCCGGACCTCGTGAGTGTCTTCGGCGTGTTCCTCATGCGCCAGGCGATCGAGGTCGTGCCGAGCGACTATGTGGACGCCGCGCGCATCGATGGGGCGGGGGAGTTCGGGATCTTCTGGCGCGTGATCCTGCCCGCCGTGAAGCCGGCCATCGCGACCCTCGTGATCGTGAAGTTCATGTGGACGTGGAACGAGCTGTTCTGGCCGCTCGTGGTCGTGAACTCGCCGACCATGAAGGTGGTGACGCTCGGCCTCGTGAGCTTCACCAACATGTACTTCATCGAGTACAACCTCGTCACCGCCGCCGCCGTGGTGAGCGTGCTGCCGATCCTCGCCGTTTTCCTCGCCTGCCAGAAGTGGATCGTGCGCGGCGTGGTCATGAGCGGCCTCAAGGGCTGAGGTCAGCCTCGGCCCTTCCCCTTCCATGGTCCGGTGATCAACCGGGCGCCACGGTGCCAGGTGAGATAGGCCCACGCCCATTCGAACAGCACCAGGAAGCGGTTGCGAAACCCGATCAAGAACATGATGTGCACGAGGAGCCACACGAGCCACGCGAGCAGCCCTGAGAGCTCGAGTCGACCCAACACCGCGACGGCTGCCGCCCGCCCGATCGTCGCCATGTTGCCCTTGTCGCGGTAGCGGAACGGGCGGGTCGGCTGGCCGCGGAGCCGCCGCAGCACGTTGTCCGCGACGACGCGCCCCTGCTGGATGGCCACGGGCGCCACACCCGGGAGCGGCGCGTCCGTCTGATGCAGGAACGCGCACATGTCACCGATGGCGAAGGCCTCGGGATGATCCGGGATCGAGAGGTCTGGCTCGACGAGGACGCGGCCGGAGCGGTCGAGGGGCACGCCGAGGGTCCGGGCCAGCGGCGCGGCGGCTACGCCCGCGGCCCAGAGTACGGTGCGGGCGCGGATCTGCTCGCCGCCGAGCCACACCGCGTCCGCGGTCACGCGCGTGACGATGGCCTGGGTGCGCACCTCGACGCCGAGACGCCGAAGCGCGTCCTCCGCGCGACGCGACAGCGACTCGGGGAAGGTGGCGAGGATGCGCGGCCCACCTTCGAGGAGGATGATGCGCGCCTTGGTCGGGTCGATGAGGCGGAAATCGCGCGCGATGGTCTGGCGCGAGATCTCGCCGAGGGCGCCCGCCAGCTCGACGCCGGTGGGACCGCCCCCGACGACCACGGACGTGAGGAGCGCGCGCTGCTCAGCGCCGTCGCGCTCGCGCTCGGCGGCCTCATAGGCGAGCAGGACGCGGCGGCGGATCTCCAGCGCATCCTCCAGGGTTTTGAGCCCCGGAGCGAACACCTCCCAGTCGTCGTGGCCGAAGTAGGAGTGGCTGGCTCCGGCCGCGAGGACCAGCGCGTCGTAGCCGATCTCGCCTCGATCGAGCACGATACGGCGGTCAGCCAAATCCACCCTTGCGACGTCTGCGAGGAGGACTGTGATGTTGGCGGCCCGACGCAGGATGGAGCGGAGCGGGACCGCAATGTCGGCGGGATTCAACGCCGCCGTGGCGACCTGGTAGAGCAGTGGTTGGAAGAGATGGTGGTTGCGCCGGTCCAGGAGAGTGACCCGCACGGGCCGACGGGCCAGCGCTCGGGCGGCGTACAGCCCACCGAAGCCGCCGCCCACGATCACGACGTGCGCAAGGGTGTTGGGTCGGATCATGGAGGTATGTTGGCACGACCCTGGAACGAATCGCCCGTCCATGCGTTGGCAGGGGTGGGACAGGCGAATCTTCCCGGGAGGGATCTCATGCTGAAACGTGTGGCGACAGTGCTGGGGATGCTGGCCTTGGTCGGGGGGTGGGCGGCCGGGCCCGGCGCTCTCTCGGCGGCCGGAGCGCCCAAGGTCTATGTGGGGCTCTTCAAGGACGATGCGGTGGCGGTCATCGACACCGCCCAGAACAAGGTCGTCCGTACCATTGCGGTCCCCAAGGGGCCGCACGGGCTCGTCGTGACGCCGGACGGTCGGAAGGTCTACGTCAGCGGCGACGGCGCGTCCACGGTGAGCGTCATCGACACCGCCACGGACCGCGTGGTCGCCAGCATCGACGTGGGCGCGAATCCCCACGGCCTCGCGGTCTCGGGTGACGGGAGCCGGGTGCTCGTCCTGGGCTGGGGCTCGAACCGGGCGCTGGTCATCGACACGGCGACGGACCGCGTGATTGGCGAAGTGCCTGTCGCCCAGCCCCACAACGGCACGCTGAGTCGGGACGGGCGCACGGGGTGGGTGGCCTCCCAGCAGCAAGGTGCCACGGCGCTCGTGCGCCTGGATCTGACTACCTGGAAGGAAGCAGCGCGGGTACCGCTGGACAAGACGCCTCGCGGGCTCGAGCTCCACCCGGACGGCCGACGAGTTTTCTTCACACTGGCGGGGATCAACGCGGTCCAGGTGCTGGAGACCGCGACCAACGGGATCGCCGCACAGATCCCGGTGGGCGCCTCGCCGCACTATGCAGCCTTTACGCCCGACGGCCGGTGGGCACTGGCCGTCGTCCAGGGCCCCGGTGAGCTCGGCATCGTCGACACGGCGAGCAACACGCTGGCCGGCACCGTCGCCGTCGGGAAGACCCCGCACTGGAGCACGTCCAGCTCCGACGGCCGCACGGCGTACGTGACGAACGAAGGCTCCAACGATGTGTCGGTGGTGGATCTGGCGAAGCGCACCGTGACGGCCACCATCCCCGTCGGCAACGGCCCGCGCAAGATCGCGGTGCAGCCGGGCTCGGGCGCGGCAGCCACGTCCGCCGCGCCGGTGCGGGCGGCCGCTGCCGCGCCGTCAGGAAAGACCCGTGTCCTGGGCGGCGTGACCTACGCCGACCACGGCACCAAGGACGTGCGCAATCTATCGAAGCTGGAGCTCGAGGCCGACGACTACTACTTCTCGCCGACGTTTCTCCGGGGCAAACCCGGGCAGAAGCTGGCGCTGCTCGTGGAGAACGAGGCGAGCACGCTGCACAACATCAGCATCCCCGCGCTCGGCATCGACAAGGACATCCCGCCCAAGGGCAAGGTCCAGGTGGACGTCACGTTCCCGGTCTCGGGGATGCTGGCCGTCTCCTGTAAGTTCCACGCGTCGCTCGGCATGAGCGGCCAGCTGCTGACGGGGTCTGACTGACGAGACCGCGCGGATTCGGAACTCCGCTCACGGCGTCGGCGCCGCGGGGTCGATCAGCCGCCGCGACTTCAACTCCCGCCAGAGGTCCGCGGGAATCGTCTCGCCGAGCCAGCGGACACTCGCCGCCACCTGCGCGGCGTCGCGCGGACCGGGAAGCACCGCCACCACCGCGGGGTGGCCGAGCGGGAACTGGAGCGCGGCCGCGCCGAGACTGACACCGTGGCGCGCGCAGACCTCCTCGAGCGCTCGCACGCGCTCGGCGATCTCCCGTGAGGGTGCGGCGTGGTTGTGCTGGGCTCCGGGGGCGGCGCCGCGCGCGAGGATGCCCGAGTTGTACGGCGCGCCGACGATGACGCCGATGCCCCGGCGCTCGCACAGGGAGAGGAAGGCGAGCGCCTCCTGCTCGAGGAGCGTGTAGCGTCCCGCGAGGAGCACGCAGTCCACATCGACCGCCTCGGCCGCGGCCTGGCAGACTCGCCACGAGTTGACGCCGATGCCGATGGCGCCCAGCGCGCCCTCACGCCGCAGGCGGGCGAGAGCGGGGAAGGCCCCGGCCATCGCCTCGCCGAAGCGGCGCGGCTGGTCCGCGCCGTGGTTGTAGGGATCGATGTCGTGGATCAGGGCGACGTCGATGCGGGACAGCCCCAGGCGCTCGCGGCTGTCCTCGAGCGATTGTAGGACGCCGTCGTGGCTATAGTCGTACTCGATGCCGTGC
>JBGQFW010000140.1:0-9329 GCA_041497115.1 Methylomirabilia bacterium
ACGCTTAGCCGTGCCACTTGGGAACGGGGAACACCGGCTTCGACTCGGCGAAGCGCGCCGGGCCCACCACCAGCGCCTTGCCGTTCTGCACCTGCAGGAGCGCCGGCATCGCGTTGACGTTCTCGCCGGTGTCGTCGAACTTGATCGCGTCCTGGGGCAGGATGTGATCGGCGAGGTTGGTCCTGGCCAGCGCGTCGCGCAGCTTGTCGCGGTCGGTCGAGCCCGCCCGCTCGAGCGCGTCCTTCACGACGTGGATGACCGTGTAGGCCTGGACGCCGTGCGAGGTCAGCGTGCTGCCGAAGCGCTTCTCGTAGGCGGCGAAGACGGCCCTGGCCCGCGGCGACTGCGGATTGTGCCAGTAGTTGCCGTCGAAGAGCTGCTCGGTCAGCTCGCGGTTGTCGGCGATGAACTTCGGATTGGAGTAGGCCGCGTTGGCCAGGCCCACCAGGGCGTGGACGCCGATGCGCAGCTTGGACGCCGTCTCCGCGATGATCTTCGAATCGCCGTAGTAGCCGCTGATCACCAGCAGGTCGGGCTTGGAGGCCTTCACCTTGGACAGCTCGGTGGTGAAGTCGGGCGACTTGAGGTTGTAGGGAATGCGCTGTACCAGCGCGTAGCCGAGCTTGCCGCCGAACGCCTCCACGTGGTTGCCCATCGTGGTGCCGAAGTTGCCGTCCTCGTGCATCATGGCCACGCGCTTGATGGGCGTGTTGGCGGCCTTGCCCATCTCGAGCATGTTGTTCATGGTGAGCGTGGACATGGCCTTGCCGTTGGGCTGCACGCGAAAGACGTACTTGAGCCCGCCCTCGGTGAGGTTGTCGGCGACGGCGGCCAGCAGCATGAACGGCGTCTTGTTCTTCTCGGTGATCTGCCGCACCGAGTACGCCACCAGGCTCGAGAAGGGCCCGATGAGCGCGCTGACGCCCTGATCGATCAGCCGGGTGGCCTCCGAGTTGCCCAGCTCGACCTTCTGCTGGGTGTCGCCCGGCAGCAGCGTGAGCTTGGCGCCGCCGAGGGCCTTGACGCCGCCGGCGTTGTTGATCTCGTCCACGGCGAGCTGCAACCCGTTGAGGGAGAGCTGGGCCTCGAACGCCAGCGGTCCCGTCACCGGCAGGATGTAGCCGAGCTTCACATCTTTGGCCTGCGCGCGCGCGATGCGGGGCACCGCGCCCAGCGCCGCGACGGCGCCGGTGGTCTTCAAGAACACGCGACGGTTCATCAGGAGCCTCCCTACCCCGCGGGGCGTGGTCAGGCTACACTTGCGTCCCGGGGGGTGTCAAACGCGATGACGCGCACCGTCGGCGAGATCGCCAAGTTCGTCACCAGCAAGAACGCCGGACCGTTCCTGCTCACGCTCGACGTCGTCTTCCCCGACGAGGCGACCTATCGCCGCTTCAAGGCGCTGCGCGCGCTCGACCGCGCCACGGTGGCGCGGCTCTACGGCATCGAGGAGGACGACGTCCTCAAGATCATCGAGTTCGATCCGGCCTACGCCATGAAGGTGACGCTCCGGCGGCCGTGGGGCTCGGGCGCCGTCGGCGAGAGCGACGTGTACGGCGCCCAGCAGCACGTGCCGCTCATGCAGCACGCAGTGGAGTGGTGACGATGCCCGACCGGATGACGATCCTCGCCCCCGAGGGCATGCTCGGCTACGGCATTCCCGCCCGCTCCATGGAGGAAGGCCTCAAGCGCCAGCCCGACGTGCTGGCCGTCGACGCCGGCTCCACCGATCCCGGCCCGTACTACCTCGGCGCCGGCGTGCCATTCACCAACCGCCGCGCCTACACGCGCGACCTGGCGACCATCCTGGAGGCCGCCAACGCGCGGCGCATCCCGGTGCTCATCGGCTCGGCCGGCGGCGGCGGCGGCCGCCCGCACCTCGAGTACACGCTGGAGGTCTACCGCGAGATCTGCCGCGAGCGCGGTTATCGCTTCCGCACCGCCGTCATCGGCGCCGAGGTGGACAAGACCTGGCTCAAGCGTCAGGTGGCCCGCGGCCGCGTGAGCCCGCTCGACATCGGCACCGAGCTGACGGAGGCCGAGGTCGACCGCAGCGCGCGCATCGTGGCCCAGATGGGCGTGGAGCCGTTCCTGCGCGCGCTCGACCTCGGCGCCGAGGTCGTCATCGCGGGCCGCGCGTGCGACGCCGCCGTGATGGCCGCCCCCGCGATGCGTGCCGGCTTCGACCGGGCGCTCGCGTACCACCTGGGCAAGATCCTGGAGTGCGGCGGCGCCGCCGCCTACCCGCGCCACGGCTCCGACTGCCTGCTCGGCGTCATCGAGCGCGAGGCCTTCGTCGTCGAGCCGCCCAATCCCGACAAGATCTGCACCGTCGCCTCGGTGGCCGCACACTCGCTCTACGAGCGGTCCGATCCCTATCGCCTGGCGCTGCCCGGCGGCAGCGTCGATCTCACCCACACGCGCTTCGAGCAGAGCACGCCGCGCGCGGTGCGCGTGAGCGGCACGCGCTGGGTGCCGGCGCCCGCCTACACGCTGAAGCTGGAGGGCGCCGCCCGGGTCGGCTTCCGCACGCTGACGCTGGCCGGCGTGCGCGATCCGCTGCTCATCGCCAATCTCGACGCCTATCTCGACAACGTGCGCGCGCGCGTGGCCGAGACCTATCCGCCCGACGGCTACCGGCTGCTCTTCCACGTCTACGGGCGCGACGGCGTGATGGGCCGGCTCGAGCCCGTGCGCGAGATCCGCTCGCACGAGCTCGGGCTGGTGATCGAGGTCGTCGCCGACGACCCGGACGCGTCCGCCGCCATCCTGGCGCTGGCCCGCTCCGTCGCGCTCCACGTCACCTACCCCGGACGCAAGGCGATCGCCGGGAACCTCGCGTTCCCCTTCTCGCCCTCGGACCTGAAAGCGGGCGACGCCTACGAGTTCAACGTGCACCACCTGGTGACCGTGGACGATCCGCTGGAGCTGTTCCCCATCGAGATGGTCGACGTCTGAGAGCATCTTCGATGGCGTCCGTGCTCGTGGGAGGGGCCGGGGCGCTCCTGGTCGTCGTGATCATGTGGGACGCGTTCGAGGCGCTCGTGCTGCCTCGACGGGTCACACGCCGGCTGCGGCCCGCGCGGCTCTTCTATCGCACCACGTGGTTGACGTGGCGCGCCGTGGCCAATCGCCTGCGTGCGGGAGGCCAGCGCGAGACGTACCTGAGCTTCTACGGCCCGCTCTCGCTCCTGTTTCTGCTCGTCATGTGGGCCATCAGTCTCATCTTCGGCTTCGCGGTCGTGCACTGGGCGCTCGGCTCGAGCCTGGAAGTCGCGAGCGGATCACCCAGCTTCCTCACCGACCTCTACATGAGCGGCACGACGTTCTTCACCCTCGGTCTCGGCGACGTGACGCCGAACGGGGCTCTGGCGCGAATCGTGACCGTCGTCGAGGCGGGCACGGGCTTCGGCTTCCTGGCGGTGGTGATCAGCTACCTCCCGGTCGTCTACCAGGGCTTCTCGCGCCGGGAGGTGAACATCGTGTTGCTCGACGCCCGGGCCGGTTCTCCCCCGACGGCGGCCGAGTTGCTGCGAGGCTACGCCCAGAGGATGACGGACTTCGAGGTGTTTCTGCGCGACTGGGAACGCTGGGCCGCGGAGCTGCTGGAAAGCCACGTGTCCTATCCGGTGCTGAGCTTCTTCCGATCCCAGCACGACAATCAGTCGTGGGTGGCCGCCATGACGACGGTGCTCGACGCGAGCGCCCTCGTCATTGCCGGACTCGAAGGGGCCCCCGCGTGGCAGGCGGAGCTCACGTTTGCCATGGCCCGCCATGCCGTGGCCGATCTCACCCAGGTGCTGGGGACGTCACCGCGGATGCCGAGCTCGGACCGTTTGCCGGCACCCGCGCTTGCGCTTCTCCGCGAGAAGCTGGCCGCGTACGGGCTGCTCTTGCCCGATTCCGAGGCCGCCGATCAGAAGCTCGCGCAGCTGCGTGCGATGTACGAGCCGTATGTGGAGGCGCTCGCCCGACGCCTGCTGATGCCGCTCCCGGAATGGAGTATCGCCGGCGGGGGCACCGAGAACTGGCGAACGACCGCCTGGAGCGGGAGCACCGCGACGACGATGTCCCACGAATAGCTGAGGGTGCCGGCGTCAGCCCCGCGTCGCCCGCCGGAACGCCGCGGCGAGCCGCCGCGTGATCGGCCCCGGCTTGCCGTCGCCGATGACGTGGCCGTCGATCCGCACCACGGGCGTGATCTCGTCGCTCGTCCCGGTGAGGAAGGCCTCGTCCACGCTTGGCAGGTCGGTGTCGAGCACGCCGACCTCCGCGCACGGGATGCCCTCCCCGCGGCAGAGGTCGAGCGCGGCCTCGCGCGTGATCCCGCTCAGGATGTAGTTGCTCTCGGGCGGCGTCCGCACCTGGCCCCGCAGGACGACGAACGGATTGCTCGCCGTGCAGTCGGTGACGTGACCGTCGCGGATGAAGATCGCCTCGGCGGCGCCGGCGCGGAGCGCGCGGCGCTTGGCCAGCACGTTCGGCTGCAGCGCGAGCGACTTCACGTTGACGTGGCCCCAGCGCGAGTCGGTCACGGTGATGGCGGCGATGCCGTCACGGAGCAGCTCGGGCGCCGGCGTGGTGGCCGGGCGGACGTAGATCACGATGGTCGGCCGCATCCCCTCGGGCGGGGCGTGGCTGCGCGAGGCCGCTCCACGCGTGACGAACATGATGACGGCGGCGTCATCGAGCGCGGCGCGCTGCACGAGCTGATCGGAGACCTTGCGGATCTCGTCCACGTGCGCGGGCGTGAGCCCGAGCTCGAGGAACCCGGCGCCGGCGGCGAGGCGCCGCATGTGGCTGTCCATCCGGAAGAGCGTGCCGCCGTAGGCGCGGATCACCTCGTAGAGGCCGTCACCGAACTGAAAGCCGCGGTCCTCGACGGAGACGACGGCCTCCGCGCGGCCGACGATCTGCCCGTTGACCCAGACCTCCCGCGGCCACTCCGCCGGGTTCACGCCTAGGCGCCCCCGCGCAGGAGCCCGGCCGAGGCGAGGATGTCGCGGAGCGCGGCGAGGCTCCTGGGATCCTCGATGGCGCAGAGCGGCGGGCGCGGCCAGCCGCCGGGCTGTCCGAGGATCTGCATGCACGCCTTGATCTGCGTCTGGGGTGAGCCGTAGACCCCGCTCCAGTCCGGATTGATGAGCTGGGTCATCAGCGCCACGTACCGGTCGGCGGCCGCCCGCGCCGCGGCGAGGTCCCCGCGCCAGAACGCCTCGTAGAAGGCCACCGCGAATGACGCGCCGAGCCCGCCACCGTCGATGTTGCCGTCGCCGCCGAGCCCGCGCAGCACGGCGAGCCCGAGCGGGTTGATGAAGCCGCCGAACACGCGGATCTTGTCCACGACCTTCTCGAGCGTGGCGAGCGCCTGCATCCGGTTGGAGGTGCTGTCCTTGATCGCGACGACGTGGTCGAGCTTCGTCAGCTCCAGCGCCGTATCCGCGGCGATCTCCACCACCACGCCACGGGCCCAGTTGTAGACCATGAGCGGCAGGTCGACGCGGTCGGAGATCGTCTGGTAGAAGGCGACGATCTCGCGCGAGGTGGGCGCCGCGTAGGGCGGCGGCGTGGAGAGGATGCCGTCGGCGCCGATGTCCTTGGCGTGGCGCCCCAGCTCGGCGCTGTGGGCGGCGGTGTACGTCGTGCAGCCGATGACGACCGGGATCTTGCCGCGCAATTCGTCGACCGCGATCTCGGCGACCCGGCGGCGCTCGGCGTCCGACTGCGAGAACCACTCGCCGGTCGTGCCATTGACGAGGATGCCGTGCACACCCTGGCCGTGGTAGAGGCGAAGCTCCTCGCGCCAGACGCGCTCGTCGAGCGCACCCTCGCGGGTGAACGGCGTGGGAGCGGCCACCCAGTAGCCCCGCCAGCTGACGTCGTCGCGGTTCATGCGTGTCTCCTCTCGGCCCGTCGGGCGCGCGCCGAGCGTAGCACACGTGTGCGGGCAATTCACCCGCGCGCTATAGTAAGCGCGGAGGCTCGCATGGATGACGCCGTGATCCGCCGCGAGGACGTCGGCGCGGTCGCCGTCCTCACGCTCGACAACCCGCCGCTCAACGTCCTGAGCCAGGCGATGTACCGGCGCCTCGAGGCGCTCGTGGACGACCTCGCCGCGTCCGAGACGATCCGTGCCGTCGTGCTCACGGGCGCGGGCGAGCGGGCGTTCTCCGCCGGCGCCGACGTCAAGGAGTTTCCCGGCGCGTCGGAGCCCGAGCGCTGGCGCCGCCAGATCCGCTACATCTTCGGCGTGTCCGAAAAGCTCGCCGCGCTACCCCAGCCCACGGTCGCCGCCGTGAACGGCCCCGCCTACGGCGGCGGGTTCGAGCTGACACTGTTCTGCGATCTGCGCCTGGCCGGTGAGCGCGCCCGCTTCGGGCTGTCGGAGGTGAAGCTCGGACTCTTCCCGGGCACGGGCGGCGTGCAGCGCCTGCCCGCGCTGATCGGCGCCGCGCGCGCCAAGGAATTGCTGCTGCGCGGCGATCCGATCGGCGCCGTCGAGGCCGAGCGGATCGGTCTCGTCAACCGCGTGGTCGCCGCCGACCGGCTGGCCACCGAGAGCCTGGCGCTCGCTCAGTCGCTCGCCGAGCGCCCGGCGCGCGCGGTGCGGACGATCAAGCGGCTGGTGGACGGCGCCGCGGGGCTGAGCGCGGCCGAGGAGCGCGACCGCGAGATCGACGCCAACGTCGAGATCATCCAGACGGCGGACGCGCGCGAGGGCTTCGCCGCCTTCATCGAGAAACGCCCGCCCGACTTCCGCCACCGCTGAGCGCGGCATCGGCGGCTGGGCGCCCCCGCTACCGGGAGTCGCCGAGGTCGGGGACGGGCGCGAGGCCCATCTTCGCGTCGCAGAAGATGCGCGGGTCCATCGGCTTCGGCGGCACGGGGATGAGCGGCGCGAACCCCATGTGCCCCAGCACGTCCCGCTCGACGTCCACGCCCGGCGCGACCTCGCGCAGCTCCACTCCCTGCGCCGTCAGCGCGAACACCGCCCGCTCGGTGATGTACAGCACGGGCGTGCCCCGCGCGGCCGCCGCCGCGCCGTTGAAGCTGATCTGCTCGACCTTCTCCACGAACTTCCGGATCGACCCGTCCCGGCCGCCGGTGAACGTCCCGAGGAAGCACACGGCCTTGGCGTTCTGGGTGATGTCGATGAAGCCGCCCGAGCCCTCGACGCGTCCGGCGAAGCGCGTGACGTTGACGTGGCCGCGCGCGTCCACCTGGGCGAACGAGACGCACGCGATGTCGAGCCCGCCGCCGTCGTAGAAGTCGAACTGGTAGGGCTGATCCACGATGGCGTCGGGGTTGTAGGCGGCGCCGAAGTTCAACTCGGACGCGGGCACGCCGCCGATGGCACCCGCCTCGACGGTCAGCGTGAAGGCGTCGCTGATGCCCTCCTCGGAGGCCACGCGCGCCACGCCCTCGGCCATGCCCACGCCGAGGTTGACCACCATGCCCGCGCGCAGGGTCATGGCCGCGCGCCGCGCGATCACCTTGCGGTCGCCCATCGGCAGCGGCGGCACGTCGGCCAGGGGCACGCGGCGCTCGCCGCTGAACGCCGGCGAGTAACGGACCATCCACGTCTGCCACGCGGCCGGCTCGACGACGAGGACGTCCACGAGGATGCCCGGCACCTTCACGTGCTGCGGGTGCAGCTCGCCGTGCGGCACGATGCGCTCGACCTGGGCGATCACCAGCCCGCCGGCGTTGTGCGCGGCCTGCGCCACCGAGAGGTGCTCGAGCAGCGCGCACTCGTGCTCGAGCGTGATGTTGCCGCGTTCGTCGGCGGTGGTGCCGCGCAGGAGCGCCACGTCGGGCTTGAACGCCTTGTAGAAGAGCCAGTCGCGGCCGGCGAGTCGGACGAGCTCGACCAGCGCCTCGCGCGCGCGG
The DNA here is from genome assembly GCA_041497115.1 of Methylomirabilia bacterium. Classification (GTDB taxonomy): domain Bacteria; phylum Methylomirabilota; class Methylomirabilia; order Rokubacteriales; family CSP1-6; genus AR5. Next base: position 7,891 of record JBGQFW010000140.1, read on the forward strand.
GGGTTCATCCGCCCGCCGTCCTGCCGCGGGTCCATGTAGGTGTCCAGGCCCACGTGGCTGATCACGCCGGGCTTGCCGGCGGCGACCTCGCGGTAGAGCTGGCAGAGCACGCCCTGGGGAAAGTTGTAGGCCTCCACCTTGTCGTCGGCGATGAGCTTGACCAGCGAGGGCATGAGCCCCCAGTTGCCGCCGATGACGCGGCGGAGCATGCCCTCGTGCGCGAGGTGGTCGATGCCGCGCCCGGCGCGGTCGCCGACGCCCGTCGTGTGCACCAGCGTCAGCTCGCGCGGCTCGCCGCTCGCCTGGAAGCGGCGGTCGAGCGCGGCGAGGACCGCCTCCGCGACGCCGAAGCCGGAGCTGCCCTCGACGATCACCGTCTGACCGCTCGTGACGAGCGCGGCGGCGGCATCGGCGTCGAGGACGCGCGGTCGCCGCACCGCTACCCCGCGCGCGCGATCTGGCGCGCGATGATCAGCCGCTGGATCTGGTTGGTGCCCTCGTAGATCTGGGTCAGCTTGGCGTCGCGGTACATCCGCTCCACCGGGTAGTCCTTGGTGTAGCCGGCGCCGCCGTGGACCTGGACGGCGTTGCTGATGTTGCGCACGGCCATGTCCGAGGCGAAGAGCTTGGCGGCGGCGGCCTCCGCCATGTACGGCAGGCCCGCGTCGCGCAGCCGCGACGCCTGCCAGAGCAGCCCCTGCGCCGCCTGGATGTCCACCCACATGTCGGCCAGCATGAACTGCACGGCCTGGAAGTCGTAGATCGCCTGGCCGAAGGCCTTGCGCGCGTGCGCGTAGCGCATGGCCTCTTCGTACGCGCCCTGGGTGAGCCCGGTCGCCATCGAGGCCATGCAGATGCGCGCGAAGTTGAAGCCGTTGAGCGCCACGCGCAGCCCCTCGCCCTCGGGCCCCACACGGTTGGCGACCGGCACGCGCACGTTCTCCAGAAACACCTCGCCGGTGGCGAGGCCGCGGATGCCCATGAGCCGCTCCTTGCGGCCAAAGGCAAAGCCCGGCGTGCCGCGCTCGACGATGAGCAGGCTCAGCCCGCGCTTGCCCTTCGCGCGGTCGGTGACGGCGAGGATCACGAGCAGGTCCACGACCTTGCCGAGCGTGACGAACGCCTTGCCGCCGTTGATCACGTAGTGGTCGCCGTCGCGCACGGCCGTCGTGCGGATGGCCGCCACGTCGCTGCCCGTGTGCGACTCGGTGACGGCCAGGCAGCTGATTACCGCGCCCTGCGCGACCTTGCGCGCGAGTGGGCGCTGGCCGGCGTCGCCGAGGGTCCAGAAGAAGTCGGCCTGCTCGATGGCCACCGCGTACATGTTGGCCAGCGCCGCCGACACGCGGCCCAGCTCCTGGTGCACGAGGCTCGCGCTGTAGGTGTCGCCGCCGCCGCCGCCGGCCTCGGGCGGCAGCAAGAGACCGAACCAGCCGAGG
>JBGQFW010000141.1:0-9316 GCA_041497115.1 Methylomirabilia bacterium
CCGATGGAGCTGATCCCCGACTTCATCGCGCGCAAGCACGGGCGGGCCCGGATCGCCTACGAGCATCCCGCCATGGAGACGTTCACGCGGGAGACGTACGGGATCATGGTCTACCAGGAGCAGATCATGCAGATCGCCTCCGAGATGGCGGGGTTCACGATGGGGGAGGCGGACACCCTGCGCCGGGCCATGGGCAAGAAGGACCGCGACCTCATGGCCCGCCAGCGCGAGAAGTTCGTGGCCGGCTGCAAGGAGCGCTCGACCGCCACCGCCAAGGCCGAGCGCGTCTGGGAGTTGATGGAGAAGTTCGCCGGCTACGGGTTCAACAAGTGCCTCAGCGCCGACGCGATGATCGAGATGGCCGACGGCACCCGCAAGCCGATCACCGCGGTGCGCGACGGCGACATCGTGCTGACCAAGGACGGGCCGTTCCCGGCGAAGCGGGTGCGCCCCAGCGGGGTGCGGGCGATCGGCCGGCTCACGCTCGCCAACGGCATGTCGGTGCGGTGCACCCCCGATCACCCCCTCTTCACGCAGCGCGGCTGGGTGAACGCCGAGGATCTCGCCGACACCGACGTGGTGGCGGTGCTCGACGTCGTGGCCACCGCCGACCTTCGCCTGGCGGCGCGCCGGCGGGCGGCGGCCGGGCTGCAGACGGCGGCCCTCGCCGAGGCGCCGCTCTGCTGGACCGCCCGCGTGACGTTCACGCCCGCCGGCGCCGAGCCGACCTACGACATCGAGGTGCCGGGGGCGCACAGCTTCATCGCCAACGGGATCGCCGTCCACAACTCCCACGCCGCCGCGTACGCGCTGGTCGCGTACCAGACGGCGTACTTCAAGGCGAACTACCCGGTCGAGTTCATGGCCGCGCTGCTCACCTCGGAAATGGGCGACACCGACAAGATCGTGAAGTACATCGAGGAGTGCCGGGCGATGGGGTTGACGGTGCAGCCCCCCGACATCAACGTCTCCCAGGTGCGCTTCAGCGTGGCCGGCGACACCATCCGCTTCGGCCTGGCCGCCATCAAGAACGTCGGCGAGGCGGCCATGGAGTCCATCCTCAAGACCCGCGCCGCCGACGGCGCCTTCAAGACGCTCGAGGACTTCTGCGCGCGGGTGGACCTGCGCCTGGTCAACCGGCGGGTGATCGAGAGCCTGATCAAGGCGGGGGCGTTCGACTCGCTCGGGCTCACCCGCGCCCACCTGCTCTCGACGTGCGACGTCGCGCTGGAGTCCGGCCAGCGCCAGCAGCGCGAGCGCGCCGAGGGGCAGGGGTCGTTCTTCGACCTGCTGCCGGGCGCGGCGCCGGCGGCGCGCCCGGTGGAGCCGGCGGCGGTCGCCCCCGAGTGGGACGACGACCAGCGGCTGGCCTACGAGAAGGAGGTCCTCGGCTTCTACATCTCCGGCCACCCGCTCGCCCGCTTCGAGGGCGTGGCCGAGTCGCTCGGCGTCACCTCGTCGGCCGACCTCGCCAACCGCAGCCACGGCGCCCGGGTGACGCTGTTCGGCCACGTCGCCGCGCTCAAGGAGACCGCGACCAAGAGCGGCAACCGGATGGGCTTCCTCACGCTGGAGGACATGGCGGGCACGGTCGAGGTGACGATCTTCCCCGAGCCGTTCAAGGCGGCGGCGCCGCTGCTGCGCTCGCGCGAGCCGGTGGTCGTGCGCGGCCGGGTGGACGACAGCGACAAGGGGCGCGTGGTGCTGGCCGAGGACGTCCGGCCGCTGGAGCAGTCGCTCGCCACGGGCGGCGGCCGCCCGCGCAGCGACGCCGAGCCGAGCGCGTGCCGCGTGCGCGTGCCCGGCGGCGACGATACGGGCGCCACGCTGGCCGCGCTGCGCCGCGTCTTCGACGCCCACGCCGGCACGGTGCCGGTCTTCCTGCACGTCGTGCTCCCCGGCCACGAGGTGGTCGTGCGCGCGCGCGGCGTCGCCGTCGACGCCAGCGCTACCTTCGTCGCGAAGATCGAGGAGCTGCTCGGCGCGGGCACCGCGACGATCGACCATGCCGGACGCGCTTGACTTCGAGCAGCCGCTCCTCGAGCTGGAGACGCGGATCGCCGCGCTCCAGGCGGGCGACGACCCGGGCCGGGTCCACGAGGAGATCGCCCGGCTCGAAGAGCGGCTGGCCCGCCTCCGGCAGCGCACCTACGCGAACCTGACCCCCTGGCAGCGCACGCTGCTCGCCCGCCATCCCCGGCGGCCGTACACGCGCGACTGGTGCCGGCTGCTGTTCGACGATTTCCTCGAGCTCCACGGCGACCGCCTCTTCGGCGACGACGCGGCAATCGTGGGCGGGCTGGCCCGGTTCGAGGGGCGCTCGGTCGTGGTCATCGGCCACCAGAAGGGGCGCGACACCCGCGAGAAGATCGCCCGCAACTTCGGCATGCCGCACCCCGAGGGGTACCGCAAGGCCCAGCGGCTGTTCGAGCTCGCCGCGCGGTTCGCCAAGCCGGTGGTGACGTTCATCGACACCCCGGGTGCGTACCCGGGCATCGGCGCCGAGGAGCGCGGGCAGGCGGAGGCGATCGCGCGCAACCTCAAGCTCATGGCCGGGCTGCCCACGCCGATCGTCGCGGTGATCACCGGCGAGGGGGGCAGCGGCGGCGCGCTCGCGATCGGGATGGGCAACCGCGTCCTGATGCTCGAGTACGCGGTCTACTCGGTGATCTCGCCCGAAGGATGCGCGGCGATCCTGTGGGGCGACGCCGGCAAGGCGCCCGAGGCTGCCGAGGCGATGAAGACGACCGCGCCCGAGCTCCTGCGCCTCGGCGTGGTGGACGGGATCGTCCCCGAGCCCGTCGGCGGCGCCCATCGCGACTGGGACGCGGCGGCCGCCCACCTGCGCGGCGCGCTGCGCGAGGAGCTGGCGGCGCTCGCCGGCCGCTCGGCGGACGCGCTGGTGACCGAGCGCTACGAGAAGTTCCGCCGCATCGGCGCCTTCGAGGAGACGGCCACGCCCGCCCGGGGCTGACCGTCTAGCGGGCCAGCAGCCCCCGCGCGCAGTCCTCGTCGGTCACGAGGACGTTGACGAACCGGCCGCGCAGCGCGCCGCGCACGGCGGCCACCTTGGCGCGGCCGCCCGCCACCGCCATCACCCAGCGATCGTCGCGGCGGGCCAGCGCCCGCAGGCGGTCACCCTCCACGCTGAGCACGCGGTGCATGAGGGCGCGCAGCTCGGTGCGGTCCACGATGCGGCCGTCGGCGTCGAACGGCTGGTAGTTGATCTCGCCGACGACGCCGAGCTGGCGCAGCCGCTTGACGCTGACCCCGTAGGACTCGGCGAGCGAGCAGAAGCCGGGCGTGTCCTCCGCGATGAGGCCGATCCCGGTGAGCGCGATGTCCACCGTCTGGGCCGCCTCGAAGATCGAGCGGATCTCCGGATCGCGCAGCAGCCGCCGCCGCTCGCGCTCGATCTCGCGCAGCGAGAGGAGGTGCTGCACCGGCAGCGCGTAGGCGCGGACGTGCGGGCGGTACTTGGCGGCCATCATGCCGACCAGCGTGTTGGGGAACAGGTCCACCAGCTTGAGCGTGCTCTCGCCGGAGAGGGGATAGAGGGAGAAGTCGCGGAACCTCCGCTCACGCAGGGCCCGGATCGTCTGGTAGAGGGTGAACCCGCACGACAGGCCGATCCGCATGCCGTTGCGGGCGATTTTCTCGAAGTGGGCGGCGGCGGCCGCGCCCAGCTCGGCCTTGACGTCGCCGCGCCCCCCCGCCACGATCACCACCGCCTCGCGCAGCCCGTACGCCTGCGCCAGCGCGGTCTCGAGCGCCTCGGTGCGCGGCAGGTCGAGCTCGACGCGCACGAACCCCTCGTCGAAGGCGCGCTTGAGCAGCCGCGAGACGGTAGCGGCCGACACGCCGAGCGCGGTGGCGATGTCCTTCTGGCTGCGCCGCTGGCGGTAGTACAGCTCCAGGCACTGCACCATCAGCCGCAGCTCGCGCGAGGTCGGGTGAGATTTCCCCATGGCCGCCGACACCGCGAACATCTTCTCCTACCCGCCGGACGTCTTCAGCAAGAATCCCGGCCGGGGACGGCGCGTCGACCGGCACGGTCACGTTGACTTACGTAGACGTGGATGCTACGGTCAACGCACCGTCGCATAAGGGATTTTCACAGACACGCATGGCCAAGCTGCATCTCATCACGTACGGCTGCCAGATGAACGAGTACGACTCCGAGCGGGTCGCCGGCCTGCTGCGGGAGCGTGACTACGAGCTCACCGCCGACGAGGCGGACGCCGACGTGATCCTGCTCAACACCTGCGCGATCCGCGAGAAGGCCGAGGAGAAGGTCTTCTCCAAGCTGGGCGAGCTCAAGCGCCTCAAGGCCCGCCGTCCCGGCGTGGTCATCGGCGTCATGGGCTGCATGGCCCAGCTGCAGCAGGAGGCGGTGCTGCGCCGGGCGCCGGTGGTGGATCTCGTCTTCGGGTCGCCGGCGATCGCGCGCGTGGGCGAGCTGGTCGAGCGCGCGCGCCGCGAGCGGCGGCCGGTGCTCGACACCGCCGAGGCGCCGCTGGTGAAGCTCACCGCCAAGCCGGCGGGCGGCGACCGGCTCAAGGCGTTCGTCACGGTGATGGAGGGGTGCGAGAAGCACTGCACCTTCTGCGTGGTGCCCCGCACGCGCGGGCGCGAGCGCAGCCACCCGCCGGAGACGATCCTGGCCGAGATCGAGGGGCTCGTGGCGGAGGGGTGCCGCGAGGTCACGCTGCTCGGCCAGACGGTGAACGCCTACGGCCGCGACCTGACACCGCCCACCGACCTGGCCGAGCTGTTCCGCCGCGTGAACGACGTGGCCGGGCTGGAGCGGATCCGCTTCACCACCTCGAACCCCTACAACCTCACGCCGCGGCTCATCCGCGCCATGCGCGAGGTGGACAAGGTGTGCGAGTGGTTCCATCTGCCGCTGCAGTCGGGCTCCAACCGTGTGCTCGAGCGGATGAACCGCGGCTACACGCGCGAGCGGTACCTCGAGCTGGTGGACGCCCTGCGCGACGCCGAGCCCGCGCTGGCGCTCTCGACCGACGTCATCGTCGGCTTCCCCGGCGAGACCGACGCCGACTTCGAGGACACCATCGCGACGGTCGAGCGCGTCGGCTACGACAACGTCTTCGTCTTCCGCTACTCGCGCCGCCCCGGCACCCCGGCCGCCGAGATGCCGGAGCAGATCGCCGAGGACGTGAAGGCCGCCCGCAACAGCCGCCTGCTCGAGGTGGTCCAGCGGGTGACCGCCGCGCGCAGCCGGCTTCTGCTCGGGCGTACCATGGAGGTCCTGGTGGACGGGACGTCCCGGAAGAGCCCGGGCGAGCTCGCCGGGCGCACGCGCTGCAACCGGGTCGTGAACTTCGACGGGCAGGGGCGGGCGGCCATCGGCGCCATCGTCCACGTCCGCGTGACGGACGTGCTGCCCCACAGCCTGCGTGGCGCGCTGGCGACGCCGGAGGAGGCCGTATGCTGGTCGAAATGAAGGTTCGCGGGCTGGCCCTCGACCCGGTCTCCAACATGCCGATCATCATCCTGCGAGACGACGAGGACAAGCGCTCGCTGCCCATCTGGGTCGGCATCTTCGAGGCCAACGCGATCGCGCTGGAGCTGGAGAAGATTCCCACGCCGCGGCCGATGACCCACGACCTCCTCAAGAGCGTGCTGGAGTCCGTCGACGCGCAGGTGACCCGCGTGGTGGTGACCGACCTGCGCGAGAACACCTTCTACGCCGTCCTGCACCTCAAGCTCGGCACCGCCGAGCACACGGTGGACTCCCGCCCGTCGGACGCCATCGCGCTGGCCCTGCGGGTGGCGGCGCCGATCTACGTGGACGAGGCGGTCTTCCCCAAGGCCGGCAAGATGGAAGTCAGCAAGGAAGGCGAGCCGGTGAAGGCCGACGACCCGGAGCAGCTGCGCGAGTGGCTGCAGAACATCAAGCCGGAGGATTTCGAGAAGTTCAACAAGGCCTGAGCGAGGGCCCGCCGCGGTTGCGCATCGGGCTGTTCACCAACAACTACCTGCCGTTCTGCGGCGGGGTCACGATCTCGGTCGAGACGCTCCGGCAGGGGCTGGAGGCGCGCGGCCACGAGGTCTGGATCCTGGCGCCGCGCTTTCCCGGCGCCGACGACGTCGGCCCCCGCGTCATCCGCTTTCCCTCGGTGCCGGCGGCGACGTATCCGGAGTTCGCGTTGGCAATCCCGTGGGCGCCGCGCCTGGCGCGCCGCATCCGCGCGCTGGACCTCGACGTCTTCCACGCGCACCATCCGTTCCTGCTCGGGCCGGCGGCGCGGCGGCTCGCCCGGCGGGCGGGCCGCCCGCTCGTCTTCACCTATCACACCCGGTACGAGAAGTACGCGCACTACGTGCCGCTGACGCGCTCGCTCGTGGAGGCCGCCGCGCTGGGCCTCAGCACGCGCTTCGCGGCCAGCGCCGACGCCGTCGTCGCGCCCTCGGCCGTCATCCGCGACCAGCTGCGCGCGCGCGGCGTGACCTCGCCGATCAGCGTGGTGCCGACCGGCGTGGATCTCACGGTCTTCCGTCCCGGCCCGCGGCGGGCGGCGCGGCAGGCCCTCGGGCTGGCCGCCGGCGAGCCGCTCGTGCTCTACGTCGGCCGCCTCGACCGCGAGAAGAGCGTGGACCGCGTGCTGCTCGCCTTCGAGCGCATCGCCGGCACGCTCCCGGGCGCGCGGCTGTGGCTGGTGGGGCAGGGCAAGGAGCGCGAGCCGCTGCAGCGGCTGGCCGGCCGCCTGGCCGCCGGCGACCGGGTGTACTTCGCGGGCGTGCGCGACCACGACCGGCTGGCCGTCTGGTACCAGGCCGCCGATCTCTTCCTGTTCGCGTCGGAGACCGAGACGCAGGGGCTGGTGCTGGCGGAGGCCGCCGCCTGCGGGCTGCCCGCGGTCGCGGCGGCCGCGCCCGGCTGCGACGAGGTCGTGCGTGACGGCGACACCGGCATCCTCACCAAGGGCGACCCGGCCGCCCTGGCCGAGGCCGCCATCGGCCTGCTGCTCGACGGCGAGCGGCGGGCGGCGATGGGGGCGCGGGCCCGCCAGGTCGCCGAGGCGGAGTTCGACGTGGACCGCCAGATCACGCGCACGCTGGACGTGTACGCCGCGGCCCAGGCGCGCGTGGCGGCGGCCGCCCGGCGCGCATGACCGCGCCCCGCGCGATCGGCGTGCGGTGCCTGCCGGCGGGGGAGCCGGCCGCCACGCGCGGCCTGCTCGCGCCCGACCCGCGCGTGCGCACCCTCTGCCGTGTCCTCATCTCGTATCCGGAGATCCGGCACATCACGCCCGACCGGGTCAGCTTCGACGCGACCGCCGACGCGCGCACGCTCGAGACGGTCGCGCGGTTCCTCGAGCGGCAGCAGTGGCTCGTCGCCGCGGTGACGGTCCAGTGACGCCCGCCCGCTCGTGACCCGGCGCGGCGAGGGGGTCAAGCGGCTCGAGGAGGAGATCGTCCGCGAGAAGGCCGCCGCGCTCGGCCGGGCCGGCGAGCGGCTGGAGGACGCGCTGGCGGCGACCACGGCGCTGGGCCGCGCGCTCGACGCCGAGGACCCGGCCCGGCGCGCTCCGCTGCTCGCCGAGTACGAGGCCGCCCGCCGGCGCGCCCTCGCGGCGCGCACCGCGCTGCTCATCCAGCGCGAGGCGATCGGCCTGCGCCACCATCGCGACGTGGACGGGCAGTTCCCCGAGCCGCCGCCGCGCCGCACGTGATCTGGAATCCCGCGGCGGAGACGCAGCCGGCGGCCGCGCGCGCCGCGCTGCAGGTGGCGCGGCTGCGCGAGACGCTGGCGTGGGCGACCGCCCGCGTGCCGTTTCACCGCGCGCGCCTCGCCGGGGCGCGCGTCGAGCGGCTCGAGGACCTCGCCGCCCTGCCGTTCACGCGCAAGAGCGACCTGCGCGAGCACTATCCCTTCGGCCTGTTTGCGGTGCAGCCGCGCGAGCTCGCGCGCGTGCACGCCTCGTCGGGCACGCGGGGCAAGCCCACCGTGGTCGGCTACACGGCGGCCGACCTCGACGTCTGGCGCGAGGCGATGGCGCGCGTGATGACGGCGGCGGGCGCCCGCGCCGGCGACATGCTGCACGTGGCCTTCGGCTACGGCCTGTTCACCGGCGGCCTCGGCTTCCACGACGGCGCCGAGCGGATCGGCATGACGGTCGTGCCCGTGTCCTCCGGCAACACCGCCCGCCATCATCTGCTGCTGCAGGACTTCCGCCCGCCGGCGATCTGCGGCACGCCGTCGTTCGTCCTGCACATCGCCGAGAGCCTGCGCGAGCAGGGAGGGGATCCGCGCGCGCTGGGGCTGCGCTACGGCATGTTCGGCGCCGAGCCGTGGACGGAGGCGATGCGCGCGGCGCTCGAGCGCGCCTTCGGCTGCCGCGCCTTCGACATCTACGGCCTGAGCGAGATCGTCGGCCCCGGCGTGGCCGGGGAGTGCGAGGCGCAGGCCGGCCTGCACGTGTGCGACGACCACTTCCTGCCCGAGGTCGTGGATCCGGCCACCGGCGCGCCGCTGCCGCCCGGGCGCGAGGGCGAGCTCGTCCTCACCACGCTCACCAAGCGCGCGATCCCGATGGTGCGCTACCGCACCGGCGACATCACCACGCTGACCACCGACCCCTGCGCGTGCGGCCGCACCTCCGTGCGCATGGCGCGCGTCAAGGGGCGCAGCGACGACATGCTCGTCATCAAGGGCGTGAACCTCTATCCCTCGGAGGTCGAGGCCACGCTGCTGGCCGTCGAGGACCTCGAGCCGCACTACCTGCTGGTGGTGGACCGCACCGACACCCTGGCGCGGCTGGAGGTACAGGTGGAGCCGGCGGCCGCGCTGCTGGAGCGCTGCGGCGGCTTCTCGCCCGGCCACCCGCTACTGGCCGACCTGCGTCGGCGCCTGAGCGAGGGGCTGCGCGCGGCTCTCGGCCTGTCGGTCGAGATCACCCTCGTCGCACCCCGCACGATCCCCCGCTCGGAGGGCAAGGCCGTCCGCGTGATCGAGCGCCGCTGACCGACCTCATCACGCGGACTCCAGGAACAACCCGGACTGGTATCATCGGTACTTACGACGGATGGCTTGAAAGATCACCTCACCGGGCGTGGTACCGAGCGGGCGGGGGCGCTATCTGGTCTTCAAAGACCGGCGGTGCCGAGGAGCGAACGCCTGCTTAGTTGACATAATGCTCCTTATCGGAAGAAGCCCGTTGGGGCCGGGCGGCGTCAGCGGGCGGCGGTGCCGAGGGCGGCCAGGCGTGTGCGGATGTCGTCGGCGCGCCGGGCGTTGGGCACGTCCTTGAGCACGCGCAGGTAGACGGCCACCGCCTCCGGCTTGCGG
>JBGQFW010000142.1:0-9234 GCA_041497115.1 Methylomirabilia bacterium
CATGATGGGCGCCGGCTTCGCGATCAAGAACCCGAACGTCAAGTCCAGCTGCGGCTGCGGCCAGTCCCACCGCTTCTAGACGTCACCGTGCGTGTCCGGGTTCACCTGTTCGCCCGGTATCGTGAGGCCGCCGGGCGCGAGCGGGTGGACCTGGACGTTCCCGAGGGCGGCACTGTCGAGACGGCCTGGTCGGCCATTGTCGAGCGCCACCCGCAGCTGGCCCAGTACCGTCCCTTCACCCTCTTCGCCATCGGCCACGACTACGTCGAGGCCGACCACCTCCTCAAGCCCGACGACGAGCTCCTCCTGTTCCCGCCGGTCAGCGGTGGCAGTGCGAGCCGCAGCCGCAGGCGAGGCGAGCCTGTAATCGAAGACGTGTTCGCCGTCCTCGACCGCCCGCTGTCCCCCGACGACGTCGCGGCCCGCGTGGACGACCCCGGCGCCGGCGGCGTCGTGATCTTCTCCGGCGTCGTGCGCAACCAGACCGACGGCCGGCCCGTGAAATTCCTCGAATACGAGGCGCACGCGCCGATGGCGGAGAGCAAGATGCGCGAGATCGGCGCCGCCATCCGCGCGCGCTGGACGGGTGTGAGGCGGGTGGCGATTCTGCACCGCGTCGGCCGGCTCGAGATCGGCGAGTCGTCGGTGCTGATCGCGGTATCGGCGGCCCACCGCGCGGACGCGTTCGAGGCCTGCCGGTACGCGATCGACACCCTCAAGCGCTCCGTGCCCGTGTGGAAGAAGGAGCACTTCGAGGACGGCGAGGTCTGGGTGGGTCTGCAGGGAGGCTGACGTGGGCCTCACCCGCGCCGTCGAGCGCACCCTTCGCCGCCACGCGATGCTCGCGGGCGGCGAGCTCGTTCTGGTGGCCGTCTCCGGTGGCGCCGACTCGGTGGCGCTGCTCCACCTGCTGCTGGCGCTGGCCCCGTCGTGGCGGCTGCGCCTGCATGCGCTGCACGTCGATCACGGGCTCCGTCCCGACTCGTCGCGCGACGGTGAGTTCGTGCGGGCGCTCGGCGCGCGGCTCGGCGTGCCGGTGGATGTCGAGCGCGTCACGCTCGGCCCCGGCTCGCTGGAGGCGGCGGCGCGCGCCGCCCGCTACGGCGCGCTGGAGGCGTGGGCCGACCGGCTCGGCGCCGACCGCATCGCCGTCGGCCACACGGCCGACGACCAGGCCGAGACCGTGCTCATGCGCGCGCTGGGCGGCGCCGGCGTGCGCGGCCTCGCCGCGATCCCGCCGGTGCGCGGGCGCATCATCCGGCCGCTCCTCGAGATCCGGCGGGACGCGCTGCGCACGCTGCTGACGGCGGCGGGGGCGGCGTGGGTCGAGGACGAGACCAACCGCGATCCCAAGTTCTTGCGCAACCGCATCCGCCACGAGCTGCTGCCGCTGCTGGCGGCGTCCTATGCGACCGACGTGGTGCCGGCGCTGGCGCGCACGGCCCGGCTGGCGCGCGAGGCGGTGGACGCGCTCGACCGCGCGGCTGCCGTCGAGCTCGAGCGCCTCGCGCGCGTCGAGGCCGGCGGGGTGACGCTGGCGCGCGGCGCGCTCGCCGCGCTGCCGGCGCCGCTCGGGGCCGAGGTGTTGCGGCAGGCGGCCGCGCGCCTCGGCAGCCGGGCGCCGCTGCGCGCGTGGGCGCACCGCGGCCTCCGGCGGGTGCTGGCGCCGGCGCCGCCGCGCCGGCCGTTCCGGCTCGGCGGCGTCACCCTGGAGGTCAGCGGCGATCGCATCCGCGTCGGCGTCGGCGCCCCGCCGGCACTGCCGACGCGCGCGCTGCCGGTGCCGGGCCGGGTGGCGCTACCCGAGATCGGCCGCACGCTCGAGGCGCGCCTCGTGCCGGCGGCGGGCTACGCGCTGCCGCGCGCGCCCGAGCGCGTGGCCTTCGACGCCGCCGACCTGCCGGACACGCTGACGGTGCGTGCGCGGCGGCGGGGCGACCGCTTCCACGCCTTCGGCGCGGGCGAGCGCCGCCTCAAGTCCCTGCTCATCGATGCCAAGGTGCCCCGCTGGGACCGCAACCGGCTGCCGCTGGTCGAGGCGGCCGGCCAGATCTTGTGGGTGGCCGGGCTCCGTCGCGCCGCCGCGGCGCCCGTCACGCCACGGACGCGCCAGGTCGTGGAGATCGGGCTGATCCCGCTAGCGTAAGTGCAGGCGGGCCGGGTAAAATGCGACCCCGGACCCCCGATGAAAACGGTCGTCGCGCTGTCCCTTCTGCTCGCCGTCGCCGTGCCGGCGTGGGCGCAGTCCGCCCCGCCGCCGGTGCCGGCCCCGGCCAAGCCGGCGGCCGCCGACAAGCGGCCGCCCGCTCCCCCCCGGTCGTCGAGGCCGAAGATCGACGCGCGCGATATCTTACAAGCGCTCGAAGACGCCTTCAGCTCGGTGGCCGACCGGGTCACGCCCGCCGTCGTCAACGTCAGCACGACGCCCCGGCGGCCCGCCGCCGGCTCGTCCGAGGACACCGAGCGGTTCCGGGAATACTTCGGCGAGGAGTTCTACGATCGTTATTTCAAGCGACGCCCTCGCGAGGAGCCCCGCTCCAGCGGCTCCGGGGTGATCGTGGATCCGGCCGGCTACATCCTGACGAACAATCACGTCATCGAGAACGCGCAGGAGATCACCGTGCGCCTGTCCGACGCGCGGAAGTTCTCGGCCTCGCTGGTGGGGCGTGACCCGAAGACCGATCTCGCCGTGCTCAAGGTCGAGGCCCCGGGGCGGCTGCCCACGGCGCCGCTGGGCGACTCGGGGCGGCTGCGGGTCGGGCAGTGGGTCGTCGCCATCGGCAATCCCTTCGGGCTGGACCGCACCGTCACCGTCGGCATCGTCTCGGCGACGGCGCGGACGCGGGTCGGCGTGGCGACCTACGAGAACTTCATCCAGACCGACGCGTCGATCAACCCCGGCAACTCCGGCGGCCCGCTGCTGAACCTCGACGGCCGCGTGATCGGCATCAACACCGCCATCGTCGCGGCCGGGCAGGGGATCGGCTTCTCGATCCCCATCAACGAGGCGAAGACGGTGATGGCCCAGCTGATCAGCCGCGGCCGCGTCGTGCGCGGCTGGCTCGGGATCGCGATCCAGGACGTCAGCGACGAGCTGGCGGGGAGCTTCGGCGTCGCCGAGCGCCAGGGCGTGCTGGTGGCCGACGTCATCAAGGGCGGTCCCGCCGAGGCGGCCGGGCTCAAGCCGGGTGACGTCATCGTCGAGCTCAACGGGACGAAGATCCGCGAAGTGCCGGACCTGCAGCGACGCGCCGCCGACGTCACCCCCGGGCAGAGCGTCGGGGTCAGCGTCATCCGTGACCGCGTGGCCAGGAAGCTCACCGTGAAGGTCGGCGAGATGCCCGCCGAGGAGCCGGCCGCGGCCCCCGCGCCGCCCGCGGCGCAAGGGTTCGGGCTCCAGGCGGAGCCGCTGTCGCCCGACGCCGCCGAGCGACTCGGCCTGCCGTTCACCGAGGGGCTGCTGGTGACCGACGTGGCCAGCGGCGGGCCGGCCGACCGCGCCGGGTTGCGCCGCGGCGACGTCCTCCTCGAGGTGGACCGCCAGCCGGTGCGCGACGCCCCCGACCTGCAGCGGGCGCTGGCCGCGGTGCCGGCCGGCCGCCCGGTGCTCGTCTGGGCGCACCGCCCGGGACCCGGCGGCCACAACCAGTACCTGGTGCTCCAGCGCGAGGCGCGCCCGTGACCGCGGCCGAGCTGCTCGAGCCGGCGACCCTCTCGCGGCGCGGCACCGTCCTCGTCGTGGACGACGAGGAAGGCGTGCGCGCGTCGATCCGCGCGATCCTGGAGGGCCGGTGCGAGGTCCTGGAGGCGGAGACGGGCGCCGCCGCGCTCGACCTCCTGCGCACCCGCGACGTGGACCTCGTGATGCTCGACCAGCGGATGCCGGGAGAGCCGGGCATCGACGTGCTGCCGCGGGTGAAGGCGGCCGATCCCTCGACGGTCGTGGTGCTGGCCACCGCGGTGCACGACGTGCGCACGGCCGTGGAGGCGCTCAAGCGCGGCGCCTACGACTACATCACCAAGCCGTTCGACGTGGACGACATCCTCATGCTGGTCGAGCGCGCGCTGGAGAAGCGGGCGCTCGAGCGCCAGGTCCTCGGCCTGCAGGCGGCCCTCGCGCCGGCCGGCCTGGACACGCCCGACGGCTTCGAGGGGCTGGTGGGTCGCCATCCCGAGATGGTGCGCATCTACCAGCTCCTCACCCGGATCGCCGACACGCCGACCACCGTGCTGATCACCGGCGAGAGCGGGACCGGCAAGGAGCTGGTGGCGCGCGCGATCCACCAGCGCAGCGACCGTCACGGGCATCCGTTCGTGGCGGTGAACGTGGCCGCCATCCCCGACACGCTGATCGAGTCCGAGCTGTTCGGGCACGAGAAGGGCGCCTTCACCGGCGCCCACGCCCGCCGGCTCGGCCGGTTCGAGCTCGCCCACGGCGGCACGATCTTCCTCGACGAGATCGGTTCGCTGCGGCTCGAGCTGCAGTCCCGCCTCCTGCGCGTGCTGCAGGAGCGGGAGATCGAGCGGCTGGGCGGGAGCCGGCCGGTGGCGGTGGACGTGCGCGTGCTGGCCGCCACGAACATCAATCTGCGCCAGGCGGTGCGCGAGCGGACCTTCCGGGAGGACCTCTACTATCGCCTCAACGTGGTGCCGGTCCACGTTCCGCCGCTGCGCGAGCGGCGCGACGACATCCCGCGCTTGATCGAGCACTTCGTCCGGAAGTTCGCCCGCCAGTGCCACCGCGACGTGCGGGGGGTGTCGGTGGGCGCGCTCGACGCGCTGACCCGCTACGCGTGGCCGGGCAACGTCCGCGAGCTCGAGAACGTGATCCAGCGGGCGGTGGTGCTGGCCCGCGACACCGTCGTCCAGCTGCACGACGTGCCGCTCGACGTCGCCATGCCGGAGACGGTCTCCTTGCTGGCGGAGGACCCCCTGCCGCTGCGCGAAGCCTGCGACGAATTCGAGCGCCAGTACGTGTTACGCTCCCTGGAGCGTGTGCAATGGAACGTGAGTCGGGCGGCACGGCTGCTCGGCGTGCATCGCAATACGGTGCTGGTCAAGCTGGCCGGCTGGGGTGTCCAGCGCCCGGGCGGACCCGAGGGAAGGAGCGCGACGCCGTGATCGTGACCCGAAAGATCGTGCCGGCGTGGTTGGTGGTGCTGGCGCTGCTCGCCGCCGTGGTGGCGGCGCCGGTGCCGGCGGCGGCCCAGCTCAGCGACGCCGACGTCTACGTGGCGGAGGCCACCCTGGCCATCGAGGACAAGCAGTGGGACAAGGCCCTCGACCTGCTGCGGGAGGCGCTTACCCGCGAGCCCGATCACGTGGAGGCGATGTACTACACCGGCGTGGCCTACATGGGCAAGAAGCAGCCGGCCGAGGCGGCCAAGATCCTCGAGCGCGCGCGCGAGAAGTCGCCGACCGAGCCGTCCATCGCCTACCAGCTGGGCCTCGCGTACTTCGCCCTCGAGCAGTACGACCGCGCGCGGCCGATCCTCGAGCAGGCGTTCTCGCGCGACCCCGCGCTCGACTCGCTCGGCTACTACGTCGGCTACCTGCGCTACCGCCGCGACCTGTACCAGGAGGCCCTCAAGGCGTTCCGGGTCGGTCGCACCAGCGACCCGACGATCGCCGACCTCACCAAGCTCTACTCGGGCCTCGCGCTGCAGCGCCTCGGGCTGCCCGCCCAGGCCGAGGCGGAGCTCGGGCAGATCGGCCAGCTCCAGGCGGCCTCGCCGCTGACCGGCCCCGCCGAGCGCCTCAAGAGCTCGATCGCGAGCGCGCGGGAGTCGAGCCGGCGGTTCCGGGCCGAGCTGAAGCTCGGCGGGTTCTTCGACGACAACGCCGCCGCCGAGCCCAATCAGAAGGCGCACGACACCGCCGTGCAGCTCGCCCGCCAGAACAACCGGCGGACCTTCGGCGAGCTGTACTCGCTGGGCGTCGAGTACGACTGGCTGAAGCAGGAGGCGTGGACGGGCACGGCCGGGTTCTCGTTCTTCGGCACCCACAACGAGACGCTGCCCTCGTTCGACATCCAGGACTTCGCCGGCACCCTGAAGATCGCCCGTCGCCTCTCGCTCCTCGACATGCCGGCCCAGACCGGCGTGAACTACTCTTACGACTACCTCGACCTCGGCTACAAGGGGCTCGTCCAGCGCCACTCCGTCAACACCTACCTGGCCCTCGTCGAGAGCTCGCAGCACCTCACCAACTTCCAGGCCCGCCTGGAGGTGAAGGAGTACAGCGAGGTGCGCCCGCTGCCGACCGAGGAGTTCCAGGACGCGGTGAACTACATGTTCGGCATCGTGCACTTCGTCCGCTTCAACCAGGACCGCCACTTCATCAAGGGCGGGTACCAGTACGACTACGACAACACCCGCGGCAGCGACTTCACCTACCAGGGCCACCGCTTCATCCTCGGTGGCCAGTACACGCTGCCGTGGCAGGGCGTGCGCCTCAACTACGACTTCGACCTGCACTACCGCGACTACAACCACGCGCACGCGTTCCTGCCCCTCGACGCCCCGGGCTCGCGGGAGCGCAACGACAAGGAGTACACGAACACCGTGCGCGCCGAGGTGCCGCTGCCCTGGTTCGTGAAGGATCAGTCGTTCTTCGTGACGGGGGAGTTCACGAACAAGATCGCGGACTCGAACATCAACTCGTTCTCGTACCACCGGAACTACGCGGCGATCTACTTCACCTGGCAGTACTGATCCGACCCGCGGCGGGGACCGTTGCGGTCCCCGCCGCGTCCCGCTCGCTTATCGCCGGAAGCGTGCGCCGCAGCCGCTGGGGCCGCACTCGCAGAACTGGCAGATGACGACCGGCTTCTTGTCCATTCCTCCGCCGGTCGACCCGCTGCCGCTGCCGCTGTTGCGGGTGTCGTCACCACTCACCGGTGGCTTGCCCACTCCGGCGCCGACCGGGCCGCCCTGGGTCAGGGTGTTGATCGAATCCTTCCCCCCGCCGCCGCCGCCGCCGCTGACCGCGTTTCCGGCCAGCTGGACCTGGCGGTCGCTGACCTGCGCGTGCGTGCCCTTGGGCGGATCCTTCAGCTTCGCCCCGTAGGTGGAGGCGAGCGCCTGGCCCTCGCCGCGCGAGATGTTGCGCACGCCGGGGGGCGGCGTGAACCCGGTGATGCCGATCTGCTGCAGCGGGTTCAGGGTGAAGCGCGACGTGCCGGCCCGCCCGGTGGAGGGATCCAGCAGCGAGACGTCCACGATGCCGCTCAGCAGGGTGAACCGCGAGGTGACGCTGCCGGGCGGCGTGCCCCCGGCCTGGGCAGTCGTCTGTAACACTTCGGCGATGAGAACGGTGCCACGCACGCCGGCGATCGCGTTGGGGGTCTTGACGTCCACGCTCTCGCCGGGCCGCAGGCGGTCCTTGGCCACGGCCAGGGCGATCTTGCCGGCCGTGATGTCGATGGTCGCCGTGGTGGCCGTCTCCGTGATCGTGAGCACCGAGCGTTCGCGCACGGTCACGACGGCCTTGCCGCCCAGCAGGATCCGCGCGAGCGAATCGTCCCCGGTCGCGATCCGGTCCCGCTGGAAGACGTCGTCGCGAAACTTGAGCGGCAACGCCGGGGGCGCCGGCGCCGCGAGGGACACCCGCGTGACTGTCGCCGTGCCCTGGAGGGTCGTCACCGTGCCCGCCTTCGGGGCCTGGGCCTGCGCCGCTGGCGGCAGGGCGAGCGTGGTCGCCCCGACCATTGCGATCCCCGCGACCAGTGTGCCGAGAACCTTCATGAGCGCCTCCTGTGAGCCTGCTTCGCGACTCTGGGAGATCCAGAAGAAGACAAGCGACCCGCTATTCCTGACGTCGTGCGCGACCGGTGTGGGGCTCTGGATCACCCTGTCTCCGGCCGCGTGCGCATTATGCCCGATCGGCAGCCCCGAGTCACGCGCCACGACCCGAGACAGCACGGGCCCCCCGGTTGCCCGGGAGGCCCGTATTCTCGCTGCACTCAGGGAGCCGCGACGCTAGCGGTGGCCGTGCCCCCGACCGCGATCGTTGTCGTGATCGCGACTACGGAGGTCGTCACCGCCGACTCTACCGCCGCCCCCGCCGCCGCCGCCCCCGCCGCCGCCGCCCCCGCCGCCCTTTTCACCTCCGCCTCCGCGCGAACCGGGGCCGTGGTTCGTACCGAAGTCCCTGTTCTCGCCGAGGAGGTCGCCCGCGCCGCCGATGCCGCGGTCTGCCAGGGTGGTGCTGCCGGCGGACGCGGCCGTGTCGCTCTTGTCGCTTCCGCCCTGCTGGTTCTTGCCGCTCGTCTCCGCGGTCGTCGCGGAGCGCTTCTCGCCCTTCTTGCTTTTGTCTTCGACCGCGGTCGTGCGTCCGCGCGCGCTGTCCTTGCCCTTGTCGTCGGTCAGGGACGCCGTGAGCTTCACGGCGTTCTTCACCTCGCGCGCGCCGATGTCCTGGTTGGTCCCCGTGTTGGAGTCGCGCAGGTTGACCCGGAAGTCGGAGGCGATCGTGCGCGCGTCTCCCTGCGTGATGTTGCGCGCCGCGCCCGGCGGGGTGAAGCCGGTGATGCCGACCTGCTGCAGCGGGTTCAGCCGCAGCGGCTGCCCGGTCGGGCGACCGGTGGCCGGATCCAGCACCGAGACGTCCACGATGCCGGTCAGCAGCGTGAAGCGCGACGTCACCGCGCCCGCCGGCGTGCCGGCCGCCTCCGCGGTGCCCCCCGAGACTTCCGCGATGATCACCGTGCCGCGGATCCCGGCCACCGAGTTCGGCGTCCTGATCTCCACGAGGTCGCCGGGCTTCATCCGGTCCTTGTTGACGGCGAGCGCGATCTTGCCGGAGGCGATCTCGATGGTCGACGTGGTCGCCGTCTCGCTGATGGTCAGCGAGGAGCGCTCGCGCACCGTGACGACGGCCTTGCCGCCCAGCAGGATTCGCGCGAGCGACTCGTCGCCGGTGCTGACCCGATCCCGCACGAAGACGTCGTCCCGGAACTTGAGCGGAGCCGGCTCTGGCGCCGCGGCCCTGGCCACCGTTGCAGTGCCCTGCAGCGTGGTGATCACGCCGGCCCTCACGACCTGCGCCGGCGCCGGAGCCGGCAGCAGCGTCACTGCCGCGGCGACCGCGGCGGCTCCCCCGAGAAGTCTCGTCATGCCACCCATAACGCCCTCCCGCCGAAGGACCGTGCGGTCCTCGGGCGAACCCAATATCAGCAAAGCGGCTGCCAGAACTCGGCGCGTGTTCTGACGGGGACTTACGGCGGGGCCGCAC
>JBGQFW010000143.1:0-9210 GCA_041497115.1 Methylomirabilia bacterium
CGCCGCAATGTGGTTCCTCGACCTGGCGGCGGGCGAGGCCGAGCGCCTCCTCGCGCGGGCGCTCCCCCCGAAGTAGGCGGAGCCCCGGCGCCGGCCGGCCGGCCCCGGGTCGGGTTCTCGCGATGACGAAGGATAGGACGCGCGGGGGGTGCGGCCACGTCTACGAATGCGCCCGCCCGATGGCGCGACGCGGCACGACGGCTAGTCGAGGACCACCAGGCCGCGGTGTGAGCGGTTCATCGCCGTCGCGCCGGTGCGGGCGACGACGACGGTCTCCTTCACGTTGAGGCCGGTCTCGCCGACGACGTAGTACGGCGTCTCCACGCGCAGGACCATCCCCATCTCGAGCGCGGCGCCGCCCGGCGCCAGCCGCGGCGCCTCGGCGGGCTCGAGCCCGATGCCGTAGCCCACGTGATGGCGGTCGAAGCGCGCCAGCCCCGCCTTGCGCGCGGCCGTCACCGCCGCCTCGAACACGGCGCCGCCGCTCGCGCCCGGCCGCACGGCGTCGAGGGCGGCCTCCAGGCCGGCGTGGATCGCGTCGAACATGCCCTGCTGGCGCTCGGTGGGCTCGCCCATCACCGCCATGCGGGCGACGTCGGAGTGATAGCCCTTCACGCTGCAGCCGAGGTCGAAGCGCACGAGGTCGCCGGCGCGCAGCGCGCGGTCGGTGGGCCAGGGCGCCGGCACCGCGGAGCCGGGGCCGAAGGCGACGATCGTGCAGTACGGGCGCGCGCCCTGCGCGATGATCTCGCGCTCGAAGGCCTCGGCGGCCTCGCGCTCGGTGACGCCGGGCGCCAGCAGCGCCAGCACCACATTGATGGCCTCCTCGGCCACGTGCAGCGCGCGCTGGAGCGCGTCCAGCTCGAACGGGCTCTTCACCTGCCGCGCCGTGGCGAACGCCTCGGAGGCGGACTCGACGGCGTAGCCGCCCAGCGCCTGGCGCACGGCCGCCGCCGCCGGCGACGGGATCAGCGCGTCGTCCAGGCCGAGCCGGCCGGCGCCCACGCCGAGCCGGCGCAGGACCTCCACCAGCGCCTCGCCGGCGGTCGCCGCGGGCTCGGCCACCAGCGCCGCGAAGTGCCGCGCGGTCTCGCCGCGCGCCTGCTCGGTGTCGAGGTGGAAGCGGCCGTGGCACGCGAGGTGGTTGAGGTCCACGTCGCCCTCCAGCACCGCCAGCAGGTCGATCGTCGGCACCACGAGCGCGGTGGCCTCGCGGGTGACGACGGCGTAGGACTCTAACGTTGGGTAGACGCGCCGGGCCAGGCTCGAGAAGCCGGTGACGTAGGTGACGTTGGCCGGCGAGGCGGCGATGAGCGCGTCGAGCCGGTGGCGCGCCAGCGCGGCGCCGAGGCGCTCGGCCTGGTGCGGGTACATCAGATCTGCACGAGCGTGCCGGTCACGTGACCCGCGCTCTCGGCGGCGAGGGAGGCGACCGCGTCGGCCACCGCGGTGACCGGCACCCACGTGCGGGGATCCACGTCGGGCATGGCGGCCCGGTTGGCGGGCGTGTCCATCGTGCTCGGCGCGACCGCGTTGACGGTCACGCCGCCGCCCTTCACCTCCTGCGCGAGCGCCTGCATGAGCGCGATCACGCCCGCCTTGGCGACGGTATAGCCGATGAACCCGCCGGCGGGCGGCACCACCGCCCGGGAGGCGATCATCACGACGCGGCCGGTGCCGGCCGCCAGCATGTGAGGCACGACGGCGCGCGCGGCGGTGAACGCAGAGGTCAGGTTCATGGCGAGCATGCGGTCCCAGGTGGCGCGGTCGGTCTCGACCAGGCCGCCGCCGGCGAAGCCGCCCACGCCCGTCACCAGCACGTCGATGCGCCGGTGGCGCTCCACGACGGCGGCGGCCAGCCGCCCCATGGCGGCGTCGTCGGTGACGTCGCAGCGCTCGAGCATGACGCGTTCGCGGGCGGCGGCGTCGAGGGAGGCCTCCAGCCGCTCGCGCTCCTTGTCCACGATCCACGGCACGCACACGACGGCGCCGTCGGCGAGGAAGCGGTGCACGATCGCCTGGCCGAGCGCCCCGCTGCCGCCGGTGACCAGCGCCACGCGCGCCACGGCTCAGTCCCCCGCGGCCGGCGACAGCATGATGGACGACCGCTGGATCTCGTCGTAGCGCACCTTGGTGACGTCGAAGTCCTCGAGGCTCTCCCGCAATTTCTTGAAGGTCTGCTCGAACGAGGGCAGCGTCTTGCGCGCGCGGGTGAGCGGCGTGGTGCGGGCGAGCAGATAGTTCTTCACGTAGGGATGGTTGATGCCGCGCTTCTTCACCTTGGCCACCACCTGGGCGAGCGTCTCGTCGGCCGCGCGCACCAGCTCGGCGCGCTCGCCGCGCTCCTCGAGGCCGCGGCGCAGACCGCCCTTGAGGAACTTGTCCACGCGGCGCAGGATCGGCGCGAAGGCCCCGCCGGCAAAGCGCTTGTTCTGCTCGTAGAGCAGACCGAGCGTGATGAAGTGCGGCGACTCGAGCTGCAGCGCCCAGTCGTCCTCCGTCGAGGACGGGTGCTGCTCGGCCAGCGCCCGGTACATCCGGATCACCTCGAGCGACTTCTCCTTGAGGTTGTGGGCTTTCTCGGTGTTGAGCGGCAGCACCTGGAACGCCACCTCCGGCTCGACGACCAGGATGGCGGGGAGGTAGTCGGCCTTGAGCTTGTCGAGCGCGACCCGGCGATGGTTGCCGTTGGGGGTCCAGTACACGCCCGGCTCCGGCGACACGACGAGGATCGGATCGACGAACCGGTCGACGCGCTTCACCGCCTCGGTCAGCCGCTTGACGTGGGTGGGGGAGACGTCGCGCTGGTAGGGGCTGGAGACGATCTTGGCGCGCGGCAGCAGGCAGAAGAGCTGCCAGTGCTCGCCGACCGGCTCCTGGTAGACGGCCAGGACGTGGCCCCCGTCGCGCTCGACCTGCTCGGCCAGCGCGCGGGCGGCCTTCGAGGGCTCCTTGGCGGGGTACACCGCGAAGTCTGTCATGGCCCGATCCTACGCCCGCGCGGTCGCCGGCGCGGGCCGCCGCCGGAAGAGCGCGGCGACGCCGCCGGAGATGCCGGCCGGCAGGAAGATGATGAACACGATCAGCAGGAAGCCGTAGATCGTCTCCGCCATGCCGATGAGCTTGAGGCCGAAGGCGATGCGCAGGTACTCCGACAGCGCGATCGTCAGCGCGGTGCCGACGGTGGGGCCGAGCATCGAGTACATGCCGCCCAGCACGACCGCGAACACGATGCGCAGCGACACGCCGATGCCGGAGAGCGTGTCGGGGTTCACGTAGGCGATGTACTGGGCGTAGGCGACGCCGCCCACCGCGGTGAGCGCCGCCGACAGGACGGTGATGGCGATCTTGAAGCGCGTCACGTGGATGCCGATCGAGGCCGCCGCCGTCTCGTCCTCACCGATCGCCTCCATCGCCGAGCGCGCCATCGAGCGGTCCAGCCGCGCCCACACCCCGAGGCCGGCCAGCCACAGCCCGAGCGCCGCGTAGTAGAAGACGCGCTTGTCGGCGAACTGCACGGCGACCAGGCTGTCGGCGCCGGACGGCCGCAGCGACACGCCGAGCGAGCCGCCGGTCCAGTCGCGCTCGGCGATGATCAGCAGCCGGACCACCTCGCCGACGGCCAGCGTCACCAGCCCGAAATAGTGGCCGACGACGGCGAGGCGCGAGCACGGGTAGGCCACCACCGCGGCCAGCCCGGCGGTGAGCGCGACGCCGGCGGCCCCCCCGAGCCACGGGCTCCACCCCCAGGCGTTCCACAGCAGCACGGTCGCGTAGGCGCCCACGCCGAGGAAGGCGCCATGGCCGAGCGAGACGAGGCCGAAGCGCCCCATCAGCGACCACGCGCCGCCGATGAACGACCAGATCAGGATCTGGATCAGCACGTGCAGGACGTACTGCTTCATGCCGGCCATCGGGACGAACGGCACCAGCCCCAGCAGGAGCACGGCGGCGGCGGCGAGCGCGCGGCGCACGGCCCGGCTCAGCCGCGGCGGGCCAGGATGCCGCCCGGCCGCGCGAAGATCATCACGATGAAGACGACGAAGGCGATGACGTAGCCCATCTCGGTGGACCACACGACGCCGGCGATCGAGATGATCTCGCTCATGATGAACGAGGCCACGAAGGCGCCCACCATGTTGCCGAGGCCGCCCAGCACGCAGATCATGAACGTCAGCGGCCCGAACTGCCCGCCGAAGAACGGATGGACGGAGTACTGGAAGATCAGCAGCGCGCCGGCCAGCCCGGCCATCAGCCCGCCGACCGCCGAGGTCACGATGTAGATCCGCTGCGGGTCGGCGCCCATCAGCGCCATCGCCTCGCGGTCCTGGGAGACCGCGCGGATCGCGGTGCCGACGAAGGTGCGGGTGAGGAAGAGGTAGAGGCCGATCACCGCCACGATCGAGATGGCGAACGGGATGAGGCGCGTGAGGGGGATGAAGATGCCCGCCACCTCCCAGCTCGGCAGCGACAGGCGCACCGACCGGTGGTCGGTCGTCCACAGGAACGTGGCGAGCGACTGGAGGAAGAAGAGCAGGCCGCCGGTGGCGAGGAGCTGGTTCACCGGGGCGGTGCCGAGGATCGGGGAGATGATCAGCAAGTGCACGGCGACGCCGAGCAGCGCGCCGAAGGCGACGCCGGCGAGGCCGCCCGCCCACACCGGCCAGCCGTAGACCTGCACGAGGAAGTACACCAGGTACATGCAGAGCATCACGAGGTCCACGTACGCGATCCACACGATGTCGATGACGCCGAAGATCAGGTTGAGCCCGAGCGCGAGCAGCGCGAGGATGCCGCCCAGCAGGACGCCGTTGATGGCGGCCTCGGCGAGGAAGATCGGGTCGATCACAGCCCGACGTACGCCTTGCGCACGAAGTCCTGCTCGCCGAGGTCGGCGGCCCGCCCCTCCATGCGGATGCGCCCCACCTCGAGCAGGTAGGCGCGGTCCACCAGCTTGAGGACCTGCCGGACGTTCTGCTCGACGACCAGGATGGTGTAACCCTCCTCGCGAATGCGGCGGATCAGGTCGAACAGCCGCAGCACCATCACCGGCGCCAGCCCCATCGAGGGCTCGTCGAGCAGGATCAGCCGCGGCCGCGACATCAGCGCGCGCCCGAGGGCCAGCATCTGCTGCTCGCCGCCCGACAGGCTGCCCGCCCGCTGGCCGCGCCGCTCGGCGAGCGCGGGGAACAGCGCGAACACGCGCTCGAGGCTGCGCGCGTACTCGCGCCGGGCGGCGGGGAGCCAGGCGCCCATCTTCAGATTCTCGACGACGGTGAGGGTGGGGAAGAGCCGGCGCCCCTCGGGGACGTGGGCGATGCCGTGGGCGACGATCGCGTGGGCGGGCCGGCCGGCCAGCGCGGCGCCGTCGAAGGTCAGCGTGCCGGCGCGCACCGGCAGCACGCCGGAGATCACGCGCAGCAGCGTCGTCTTGCCGCTGCCGTTGGGGCCGACGACGGCCACCGCCTCGCCGCGCTCCACGCGCAGGGCGACATCCCACAGCGCGGTGAACTGGCCGTACCCCGCGGTGACGCCGGCGAGCTCGAGCAGGCTCACGCCAGCACGATCTTCTCGCCGAGGTAGGCCTCGATCACGCGCGGGTCCTCGGCCACCTCGCGCGGCCGTCCCTCGGCGATCTTCTCGCCGTGGTCGAGCACCACCACGCGGTCCACCACGCGCATGAGCGTGGCCATGATGTGCTCGACCCAGACGATCGTCACCTCGAGCTCGCCCCGCACCCGGCGCAGCATCTCGGCGGCGCCGGCCATCTCGGCGTGATCGAGGCCGCCCAGGCTCTCGTCGGCGAGGAGGAGGCGCGGCTCGGTGGCCAGCGCGCGCGCCAGCTCGAGCTTCTTCAGCCCGCCCGCGCCCAGCAGCGCCGGCGACGCCGCCGCGTCGGTCGGCAGGCCGACCAGGTCGAGGATCTGGACGGCGCGGCGGCGCGCCTCGCGCTCGTTGCTGCGATCACGCGCCCCGTAGTGCGCGGCGACCGCGACGTTCTCGACGATCGACAGCTTGCGGAACGGGCGGGGGATCTGGAAGGTGCGCGCGACGCCCAGGTGGCAGACGGCGTCCGGCGTGAGGCCGCCGAGCTCGCGCCCATCGAGGCGGATCGAGCCCGCCGACGGCCGCAGCGCCCCCGAGATGCAGTTGAACGCGGTGGTCTTGCCCGACCCGTTCGGCCCGATGAGCCCGAGGATCTCGCCGGCGGTCACCGTGAACGACACATCGTTGAGCGCCGTGAAGCCCCCGAACCGCTTCGTCAGGCCGGCGACGGTCAGCATCGAGGCGGGACGAGCCAGGGGGCCGCGCCCGCGGCCCCCTGGGCGGTCTCTACTTCGCCGCCAGCGGCGACGAGGCCGGGAGCGGGAGGAGCGGCGCCGCGGTCGCGACGGTCTTGGGATAGACGAGCTCGAACTTGCCCTCGATGATCTCGAAGACGGCCGGGAAGGCGCGCTCGTTCTGGCCGGCGAAGCGATGACCGGGCGGGTAGAACTTCACGCCGTAGCCCTGCATCGTCCCGCCCTCGGGGATGTCGGTCTCGCGCGCCGCCATGGCCAGCGCGTCGGGGCCGAAGCCGCCGTGCTTCTGGATGGCGCGCGGCAGCACGTCGTTGAGGAGGATCCACATGTTGTTGAAGCCCATCGAGACGTGCGGCGCGATGGCGCGGTCCACCACGTCCTTGTCGAACTGCGCCTTGTAGCGGCGCACCATCTCCGCCGTCATCTCGCCGACGCCGGGCTTGAGCTTGCGGGGGTCGAGGAGCTGCGAGGCGATCGGGTCCACCGTGTGGAACCCCTCGATCTCCTTGGCGCCGAACGCCTCCTTGAGCTTGTCGATCTGGCTGTGGCCGGCGCCGTGGCCGATGTAGGCGCGCAGCCGCAGCCCCTGCTCGCGCGCCTGGCGCAGGAACAGCGCGATGTCCGGGTTGTAGCCGGTGTGCAGCAGAACGTCGGGCCGCTGCGAGCGCAGCTTGGTCACCAGCGACGAGAGATCGGGGGCGTTGATCGAGTAGCCTTCCTTGAGGACGACGTTGAGCCCCAGCTCCTTGGCCTTGGCCTCGCTGCCGGCGGCGACGTCGGTGCCGTAGGCGCCGTCCTCGTGGATGATGGCCAATCTCAGATCCTTGGCGTCCTTGCCCAGCTTGGACTTCGCGTACTCGGCCACGTAGGCGACGGACAGCGCGCCGAACTGGTCGCCGGTCGCCTGCGGGCGGAACGTGTACTGGAGATTGCGGCCGTCGAAGACCTTGGACGAGATGGCGGTGGTGATCCAGAGGAACTTCTTCTGCTTGTCCACCTTCTCGGCCAGCGGCACCGCGTGGGCGGAGGAGTAGATGCCGGCCAGGATGTCCACCTTCTCTGCGTTGAGCAGCCGCTCGGCCTCGTTGATGGCGATCTCGGCCTTGGACTGGCCGTCGCCATCCACCTGCACGACCTTGTACTTGCCGAGCACGCCGCCCCGCTCGTTGACGAGGTCGATCGCCATCTTGGCGCCGCGCCAGCAGTTGAGCGAGCCGCCGGCCGCGAAGGGACCGGTGTGGTCGAAGAGCACGCCGATCTTGATGGTCTGCCCCTGCGCCGCCGCCGGCGTGGCGCCGGAGGCCGACAGCCCCACGGCGAGCGCGAGCGCGAGCACGAGGACGACGCGGGTCACCTTCATGGGGAAGCCTCCTCGGCCGGAAAGTGGGCAGTAGGGTATCACAGTCGTCCGACGTGGCGTGCCAGCACCATCCACTCCCGCCCCTGGCGGCCGCGCGCCGAGCGCAGCGGCGCGAACACCCGCTCGAGGTGGAAGGTCGGGCCGAACAGGCGGCGCACCTCGGCGGGCGTGACGCGGAACGGCGGGCCCGCCGTCAGCGCGCGCAGCGGGAAGAAGCAGGCGAGCAGCCAGCCGCCCGGCCGCACGATGGCGTCCATCACGCGGACGTACTCGGCCCGGCGCAGGGGATCGATGGCGCAGAAGCACGTGTACTCCCACGCCCCGTCGAAGGCGTACGCGTACTCGCGCCCCAGCGTGAAGAGATCGCGCTGCTCGAAGCGCGCGTTCACGCCCTCGCGGCGCGCCAGCGCCCGCGCCGCCGTCACCGCCGCCGGCGAGAAGTCGAAGCCGGTCACTGCGTAGCCGTGGCGCGCCAGGAAGCGCGCGTCGTGGCCGCGCCCGCAGCCGACCACCGCCACCCGGCCGGGCGGCGGCGGCGTCGTCTCGACGAAGTCGACGAGCGGCGGCGCCGCCCGCCCCAGCTCCCAGCCGTCGCCGCCGGTCGCGTAGAGCCCCTCCCAGAAGTCGGGCGCGCTCACACGGGCCATGCGAACCCCTGGAAGTCGGCGATGGCGCGCTCGGCGCCGGCGGTGAGCAGCTCGCGGCCGGTGTGGGACGAGGTGACGCCGATCACGCGCATGCCGGCGTTACGGGCGGCGTGCACGCCCACCAGCGAGTCCTCGAAGACGAGGCACGTCTTGGGCGGCCGCCCGAGCCCCTCGGCCGCCTTGAGGTACACCTCGGGGTTGGGCTTGCCCCACTGCACGTCCTCGGCGGTGACGATGACCTCGAAGTGGCGGCGCAAGCCGACCTCGGTCAGCATCGCCTCGGCGTCGCGCCGGGAGGCCGACGTGCCGACCGCCCGCGGCACCGCCTGGCTCGCCAGCGTCTCCACGAACGCCGGCGCGCCCCCGATCGCCACCATGCCGCGGGCGGCGAGCTGCGTGTAGAGCTCGCGCTTGCGCTGCGCCAGCGCGACCACCTCCGCGCGCTCGACCGCGCGGCCGAGCAGCAGCGGCACCGCCTCCTCGGCGGGGCGGCCGATCGTGAGCCGCCAGTAGTCGGGCGGCGGCGCCACGCCGATGTCGCCGAGCAGCAGCCGCCACGCGTCGCGGTGGTGGGCGCCGGAATCGATGAGGACGCCGTCCATGTCGAAGATGACGGCGCCCGCGTCGGCCCGCGGGCCGGTCACGAGCGCAGGCGATACAGCGGCGCCAGCATCCGGAACGTCTCGAGCGCGGCGGTGCGGTACTGCGCCTCCGTCCAGCGCGCCGCCTCCTCGGCGGGCACCGCGCGGCCGAGGACGATCTGGCCGTCGCGCGTGCGCAGGAGCTCGTCGGCCAGCTCGGCGAGCTGCTGGGGGGTGAGATCGGCGAGCGGCGCCGCCGGCTGCTCGTCGTGCTCGTTGCGGAACCACGCCAGCCCCCGCACGCGGCGCAGGACCGCGCC
>JBGQFW010000144.1:0-9040 GCA_041497115.1 Methylomirabilia bacterium
CGCAGGTGCAGCGCTACATCGGCGGCGCCTCTCTGCGCGAGGGCCGCCTGGGCCTGATGTTCAACGCCGTGCTGAAGATTCCGATGCAGTTCGCCATCCTGTTGCTGGGCGCGCTCCTGTTCGTCTTCTACCAGTTCGCGCCGCACCCGGTCTTCTTCAACCAGGCGGAGTGGCGCCGCCACGCGCAGGACGGCCGGTTCCGCGTCATCGAGGTGCAGTACGCCAGCGCCGTCGCGCAAAGCCGGTCCGCGATTCGCGCGTGGCTCCAGGCCCGCGCGTCAGACGACACCCCGCGGGAAGCGAGCGCGCGGACCGCCATGCTCGCGGCCAGCTATCGCGCCCACGCGATCCGCGACGAGGCCAGGGCCGCCCTCGTGGCCGCCGACCCGCGCGCCAAGACCAAGGACTCCGACTACGTCTTCATCACCTTCATCCTGACGCAGCTGCCGCACGGGGCGGTGGGCCTGCTGGTGGCGGTGATGTTCGCGGCGGCGTTGTCGTCGAAGGCCTCCGAGCTCGCCGCGCTCGCTACCACGACGACGATCGACTTCTGGCGTCATCTTCGCCCGCTCGCCGCCGCCGACGAGGCGCGCAACGTGCGCGTCGCGCGGCGCTTCACGGCGCTGTGGGGTGTCGTCGCGGTGGCATTCGCGCTCTTCGCCGGGTTCGCGGAGAACCTCATCGAAGCCATCAACATCCTCGGGTCGATCTTCTACGGCGTCCTCCTCGGCCTTTTCCTGGTCGCGTTCTTTCTCCGTCGCGTCGGCGGCAGCGCGGTGTTCTTCGCGGCCGCGGCCGCGCAATCCCTCGTGATCGCAATGTACTTCTCGCTCAATATCGGCTACCTCTGGTACAACCTCATCGGCTGCGCCGCGTGCATCGCCTTCAGCGTCGTCCTGCAGGCGGTCCTGCCGCCGCGCGCTCGCGCGGACGAGGGCCGCGCCGGATGAGCGCGGAGCCAGTCATCGCGTTCGGCCAGCAGCCCTGCGGCTTCTTCCCCCGGCGCTTTCTCGTGGCCAAGATCCGGACCGCGCGGCGCCTGCAAGCGGAGATCGGCGGGCACGTCGTGTACTTCTGCCACGACAGCGATCACGATCCGCGCGAGACACGCACGATCCTGCGCCATCGCGCGACGGGCCGGCGCGCGTCCCTGAACTTTGCCGTCGCCAGCAAACTCCAGCGCAAGTTCTCCCCACTCTACGCCAAGCGCATAGCCGGCGACTGGTACGCGAGGACGCTGGGACAGCTCACGAACTACGTGGACCACCCTCTCATCGACCTGTTCCGCAAGACGTCGGCGGAGACGGTCGCCGACTTCTGTCTCGAGGTGTACCGCGGGATGGGCCTGCTCGACGGCATGGACGTCGTGCGCTCGAGCGATCCGGAGGTGCGGCGCCACGCGTGCGGCGTGGACGACTTCTTCGTTGACGTGCCGTACGAGGGTGAGATCGTGCGCGCACGCGCGCGCGACGGCGGTCTGTACCTGCACGAGGGCGGCGATTCGTTCGTCGCGCTGCCGGCGACGGCCTCCGGCTTCCAAAAGCAGCAGATCAGCCCGGCGCGGGACTCGCGGCTGCCGTGGATGCAGTCGGTGATCCATTGCACGCACTACGTGACGGGCGCTGGCGAGCAGGTGTATCTTCGGCCGGAGGACGCGCCAGAGATCGCGTACGTGCGACGGGAGGAAATCGAGCGATCGGATGAAGCGTTCACGGAGCTCTCCGGCTGACATGCTGCTCGCCGGTGCGCACGGTCTCTGAGATGGCTGCCGACACACTGCGCATTGGGATCACGTGCTACCCGTCGGTCGGCGGCAGCGGCGTGCTGGCGACCGCGCTCGGCGAGGACCTGGCGGCGCGCGGGCACGACGTGCACTTCATCGCCTACGAGCGTCCGTTCCGCCTGCCCTCGGACGCACCGCGCCTGCACTTCCATCCGGTCGCGATCAACGAGTACGAGCTGTTCCGGTTCCCCGACTACACCCTGCCGCTCTCCGTGCGCATGGCCCAGGTCAGCCACGACCATCGCCTCGACGTGCTCCACGTCCACTACGCCGTGCCTCACGCCACCGCCGCGATCCTCGCGCGCGCGATGCTCCCGCCCGACCGGCAGCCCCGCGTCGTCACGACACTGCACGGCACCGACACGACGCTGCTCGGCCGCGACGCCGGCTACGCGCCCGCCATCAAGCACGCGCTGGCCTCGTCGGACGCGGTCACCGCCGTCTCCGAGTCGCTCAAGCGCGAAACCCAGCGTGTGCTCGACTTCGACGGCCCGATCGAGGTCATCCACAACTTCTTCGCGCCGCGCCCGCCCAGCCGCTCGCCCGAGGTCGTTCGCCGCGAGCTCGGCCTCGGCGACGAAGTCCTCGTGGTGCACTCCTCCAACCTGCGCCACGGCAAGCGCATCGACGTCCTGCTGGAGACCATCGCGCGCGTGCGCCCGCGCGAGGCCTTCAAGCTCCTCATCCTGGCCGGCGAGCCGTTCGCGCCGTTCGCCGGCGATGTGCGACGCCTCGGCGTGGCCGATCGTGTGATCGTCCGCGAGAAGGTCCACGCGATCGAGGACTATCTTCAAATCGCCGACGTCGGCCTCTATACCTCCGACGCCGAGAGCTTCTGCCTCAGCATCCTCGAAGCCATGTGCTTCGGCTGCCCGAGCGTCTCCACGCGCGTGGGCGGTATCCCGGAGGTGGTGGAGGACAACGAGAGCGCCCTGCTCGTGCCGGCCGGCGACGTCGCCGCGCTCGCCGGGGCGCTGGAGGCCCTGATCCACGACGAGGCGCGACGCCATGCCCTCGGACGCGCCGCGCAGACGCGCGCGCGCGAGCGATTCTCCGCCGAGGTCATCGTGCCGCGCTACGAAGCGCTTTACCGCCGGTTGTGCCGCTGACGCCGGCCGCCCGCGCGCGTGGGTTCAGTCACCTCGACCAGGAGTAAACGCTGTAGAATCGAGTCTCGCCGGGAGGCGATCATGAAAACCCTGACCTACGCGTGCGTGATGTTCTTTGCCGTCGTCGCAGCCGCCGTGCCCTCGTTGCTCTCGGCCCAGACGCCGGCGCCGAGCCTGGCCAAGGAGCTTGCGGCGAGCTTCCAGCGCGCCGCCACCGAAATCCTCGACGTCGCGGAAGTGATGCCCGCCGAGAAGTACGGTTTCAAGCCGACGCCCGAGGTCTCGAGCTTCGGTGACCAGCTCGTCCACGTCGCCGGCATCACCCAGCGCTTCATCGACAGCGCCAAGGGCGTCAAGACGGACGCCGCCCATCACGGCGCGATGGCGAAGCCCGAAATCGTCGGGCTGCTGAAGAAGACGTTCCAGGGCGCGCAGGAGATCATCACGCCGCTGACCGATGCCCAGCTCCTCGAGCCCGTGAAGTTCCCGTTCGGCGACCGCACGGTCACCCGCGCCACGTTCTGGCAGGGCCCGCTGTACCAGATCCGCAACCACCACGGGCAGCTCGTGGTCTATCTGCGGATGAACGGGATCGTGCCGCCGACGACCGCGCGGCGGTAGGCTTCGCGTCGCCCGCCGATCCGCCACCGGGGTCAGGAGACCGGGGGCCGGTTCACCGCCGGCCCCCCTTCGCCTGCACGTCCCGCTAGCGAGCGAGCGCGATGCAGACGACGCCGGCGAGGACGATCGCCGCGCCGGCGAGGCGCGGGCCGAGGCGTCCCTCGCGCAGCCAGAAGGACCCGATGATCGCCGACAGCACGATGCTGAGCTCGCGCGCGGCGACGACGTAGCCCGTCTTCGACATGCGGAAGGCGAAGAGCACCAGCGTGTAGGCGAGCGTGCTCATCACGCCGGCGAGCACGACCATGCGCCAGCCGCGCAGCTCGCGCCGCACGGCGTCGCGCCGGGTCACCAGCAGCGGCAGCCCCAGCAGCGCGCAGCCGGCCTCCATCAGCATGATGTACGGCACCGGGTTGAGGTGGCCCACGCCGGCCTTGTCCACCAGCGAGTAGGTCGCGATCGTCAGCCCGGTGAGCACCGGCCACCGCAGGCCGTGGCCGAGGCCGACCGTCGCGGCGGCGGCCGGCCGCCCGGGCAGCAGGTGCAGGGCGGCGATGCCCGCCACCACCAGGACGACGCCGGCCGTGCCTACCGGTGAGAGGCGCTCGTCGAAGACGACCAGCGCGATCACCGGCACCAGCGCCACGCCGAGGCCGCGCGCCACCGGGTAGACGAGCGAGTAGGCGCCCGACGCGTAGGACCGGCCGAGCGCGTAGAAGTAGAGCACGTGCACGAGGATGGTGGCGATCACGAAGGGCAGCGCCGCCACCGGGAAGCCGTGGGCGGCGAGCTGCCAGACGCCGAGCGGCGCGACGAGGACGGTCGAGGCGAACGTGGCGCACCACAGGAACGCGATCGGATCGCCGCCGCGCTTGGCCAGCGCGTTCCAGCCCGCGTGCAGGCCGGCCGCGCACACGACCAGCAGGAGCGCGGTCGCGCTCACCGAACGCCGCTCAGACGGCGCGCCCCGTCCCTAGACCGCGTGGTTGAGGGCCACGGCGAACGCGTCGAAGTTGCGCAGCCGCGCGTCGGGCGCCAGCCCGGTCGTGCGGCGGTTGAGCAGCAGCGGCACCCGCTGCTCGCTGAGCCCGCCGTGGGAGCGCAGCGGCGCGTCGAGGCCCGAGAGATCGTGGCGCGCCCGGGCGGTGCCGAGGGTCCAGTGGCGCAGGGCCAGCACCACCAGGTCGCCCACGCGGTCGGGCGGCAGCTCGAACCGCGTGCACGCCTCGTCGCGGTGCAGCACCGCCTCGATCCCGCCGAGCGCGCCGAGGCGGCGGGCCACGCCGGCCGCGTCGGCACCCGCCGGCAGGTGGACGGTCGCGTAAGAGCCGAGCGCGCCGTGGTGGACGACGTAGGGATCGGTGATCGGCAGGATCACGCGCGCGCGGCCGGCGCCGAGCCACGGGTCGAGCGTGTCTTGCAGATAGACCACCTGCGGCGCGCCGGCGGCGTCGGTCTTGGCGTTCATGCCGTGATCGGCGGTGAGCGCGATGGTGGCGCCGAGCGCGTCGAGCCGGGCCAGGTAGCCGTCCATCATCCGGTAGAACGCGTCGGCCTCGGCGGTGCCGGGGGCGTGCTTGTGCTGGACGTAGTCGGTGGTGGACAGGTACATGACGTCCGGCCGCGCCGACTCCATGAGCTTGACACCGGCGGCGAAGACGAACTCGCTCAGCGCCGCGCTGTACACCGAGGGCGGCGGCCGCCCGACGAACGCCAGCGCGCCGTCGATGCCGTGCTCGTCCTTCGTCGTCTGATCGGCCTTCTCCGCGGAGAAGCAGACGCCCGACAGCCCGTGACCGAGCAGGCGGCGCAGCTTGTCCTTGGCGGTGACGACCGCCACCGAGGCGCCGGCCCGCGCGAACGCCGCCGGCAGCGTGTCGGAGCGCAGGTACTTCGGGTCGTTCATCATCACCTCGGCATCGGCGTCGGCATCGTAGAAATAGTTGCCCGAGATGCCGTGCACCGCCGGCGGCGCCCCGGTGACGATGGACAGGTTGTTGGGGTTGGTGAAGGTCGGCACCACCGCGTCCACGACGCGCGAGGTCCCGCGCGTGGCCATCGCGGCGAGGAACGGCGCCGCCCCCGCCTCCACCGCGCGCGTGATGTAGTCGGGCTCGCAGCCGTCCACGCACACCACGACGACCGGCCGCTCGGGCCACCGGTAGACCCGGCCGTTCAGCGTGATCGACGCGGTCCGCGCGCTCACGGGCTCCTCCCCCGGCGCTCAGCCCCGCCGGCGGGACTGGTCCGCCGCGACGGCGGCCATGTGGTCCATGTAGTTGAGGTCGAACGGCTTGGGCACGAACGCGAACGCGCCCTCGCGCATGCACTGCTCGGCGATCGCGACCTCAGTGCTGACCGTCACCATGATGATGGGCACCGTCGCGTCGAGCGCGCGGCAGGCCTTGAGGACCTCGATGCCCGTCATGCCCGGCATGTTGATGTCGAGGAAGACGACGTCCGGGCGGCGGGCGCAGAACGCCTCGAGCGCGACGGCGCCGGAGGTGGCGGTGACGAGCTCGTACCGCCCCTCGAAGTACTCGCGCACGACGTCGAGCAGCTCCTGCTCGTCGTCGACCGCCAGGATGCGCTTCATCGTCAGTAGAGGGTCTGCAACCGCGTGTGCTGGTCCTCGGCGTACGCCTCGACGCTCGGGAAGTCCGGCTTCTTCGGCAGCTGGTCCCAGAGCATCGCGGCCATGGACGGCACGGCGGCGGCGTCCGGCCAGCGCTCCGGCTTCCACAGCCCCGCGCGCATGAACGCGCGCGGGCAGTGCATGAACACCTCCTCGACCTCCACGCCGATGGCGAAGGGCGGGCGCTTGCCCTGGACGGCCATCGCGTCGAGGATCGCGTCGTCCTCGACGATGCACGCCCGGCCGTTCACGCGCAGGGTGTCCTCGCGCCCCGGGATCAGGAAGATCAGGCCGACGTGGGGGTTGTCCAGGATGTTGCGCATGCCGTCCAGCCGGTTGTTGCCGGGCCGATCGGGGATGGCCAGATGGCTCTCGTCGAGGACCTTCACGAACCCCGGCGCATCGCCCTTGGGCGACACGTCGCAGCGGCCGGACCCGCCGGAGGTGGCCAGCAGCAGGAACGGCGAGTGCGCGATGAAGGCCCGGCAGTGCTCGTCCAGCCGCGGCCGCTCCTTGCCCACCGCCCGCTCGCTCGGATGTCCCAGCACCGAGCGCAGCTGCTCGACCGAGCGCACGACCTTCTCGAACCCTCGCCCCATGGTGCGGTTCCTCCGCGGCCTAGGATACCGCGCGGCGCGGTCAGAGGTCGCCCAGGAAGTACCGGCGCGGATCGAACAGGCGCACCAGCCGCACCTCCTCCGGGGTCGGCGCCGTCGTGCGCGCGAGCGCCGGGGCGACCTTCAGCTCCCAGCCGCAGGCGGCGCGCGCGGCGGCGACCGCCTCCGCCTCGGGGCGCCCGTCGGGCACCGCCACCAGCACGAGCTCGCCGTGCTCGTCGGACTTGGCGTAGACGCCGAGGTCCGACACCACCGTCGTCACGCGCCGGCCGGGCGCGGTGACGTACGGCACCTTGTCCACGAAGCGCCGCGGCGACTGGGCCAGCGTGACGACCACCTCGCGGGCGGAGGACGCGATGTCGTTGGCGCCGCCGGAGCCGGTGATGTACTGGCGGCCGGGGATCAGCGTGGAGTTGATGTTGCCGTGCTTGTCGATCTGGCCGGCCGCCAGCGAGCCGAGGCAGCGGTTGTGGGCGCCGCCCATGAAGATGCCCATGACGTGCAGGATGTCGGTGAGCATCTTGGACGAGGGAAAATTGCGGAACGAGAAGACGAACGGCTCGGCCGGTCGCGGCAGGTACCCGACCATGCCGGTCTCCGCCATCACCTCCACGTCCTCGCCGGCGGCCTTGAGCTGGTAGGCGGCCAGCCAGGCGGCCAGGTTGGAGTTCCCCACGCCGGCCAGGAAGCTGCGGTAGCCGTGGCGGCGCACCTTGTCGGCCAGCAGGCGCGCGGCCGTCACCACCATGCGCTCGCCGGCGTTCACGCGGTCGTCGGGGCCGAGGCCGTCCTGCAGCATCTCGAGCTCGGCGACCCACGCGTCGGTGTGGGCGCGCCCCTTGATCTCCATCACCCGCCGGTAGCCGAGCTTGGCGACGTAGGCGGCCTGATCGGGGACCTCCAGCATCCACTCGCGGATCCACGCCTCGGCGCCGTCGGCGGTGCGGAAGGCGCGGCGCAGCTCGAGGATGAACTCGGGATCTTCCGCGTAGCCTTCCAGCTCGGGCACGCTCATCCCGTACATCCCGCCCGGGTGCGAGCCGTAGGGCGCCTCGACGACGGCGCTGACGTACTGGCCGGGCAGCCGCACCAGCGGCGCGTGGCGGCGGATGAACTCGGTGGAGACGATCTTCTCGACGCTGACGACCGCGCCGCGACGGGCGGCCATCGCCGCGTAGAAGTTCTCGTTCAGCGGGGCCGCCGTCAGCACGTTGCCCGCCCGGTCCGCCGCCCACGCGTGGAACAGCGCGACGTCCGGCGTGAGCGCCTTGACGAAGCCGACGCGGCCGCCGCCGCCGAAGGGATCGTCGGCCGCCAGGAAGTCGCCGTCGCGCGCGTTGTCCTCTTCCATCGAGGAGCCCAGCAGCGAGCGCGTCGGCAGGAACGGCACCCCCATCGCGCCGGCCAGCACGCGCAGCGGCAGGGTCAGCATGGACCAGTTCTGCACGCGCAGTCGCCCCTCCAGCACGGCGGCGGCGAGCAGCGGCTGCGGCGTGGGATACGGGTACCCCTCGCCGATGAAGGTCGTGATCACCCGCTCGACGAGGCCGCCGGTGACGAGCGCGGTGGTCGGCGAGCCCAGCCCGGTGAGCGCCAGCGTCCACCCCGGGCGGCGGCCCCACCACTGCCGGGTGAGCTCGCGCAGCAGCGCGCTCGGCCGGCCGTGGGCGGCGCCGGCGTAGATCGTCTGGCCCGGCGCGATCGCGCGGCGCAGCGCGTCCTCGAGCGTCGCCGTCTTGTCGGGCCCCTCGACGAGCGGCACCTCCAGGCGGCGGCGGATCAGGTCGGCGTACTCGGGGCGCATGGTCAGCGCGGCGCGAAGATGCGTGCCTTGAGACGGCGCGGCACCCAGAAAGCCAGCAGGCGGGCGGCGTGGGCGACACGGTCGAGCGACGCCGGCGTGCCCGGCCAGTACTTGACGACCAGCGCCCGGTCCACCCAGTTCAGCAGGCCGTCCACGACCAGCGCGGCGACCAGCACATCGTCGAGGTAGCCGACGACCGGGATGAAGTCGGGGATGAGGTCCACCGGGCTCGCCAGGTAGACGAGCGCGGCGGCGACGGCGAGCTTGGCGGCGCGCGGCAGGACGGGATCGCCCACGAGCCGCACGAGCATGCGGCCGAGGTCGGGGAGCGCGCGCAGCAGCTCCCTCACTACTCCAGGCTCTCGGCGACCAGCTCGCTGACGTCCTTGACCGCCAGCCGCTCCTCCGCCTCCTTCACCTTGCGGCCGAGATCCACCATGGCCAGGCAGAACGGGCAGGCGGTGGCCACGA
>JBGQFW010000145.1:0-8943 GCA_041497115.1 Methylomirabilia bacterium
CGTCGGTCACTTCCCCTGCACCCGGCGGAAGTACAGGCGCAGCGCCTCCTTGAGCTGGGCGCGGGCGCCCGCCGAGGTCTGCGCGTCCTCCAGCGTGTCGAGATCGAGGGGAAGCGGCACGCCCTCCTTCTTGACGCCGTCCAGCTCGGCGGTGAGTCCGCAGCGCTCGTCGGACTCGGTGAAGACGAGCTTGGCCCGGGTGAACGTCGCGTCGTCGCGCGCGATCTGCTCGACCGTCTCCACCAGCAGCCGCTTGATCGCCTCGGCGTCGCCGGTGGGGACGGTGGAGAACGCCGCGGTGAGGCTAACTTCCGCCATCGGCGTAGACCTTCAGGATGTCGGCGTGCGCCTTCGCCGCGTTGGCGCGGATCGCGAAGGAGATCGCCTCACGCACCTCGTCCTCGTTCGCCCCGCTGGCCCTGGCACCTGCCAGGTCGCGCTTGGCTCAGTGGGTGTTGCCGGCGGCCAGGTTGGCCGCCAGGTAGCAGAGGAACGCCGTCTTGGCATCGAGCGCGCCCTTCTTGTACTTCCACGATGCGATGACCTTCTCCTCGAGCGCCATGGTTGCCTCCTTTATTTGGCCATCAAGATTTTGGCGATCTCGCCGGGCGCCGTCACCATCGCGTCGTGCCCGGCCTTCACGTCGTGGAACGTCCACTTGCGGTCCTCGCGCAGCCGCTCGGCGAGCTGGTCGAACGCGCCCGTCGCCGGCTTCGAGCAGTAGATGTACGTGCGCCGGATCCGCTCGCCCCCCGACGAGGGCAGCGGCTGCTCGAACGTCCGGAACGGCTGCGCGACCAGATGCCTGGTGAGCCACTCGGTGTCGCGCTGGCTGGTGACGCCGAACCGCTCGGGGGGAAACGGCGGTAGCTTCCACCCCTCACCGTGCGCGCGCACCGCCTCACGCATGGCGTCGGCCCGCGGGCCGAGGTAGTCGACCACCGACTTGCCCGGCTCGGGCACGAACGCGTCGAGGTAGACGAGGTGCGCGAGGCGGGCGGCCACGCGCGCGGCGGCGCCGGTGATGACCATGCCGCCGTAGGAGTGGCCGACCAGCGTCACCCCGCGCAGCTCCTCGGCCTCCAGCGCCGCCACGACGTCCTGGATGTGCAGCTCGAGGTCCACCTCCGGCCGGGCGAGGTGCGCGCGCTCGCCGAGGCCGGTGAGCGTCGGCGTGTAGACCTCGTGGCCGGCGTCGCGCAGCAGGCGTCCCACCTTGGCCCAGCACCAGCCGCCGTGCCAGGCGCCGTGCACGAGCATGAACCGCTCGATCGCCATCGCCGAAGCCGCCTCAGTGCCCAGCCGCCGCGGCGGCGCTGTACTGCTCGAGCCCGGCGTCGAGCCCGCGCCGGGTCACGCAGATCGCCACCGGGCGGGCGAAGTTGAGCGTGGAGTACGACTCCTCCTTGGGCACGACCCGGTGGCCGCGCCGGGCGAGCCCGGCGAGCGCGGTGTCCCCCACCCGCGCGCTCACGAGGACGTCGCCGCCGTCGGTGTGCAGCCGCGGCGCCTCGACGGCGGCCTGCGCGCTCGCGCGCGCGTCCACGAGATTGGCGATCACCTGCGGGATCGCCGAGATGATGCCACGCCCGCCGGGAGCGCCGACCGTGAACGCGGGGGCGCCGCGGCGGAAGCCGAGCGCCGGCACCATATTGACGAGGCCGCGCTTGCCGGAGGCCACCGAGTTCGGCTTGCCCGGCTCGGGGTCGAACCAGATCATGCCGTTGTTGAGCAGGATGCCGGTGCCGGGCACCACGACGCGCGAGCCCCAGAGCGACACCGCGGTGTTCGTGAGCGCGACCATGTTGCGCTGCCGGTCCACCACCGACAGATGCGTCGTGCAGTCGCCCGTCTCGCGCGGCGGCCGCGTGCGCGCGGGCCGGCCGCGCCGGATCTCGGCGGCGACCGTACGCGCGTACTCCTTCGACGTCAGCTGCTCACACGGCGCCTTGACCATCGCGGGGTCGCCGAGGTGCTCGAAGCGGTCCCGGAACGCGCGGGCGACGGCGCCGGCGCGCAGGTGCAGCCCCTCGACGGTCCGCCAGCCCACCCGGGCGGCGGGGAACTCGCCGAGGATGTTCAGGATCTCGAGCGCGGTGACGCCGCCGGTGGCGCCCGGCGAGAGCGCCAGCTCGACGTCCCGGTAGCGGCCGCGCAGCGGCGGCTCGACGAGCACGCGATACGCGGCCAGATCCTCGCGGCGGATCAGGCCGCCGTTGGCCGCCATGTCCTCCACGAGGGCCTGGGCGATCGCGCCGCGGTAGAACGCGTCGGGGCCCTCCTTGGCGATGAGCGCGAGGCTGCGCGCCAGGTCGGGATAGGTCACGCGGTCGCCCGGGTTCATGCCGGCCGGGCGGTAGCTGTAGCGCCCCGCACGCAGGTACGCCGCCGCGCTCGCCGGGTGCGCCGACAGCTCCTCCTCGAACTTGGCGTGGTTGAGCGCCAGGTACCAGTCGGCCTCGAAGCCGTCGCGCGCCAGCGCGATGGCGGGCTGCAGCACGTCGGCCAGCGTCATCGTGCCGTAGCGCTCGAGGGCGAGCGCGAGGCCGGCCACCGAGCCGGGCACCGCCACCGAGCGGTGGCCGTACTCGTTGGCGGCGTTCTCGGTGCGCGGCCACGGGAAGAGGCCGTCCGACACGCCGCCGATGAGCCGGTACATGGTCTCGTGGGCCGCGCGCGGCGCCACGCCGTTGAAGTTGAGGGCGACCGTCTCGCCGCGCCGGGCCAGGTGGATCAGCATCGTGCCCGAGCCGGCGATGGAGGACATGAACGGCTCGACCACCGTCATCGCGAAGGCGGTGGCGACGGCAGCGTCCACCGCGTTGCCGCCGCGGGCGAGGACGGCGGCGCCCACCTCGGCGCCCCGCGGATGCTCGGCGACGGTCATGCCGCGAGGGGCGAGCGGCGTCTGCTTGGTGACGACGAGGCGCGATCGGATCATGGGGCCTCCGGGCTCAGGGGCGCGGGACGTACTGGGTGATGTCGATCAGACGCTGACCGGCGAAGAAGAGGTTCCAGCCGAGCTGGTAGATCCACACCTCGGTGGCGTTGCCCTGGATCAGCGGCCAGTAGCGACGGGCGAGCTGCTGCATGTGGTCCTGGTCGCCGCTGACCGCCACCGGCGCGCCGAGCAGGATGAGGATCTGCTCCTGGTCCATGCCTACCGAGGCCTGGCGCAGGAACTTGAACGTGGAGACGTTCAGGTCGTTGGCCTTCTCGGGGTGTCGCCTCAGATAGTCCGAGATCCGCAGCTCGATCTGCTCGTCCCACTGCCGCTTTTCGTCGAACGTCGGCTCCCGCCCGCTCTCGGTCATGATCCGCAGATTGAACATCTGCTGCCCCGACGGCCCCTGCGTGGACCGCTGCTCGATTTCCTGGTTCGGCGACAGCAAGCTACACCCCACCAGCCCGAGCGCGCCCAGAGCCACCACGCTTCCCGCTTTCCAAACAGAGCGCGCCGGAGAGATCACGCGCGCCAGCATAACAGATGGGGCTCTAGATCAGCGCGGACTCGAGCACGATGCCGCGATCCACCGCCCGCGCGGCCTGCGCGAGCAGCCGCGCCACCGCCGGCGGCACCTC
This sequence comes from Methylomirabilia bacterium, assembly GCA_041497115.1. Taxonomy (GTDB): domain Bacteria; phylum Methylomirabilota; class Methylomirabilia; order Rokubacteriales; family CSP1-6; genus AR5. The sequence continues at coordinate 3,583 of JBGQFW010000145.1, forward strand.
CGGGCTGTCGGCCAGCTGGCGGAGGAGGTCGATGAGCCGGCGCATCGCCCGGATCAGGTCGCCCTCGTGGCCGCCGAACGAGGCCTCCACCACGCTCGACCAGTCGTCGTCCCCCGACGCCCACCGGTAGACGGCCGGCATGAAGCCGGGCTGCACGCTGATCGGCATGGCGAGGTGGCGGGCGCGCTGGGCCTGGAAGACCGCGTCGGCGACCGCGATGAGCTGGTCGCCCTTGCGCTTGAGCTTGCTCTGCCGCTTCAGGAACGTCCGCGCGATGTTCGGCTCGCCGGAGCGCGACTCCTCCAGCAGGGCCGAGCAGATCGCGGCGGCCTCGGCCACGGTAACGTCGTCGAACACCCGCCGCCAGACCGCCTCGGCCACCAGCAGCTCGTTGTCGTGGCGCAGCCCCGCGATGAGCCGCCCCTTGGCCTCGAGCTGGCGGTCGCGCACCGCGCCGAACTGCTCGAGCACCTCGGCGACCGCCAGGAACTCCCGCCAGTAGGCGCCGCGCACGACCTCGAGCCCCTCGCGCCGCTGGCGCGCGCGCTCCTCCAGCCGCTCGACCTCGCGCGAGGCGCGGTCGCAGGCGGCGGTCGCGCCCCACGGGCAGCGATGGCACTCGATCGCCGCGAGCGTGGCCTCCGGCCCCTGCGCGCGCTCGAGCTCGATCAGCGCGGCGGGGTCCAGCCGGCCGAGCTGCTCGGCCAGCACGCGCAGGCCGCGCCCGTCGTGGCGCCCCTCGCGCATCAGGTCGCGCGGCACGTGGACCGGCGGCGTGGCCCAGAAGATGCGCTTGAGGAGGCCGCTCTTCAGGCGGACGACGGCGCCGTGCGGCAGCAGCGCGTCGAACAGCACGCGATGACCGCGGATCGCGTGCGTCTTGAGGATCATCGCCAGGCTCGGCGCGCCCTTGCGGCGCACCAGCGCGAGGCGGCCGGGCTCCGCCTCGACCGGCGAGCGCTCGCCGCGCCGGCCGCCGCGGCCGGTCGTCTGGCGACGCGCCTCCACGTCCTGGCGCGCGCGCCGGTAGCGGCCGATGCGCGCGAAGTCGCCGCACGGCGCGGCGTAGCGGCGGGCCTCGGCCAGCGCGCCGTCCAGCACGGCGACCTCGGCGTCCATCTCGCGGATGCGCTTGAGGTTCTGGTACTGGCCGAACGACGACTCGATGCGCTTGCGGATGACGTCCGGCTCGGCCCCCGTCGCGATGAGCGCGGCGGCCGAGCCGTAGCCGAGCTTGAAGCGGCTCTCGATCGGCTCGGGCGAGCCGTCCACCACGCGCACCACGTCCTCCAGCCCGTCGCGGGCATCCAGCGCGATCACGCACTGCCCCTCGGGATCGATGCCCCGGCGCCCCGCCCGCCCCGCCATCTGTGTCAGCTCGTTGTGGGTCAGCGAGCGGAAGCCGCGATCGGTGCGCTTGGTGAGCCCCTGCAGCACCACCGCGCGGGCCGGCATGTGGATGCCCAGCGACATGGTCTCGGTGGCGAAGACCACCCTGCAGAGGCCCCGCTCGAACAGCGTCTCGATCAGCCGCTTGAGCCCGGGCAGCATGCCGGCGTGGTGCAGCGCCACGCCGACGCGCAGGCCGCGGAAGGCGGACTGGCTCAGCGACGACTCGCCGAGCGCCGGCTGGTCGCCGAGCGCCTGGGCGATCGCCTCGTCCACCTCGTGCCGCTGCTCGCGCGTGATGAGCGGGCGTCCCTCGGTCAGCACGTCCTCGAGCGCCCGCTCGCAGCCGGCGCGGCTGAAGATGAAGTAGATCGCGGGTAGCCAGCGCCGCTGCTCGAGCGCCTCGATCATCACGGCGGGGTCCACCACGCGCCGCGTGTACCACCGCGTGCGGTCGTTCGGGCCATGCGGCTCGTCGCCGATCACGCGCGCCCGCCCGCGCCGCACCTCGGCGAAGTCGTGGAGGTCGCCGGCCAGGTCGGCCACCAAGTAGTGCAGCGGCACCGGGCGCTGCGGGTGATAGATCGGCACGATCGGCCGGTGCACGATCGAGATCCAGTCGGCGATCTCCTTGACGTTGGCGACGGTGGCCGAGAGGCCGACGAGGAGCACGTCGTGCGGCGCCGCCACGATGATCTCCTCCCAGACGGTGCCGCGCCCCTCGTCGCCCATGTAGTGGCACTCGTCGAGGACGATGTACTTGAGGCGCTCGAAGCCGCTGCCGTAGAGCGCGTTGCGGAGGATCTCGGTCGTCATGACGACGATCGGCGCGTGCGGGTTCACCTTCACGTCGCCGGTGAGGAGGCCGACCTTGTCCTCGCCGTAGGCGCGCGTGAAGTCGCCGAACTTCTGGTTGCTCAGCGCCTTGAGCGGCGTCGTGTAGGCCAGGCGGGCGCCGTCCTCCAGCGCCGCCATGATCGCGAACTCGGCGATCAGCGTCTTGCCGGCGCCCGTCGGGGCCGAGACGATCACCGACTGGTCGCCGGCGATCGCCCGGATCGCGTCGACCTGGAAGTCGTCCAGCGGGAACGGATAGCGGGCGCGGAAGCGCTCGACGAGGTCCATCCCTCCCACGGTACCACGCGAGATACGGGCGCCCCGTATCGTTCCCGCGGCATTTCCAGACGAACGGCGGGCCCTATTCTCTCCACCGTGGCCGGAGTAGAATCCGAACGATGGCGACCGATCGCACCCTGCTCACGTACGAGGATTACGCCGCGCTGCCGGACGACGGGCGGCGCTACGAGGTCCACGACGGCCAGCTGTCGGTGACGCCGTCCCCGGGTACCCGGCATCAGATCGTCAGCGCGAACCTCGGCGACCTCCTCCGCGCCCACGTGAAGCAGCGTGCGCTGGGGCTGGTGCTCTATGCGCCACTGGACGTTGTCCTGGCCGATACGACGATCGTTCAGCCCGACCTCGTCTTCATCGACGCGAGTCGCGCCTCCGTCGCCAGCGCCCGTGGCATCGAGGGCGCCCCGACGCTGGCCGTCGAGATCATCTCGCCGAGCACGCCGCGCATCGATCGCGTGACCAAGCGGCAGCTCTATGCGCGTTACGGTGTGGCGTTCTACTGGATCGTGGACCCCGAGGCGCGGGCCATCGAGGCGTACGAGCTGGCGGAGGGCACGTATCGCCTGGTCACCCGCGCCGCCGGCCGGGCGTCCGTCTCGCTGCCGCCGTTCCCCGACCTCGCGCTCGTTCCCGACTCGCTCTGGCCGCCCGCGGCCTGACCCCACCGTCGCGCCGGCCGCCGATCGGGAGGATAATGCCTGCCCGGGGAGGGCGAGCGTGATCGTCTACCAGATCGGCATCACCACGGTCGAGGACTACGCCGCCAAGCGCGAGCCCCACCGGCGTGCCCACATCGAGCGGCTGCAGGGGCTGCGGGCGGCGGGCATCCTGCTCGCCGGCGGGCCCGCGCCCGACGGGCGCTCGGTGGACCTCGTCTACCGCCTGCAGCAGCCCGGGCAGATCAAGCACGCGGTGGAGGAGGATCCCTACTGGCTGGCCGGCGTGTGGACAGGTTACGAGCCGTCGTCGTTCGCCCAGTTCGTGGAGCCGTGGGAGATGATCCCGGTCGTGCTCGACGGCACCCGCCGGGCGACGATCGTGGAGGGCCCGGTGACCCAGCACGACATGGCGCAGTTCGCGCTGATCGAGATGCGCGGCGCCGGCCGGCTGCACCTGGGCGGCTTCTTCGAGGGCGGTCAGACGTGGGCGCTGATGAAGACCGCCGACGGCGACGAGGCGCGCGGCTGGTTCGCCGACACCGGCTTCTGGAAGACGGACGCGCTCACCACGCGCCCGCTGCTGCACGTCCTATGAGCCCGATCGTCGGCCTCGTCACCATCGGCCAGTCGCCGCGCGTGGATGTCGTCCCCGAGATGGCGGCGGTGATCGGTCCCGGCGTCGAGGTCCGGGAGGCGGGCGCGCTCGACGGCCTCGACCGCGCCCGGATCGCCGCGCTGGCGCCGACCGGCGACGACGAGATCCTCGTCACCCGCCTGGCCGACGGCACGCCGGTCTTCGTGGGCAAGCCCAAGATCGTCGGCCACGTCGAGGCGCGCATCGCCGCCCTCGAGCGCGACGGCGCCACGCTGACGGCGCTGCTCTGCACCGGCGCCTTCCCGCCCCTGGCGGCCACCCAGCCGCTGATCCAGCCTCAGCCGGTCCTCCTGGGAACGCTGCGCGGCATGCGCTGGCGCGGCCGCCTCGGCGTGCTGACGCCCTCGGTGCCGCACGTACCGCAGACCGAAGCCCGCTGGCGCCGCGACGGGTTCGATCCGGTGGTGGCGCCGCTGTCCCCCTACGAAGAGGAAGACCCCGCCGCGCTGGCCCGCGCCGCGGCGGCGATGCGCGCCGGCGGCGCCGGCCTCGTCGTGATGGACTGCATGGGCTTCCGCCGCAAGACGCGCAACGAGCTGCGCGCGCTGACCGGCGTGCCGGTGCTGCTCGCCAATCTCCTGGTCGCCCGCGTGATCGCCGAGGCCTGCGGCCTCTGAGGAGCGTGTCATGAAAGACGGTCTTCGCTTCGTCGACTCCGACATGCACATCATGGAGCCCCCGGACCTGTTCGACCGCTACCTCGACCCGACGTTCAAGCACCGGGTCAGCGTGCCGGTCGGCGCCGACGGCCGGCCCATCCGCGGCGCCGCCGGGCTGATCGCCATCGACGGCCTGCCGACCTCCGACATGGACCTGCAGCAGTACCGCAAGCGCGTCCGCCCGAGCGGCTCGCAGTCCACCCAGCCGCTGTCGGGCTCGCGCCTGTTCGACACCGGCCGCCTCGACTTCGCCGTCGCGCGCGACTACGACGCGCCGGCGCAGGTGATCGGGATGGACATGGAGGGGGTGGACATCGCCGTCCTCTATCCCACCACCGGCCTGGCCCTCATGGGGCGCAACGGCATGGACCCCCACCTCTCGCTGGCGGTCTGCCAGGCGTACAACAACTGGATCCACGAGTTCTGCCGCTACAGCCCCGACCGCCTCAAGTTCGTCGCGATGCTGCCGGTGCACGACGTGCACCTGGCCTGCCGCGAGCTGGTGCGGTGCGTGCGCGAGCTCGGCGCGGTCGGCTCCTTCATCCGTCCCAACCTCGTCAACGGCCGGTACTGGCACTCGAACTACTGGGACCCGCTCTACACGCTCCACGAGGAGCTGAACGTGACGTGGGGGTTTCACGAGGGCGTGAGCGCGGTGTACTCGCACATGATCGAGCTGTACGGCGAGAACCGATTCTACCGCCACGTGGCCAGCCACTGGATCGAGATGCAGCAGGCCATGATCGCCATGATCATCGGCGGCGTGTTCGAGTTCCATCCCAAGCTGCGCGTCGGCTTCCTGGAGGCGCAGAACTCCTGGGTGCCCGGGCTGCTGTCGCGCATCGAGTGGGACTATCCGCAGTAC
>JBGQFW010000146.1:0-8743 GCA_041497115.1 Methylomirabilia bacterium
ACCTACTGATTACGAATCAGTTGCTCTGCCTCTGAGCTACCCCGGCGATCCACGGGCGGTGAGGCCCGGCCATTGTACCATCGGCGACGTGGCCTCCCGGCTCGCCGTCCGGCTCCTGCCGCTCGCCTGCGTCGCCTACGCGGCGCTCGCGCTCGTCACGCGGCACTCGTGGATCTCCGCCGTCGCCGGCACGCTCGTCGCGCTGTTCCTGTGGCGGCGGCTGCGGCGGGCGCGGTTCGCCGCCTACATCTTCTTCTCGGCGATGGCGATCCGCGGGGCGCTGACGGCGGCGTGGCCCGCGCTGGCCTTCGCGGGGGCGGCGGTGCTGCTGATGCAGACGCCGGCGGCCCTCGCGGCGTGGCCGCGCCTGCGCCCCGGCGCGCTGCGCGGCGGTGCTAGAATGCCGGAGTCATGAAGCCACGCCTGCCTGGAACAGGCCACCTGCGGCTCGAGCCGGCCGCGCGCCACCCGCTCCCATGAAGTTCCTCTGCCTCGACTGCGACCAGCCGATGAAGCTGCACGGCACCGAGGGGCCCGACGAGGGCTCGCTCACCGTGACCTTCCGCTGCCCCGAGTGCGGATTCCGGGTGGCGATGCTGACGAACCCGTTCGAGACGCAGATGGTGCGCAGCCTCGGCGTGAAGGTCGGCGGGCGCACGGTACCGGCGGAGCCGTTCGAGAATCTGCGCAGCACGATGGCCGGCGCCCGGCCCGACGCCTTCGAGGGCGGCGGCGCCGGCGAGACGGCGGGGCCGGGCTGCCCGTTCGCCGCCGCGCTCGGCGAGTCGACGGCGGCCGAGGCGCCGGCGCAGAGCGGGCTGCGCTGGGAGCCCGCAGCGGAGGCGCGCCTGGAGCGCATCCCCTCCTTCATCCGATCGATGGCCCGCCGCTCGATCGAGCGCTTCGCCGAGGACAAGGGCTACCCGGCCGTCACCGAGGCGGTGATGGACGAGGCCCGCACCGTCTTCGGGATGTAGCGTGACCCGCGCCGACCTCGTCGCGCGCATGGCCGAGGCCGCCGACTGGCCGAAGACCGTCGCCGACCGCGCGCTGCGCGCGATGCTGGGCGCGATGCGGACGGCGCTCAAGCGCGGCGACACCGTGACGCTGGTCGGGTTCGGCAGCTTCTCGGTCGCGCGGCGCCGCCCGCGCGCCATCCGCAACCCGCGCACCGGCCAGACGGCCACCGTCGGCGGCCGGATCCCGCGCTTCAAGCCCTCGGCGGAGCTCAAGCGGGCCGTTCGCTGAGTCTTTCTCTTGCTGGCCGCTCGGGCGGCTGGCTAGAATGGCGCCAGTGTACGTGAGGCGCCGGCTTCTTCCCTCGCTGCTGCTGCTCGTCGCGTTCGCCTCTCCCGCGCTCGCCCAGCTGGCGCCGCGGGCGCCCGGGCTCAGCGCCGAGGCGGTGCTGCTCCTCGATCCCGAGGGGCGCACGCTCTATGCCAAGAACGCCGAGGCCGAGCGCGCCCCCGCCAGCCTCGTGAAGCTGATGACGCTCTACCTCGCCTGCGAGGCGATCGAAGCCAACCGGGCCGACATCGACGAGATCGTCACCGTCAGCCTGCACGCCGCCCTGACGCCCCGCTACCGGATGGGGCTGCGGGCTGGCGAGCAGGTGCCCGTGCACGTGCTGCTGGAGGGGGTGGCCATCGCCTCCGCCAACGACGCCGCCACCGCGCTGGCCGAGCACCTGGCCGGCGACGAGACGACGTTCGTGGACCGGATGAACGACAAGGCGCAGGCACTCGGCCTGACCGCCACGCACTTCGTCAACCCGCACGGCCTGCCCGAGCCCGGCCAGCACTCGACGGCACGCGATCTCGCGCTGCTCACCACGCGCCTCCTGGCCGACCATCCGATGTCGCGCCCGCTGCTCGGCGGCCAGACGTTCATCTACAATGGCCGCGTGTACGCCCGCCACATCCCGCTCTTCAACGATCCCGGCGGCGTGCAGGCGCTCAAGACAGGCTTCACCAACGAGGCCGGCTACAACCTCGCCGTGTCGGCGTGGCGCAACGGCCAGCAGTTCCTGATGATCCTGCTGGGCGCCCGCACGCGCGCGATGTCGTTCCTCGACGCCAAGCGGCTGCTGCGCTTCGGCTTCGTCGAGACGGGGCTGGAGTCGCCGGTCGCGCCAAAGCCACGGCCCCGACTCGTCTTGCCCGCCCGCCGCTCGGCGGCGACCGCCACCGCCACGCCCGCGTCCGTGCGCTGAGCGGCGCCGCCGTGCCGGCCATCCGCGGCTACGTCTTCGACGCCTACGGCACGCTCTTCGACGTGAATGCAGTCGTCGAGGCGGGCCGGGCGATCACCGGCGACCCCGGCGCGCTCTCGGCCACCTGGCGGCAGAAGCAGCTCGAGTACACGTGGCTGCGCTCGCTGATGGGACGCTACGAGGACTTCTGGGCGGTGACCGAGGCGGCCCTGCGCTGGAGCGTGCGCCGCCTCGGCCTCACCGCCGACGAGGCGCAGCTCGCGCGGCTGATGGACGCGTATCTGTCGCTCGCCTGCTTTCCCGAGGTGCCGGCCGCGCTCGAGCGGCTGGCCGGGCGGCCGCGCGCGATCCTGTCCAACGGCTCGCCGCGGATGCTGCAGGCGGCGGTGACCTCGAGCGGGCTGGGCCGCCACCTCGATCACGTGCTCTCGGTGGACGCGGTGCGGATCTTCAAGCCGGCGCCCGCCGTCTATGCGCTGGGGCCGCCGGCGCTCGGCGTGCCGGCCGGCGAGCTGCTCTTCGTCTCCTCGAACGGCTGGGACGTGGCGGGCGCCAAGGCGTTCGGCTACCAGGTGGCGTGGTGCAACCGCGCCGGCGCGCCGGTCGAGGAGCTGGGCGCGAGCCCCGACGTGATCGTCAGCCGCCTCGACGAGCTCCCGCGCTAGACGTCGAGCGCGAACAAAAAAAGGCGGCCCGCCAGGAGCGAGCCGCCCGGAGCGACCGGGGAGCGCGCGGACTCAGCGCTTGCCGGCGAGCTTCCTCCGCTTCACGTACGACCAGATCTTCTTGGTCATGTCCGACGGCCCGATGGGGGTGCTGCCGAACACCGCCTCGACGGTGTCCTTGCAGCCCTTGAAGTTGATCGAGTAGCCCCCGAACGCCTTCTTGCCCTTCGCCATGTCTCCTCCTCCCAAGTGGGTGGTTGCGGCCGCGGCCCGCCCCGCGAGCCGAGGGTATCAATACCATATGTACGAGGGGGAGGAAACAAAAAACCCCACCCCTAGGGGGGTCGCCGCCGAGGGCGGAAATACCCCCTAGGGGTAGTCGGGGCCGTCAGCCCGTGAAGGCGGGCATCACGTCGCGGGCAAACCAGCGCAGCTGCTCGGTGAACTCCTTGGGCGGCAGTCCCTCGGCCCAGTGGATCATGAAGTCCTCGAGGCCGGGGTACTTGCGCTCGATCGAGCGGATGCCGTCGATGACGTGCGCGGGGGGGCCGCAGAACCACGCCTTCTGCTGGATGCCGTCGGCCAGGTTGGGCACGCGGGCGGGCGCGCCGGGGGTGCCCCACGTGCGCCCCTGCGCATCGGCGTAGCGCACGAAGCCGAACGGCGCAAACCATTTGTAGCGCTCGTCGTGCGAGGGCTCCACGCGCCGCGCCGCCTCGGCCGCGGTGTCGGCCAGATAGAGGCCGGCACCCCAGATCATGTCCTCGCCGAGCTGCTTGGGGCGCCCGTGCTTGGCGCAGGCGTCCCGGTACGCCTGGACGACGTCGTCGAGGATCTTCTCGCCGTTGAGCGTCACCATCGCCTTGAAATTCCGGCTCGCCATGTAGTCGATGGACTTGGCGCTGGCGATCGGCATCCAGATGTCGACCGGCAGGTGCCGGGGACGCGGCACGCAGGTGATCTCGCTGAGCTGGTAGCCGCGGTACTCGACCGGCGGCGGGCAGTCGTAGGCCTTGCCGTGGTGGCTGAAGGACTCGGTGTTGAAGCACTTCAGCAGCAGCTCCACCTGCTCCTCGAACAGCGCGCGGTTCGCGGTCTGGTCGATGACGGGCGCGCCGAAGGTCTCCACCTCGCGCGAGTGGTAGCCGCGGCCGACGCCCATGATGATCCGGCCGTCGGTGACGATGTCGGCCATCGCGTAGTCCTCGGCCAGGCGGATCGGGTGCCACATGGGCAGCACGTTGAAGGCGCAGCCGAGCTTGAGGCGCCGGGTCTGGGTGGCCAGCCAGAGCGAGAGCTGGATGAGGTTGGGGAAGCACTCGTAGCCCTCGCGCTGGAAGTGGTGCTCGGCCGTCCACAGCGCGTGGTAGCCGAGGCGGTCCATCTCCTGGGCGACGTCGCGCGCGGTGAAGAACACCTCGGCGAAGCGGTCGTTGGCGTACCGGCGGTCGTTGGCCGGCTTGCCCGAGAGGCCGATGTCCTCCAGCTCGATCTGCCCGACGTACAGGACGTGGAATCGCTTGATCATCGTGCTGTCCATCCTCCGTCGATCACGAGCGTGTGACCGGTGATGTAGGCGGCCTCCTCGGAGGCGAGGAACCGCGCGGCGGCGGCGATCTCCTCGACCGTGCCGCGCCGGCCGGCCGGGGTCACCGCCTTGATGGCGGCCTCGTCGCCGCCGATGCCCCGCATGACCGGGGCGTCGGCGCCGAGGATCGTCGTGGAGTTCGCGCGCAGGCCGGTCTGGATCGGGCCCGGGCAAATCGCGTTGACGGTGACGCCGCGGGCGGCGCTGCCGACGGCGAGCTGGCGGGTGAGGCCGACGACGCCGTGCTTGGAGGCGACGTAGGCGGGGCCGCCGCCGTCGCCGACGAGGCCGGCCACCGAGGCGAGGTTGACGATGCGGCCGCGCCCGGCGGCGATCATCTCCTCGAGCGCGCGCTTGCAGCCGAAGAACGTCCCGGTGAGGTTGATGGCGATCGTCCTCGACCACACCGCCGGCGACATCTCGTGCACCGGCGTGTAGCCGTCGAGGATGCCGGCCGCGTTGACCATGATGCCGAGCGGCCCGAGCTGGGCGACGAGCTTGGCGACCGTGCCGTCCACCTCCGCCCACTGGCTCACGTCGGCCTGCGCGAACGTCGCGCGCCCGCCGGCCTTGGTGACGCGCTCGACGGTCTCCATGCCGCCGCCCGGCAGCAGGTCCACCACGCCGACGGCGGCGCCGTCGCGGGCCAGCGCCTCGGCGATGGCCCGGCCGATGCCCGAGCCGCCGCCGGTGACGATGGCGCACCCGGCGACGAGGCTCACGCCAGGAACTCCAGCAGCGCCGCCGCCGCGACGTCGGGCGACTCGTGGAGCACCATGTGGCCGCCGTCCACCAGCTTGAGCGCGGCGCCCTTGATGCGCCGCTGCCACGCCTCGGCGTACGGCAGCGGGTTGGCGCGGTCGGCGTCGCCCCACAGCAGCAGGGTGGGCGCGGTGATCCGGTGCAGCCGCTTGCGAAGACCCTTGTCGGGGATCGGCCAGATCATCTTGGCCATCGCCGCCCGCCGCTGCAGCGACCCCGCAATGCCGGGCACGTTCTCGGGATCGGCGTCGGGCGAGGCGGCCCACGCTCGGGCCGCCGCCGACTCGGGGTGCTTCCACATCGTCTCGAGCAGGTCCTCGACGGGCAGGATCAGCAGGTCGGCGTTCGGGGTCGCGTCGAGCCACAGGCCGAGCGGCGAGACCAGTGCGAGCCGGTCCACCCGGCGCGGGAACACCGCGGCGAGCTCCGCCGCCACCATGCCGCCGAAGGCGTGGCCGAGCAGGTGCGGCGCCGGCAGGGCCAGCGCGTCGAGCAGCTCGTCGTAGACGAGCGTGAGGTCGTGGACGTCGTCGATCGCCTCGATGCCGCCCGAGCCCGGCGCCCCCGGGTGCAGCGGGGCGTACACGGTGAAGCGCGCGGCGAGCCGGTCGAGCAGCGGCGACCACGGCTCGACCTCGTGGAACGAGTGGAAGTAGACGAGCGGCGCCCCGCGGCCGGCGCTGAGCACGCGCAGGCCGACGGCGCCGCCGCGCAGCGCGACGACGCGGGCGTCGGGCGTCATGATCTCAGGCTCGCCTCGTCGGTCGAACCGCCTCGGCTCGCACAGCCGCTCGGCCACCAGCGGTCGCTGTAGGCCGGCCACACGTCGCGCATGTGCGGCATCACGTCGCGCGAGAACTGCTCGATGTTGCGCAGCGCGAGGTCCTTGGGCATCGAGCCGATCTGCAGCAGGACCATGAGGTGGCCGATGCGCAGCCCCTTGACGCAGTCCATGAGCTGCTCGCGCACGGTCTTGGGGCTGCCGGCGATCACGTACCCGTTGTCCACGTAGGTCTTCCAGTTCATCTGCGCGCGCATCTGCCGGGCCTTGGTGCCGAACTGCGCGCGCACGCCCGCCTTGATCGTGGCGGGCGTGCGGTAGCCCGGCGGCTCCGCGAAGCCCTCCCAGACGTTGAGACACTTCTGGTAGAAATAGTGCACGTGCGGGAAGTAGAGTCGCTCGGCTTCTTCATCGGTGTCGGCCACGCAGACGAGCTGCAGGAACCCGGCTCGATATGGGTTGTCGTCGACACCGAGCCCCTCGATCGTGTTCCAGAAGCTGTCCATGATGCCCTTGCCGCGCTTGTAGCCGAAGTAGGAGAGGTAGCAGTAGACGTAGTCGCGCGTGGCCGTCCACTCGAACGTCTCCAGGCTGCCGCCGCCGGGGATCCACACCGGCGGGTGGGGCTTCTGCAGGGGCTGGGGCCAGATGTTCACGTAGCGGATCTGCGTGTACTTGCCGTTGAACGCGAACACCTCGGGGCGCGTCCACGCCTGCATCACGAGGTCGTGCGCCTCGTTGTAGCGGTCGCGCACCGTGGAGGGGTCGATGCCGTAGGCGAAGTTCATGTCCATCGGCGTGCCGACCGGGAAGCCGGCCACGAGCCGGCCGCCCGAGAGGCAGTCGAGCATGGCGAACTCCTCGGCCACGCGCAGCGGCGGGTTGTAGGCGGCCAGGCTGTTGCCGAGCACGATGATGGCCGCCCGCGACGTGCGGCGCGTGAGGGCGGCTGCCATGAGGTTCGGCGAGGGCATGAGGCCGTAGGCGTTGTTGTGGTGCTCGTTCACGCACAGCCCGTCGAAGCCGACCTTCTCGGCGAACTCCAGCTCGTCGAGGAACTCGTTGTAGAGGCCGCCGGCCTTCTGCGCGTCGAAGAGCTCGTGGGGCACGTCGACCCACACCGAGCGGTAGCGGGTCTCGAAATCCTGGGGCAGGAAGCGGTACGGCATGAGGTGGAACATGCAGATCTTCACCGGGCAGCCTCCGTGGCCCGCGATGATACCACTTGTCCACTTGCCTCGCGGGGCGGGCGGCCGGCGCCGGGCCGCCCGCTTGAATCCGGCGCGCGCGGGGAGTAGCCTACCCGCTGTCGAACGCAACGCACGCGGGAGCTCGGGGAACCGGGCTGAGAGGGCGGTGAGCGCCGCCGACCGCAAGAACCTGACCTGGTTAATACCAGCGAAGGGAGGCCAGAGATGTCCACGTCCCATCCCTCGTCGCGCAAGATCTACCTGACCGGCTCGCGCTCCGACCTCCGGGTGCCGATGCGCGAGGTGTGCCTGCACGGCGGCGAGCCGCCCCTGCGCCTCTACGACACCGGCGGCCCGTGGACCGATCCCGACACCCACCCCGACATCAAGCTGGGGCTGGCGCCGCTGCGGATGCCGTGGATTCTCGGCCGCGGCGACGTCGTGGAGCTGCCGGGCCCGACGTCCGCCTACCGGCGCCAGCGCGACGACGATCCCGCGCTGGGAGGCGTGCGCTTCGCGTCCGTCCGTCGCCCGCTGCGCGCCATCCCCGGCCGCTGCGTGACCCAGATGCACTACGCGCGCAAGGGCGAGATCACGCCGGAGATGGAGTTCATCGCGCTGCGCGAGGGGGTGGACCCGTCCTTCGTGCGCGACGAGGTCGCCCGCGGGCGGGCCATCATCCCGTCCAACGTCAACCACCCGGAGACCGAGCCGATGATCATCGGCCGGAGGTTCCTGGTGAAGATCAACGCCAACATCGGCAACTCGGCGGTGGCCTCCTCGATCGAGGAGGAGGTGGAGAAGATGCGGTGGGCGACCCGCTGGGGCGCCGACACCGTGATGGACCTCTCGACCGGGAAGAACATCCACGAGACGCGCGAGTGGATCCTGCGCAACTCGCCGGTGCCCATCGGCACCGTGCCGATCTACCAGGCGCTCGAGAAGGTCGGCGGCGTCGCCGAGGATCTCACCTGGGACCTCTACCGCGACACGCTGATCGAGCAGGCCGAGCAGGGCGTGGACTATTTCACGATCCACGCCGGCGTGCGGCTGCGCTACGTGCCGCTCACCGCCAAGCGCGTCACCGGCATCGTCTCGCGCGGCGGGTCCATCATGGCCAAATGGTGCCTGGCCCACCACCAGGAGAGCTTCCTCTACACGCGCTTCCCCGAGATCTGCGAGCTCATGGCGGCCTACGACGTGGCGTTCTCGCTCGGCGACGGCCTCCGTCCGGGCTGTACCGCGGATGCGAACGATGAAGCGCAGTTCGCGGAGCTCGACACGTTGGGCGAGCTCACCACGATCGCCTGGGAGCACGACGTGCAGGTGATGATCGAGGGGCCCGGCCACGTGCCGATGCACCTCATCAAGGAGAACATGGACCGGCAGCTCGAGGTGTGTCACGAGGCGCCGTTCTACACGCTGGGACCGCTCACCACCGACATCGCGCCCGGCTACGACCACATCACCTCGGCCATCGGCGCGGCCATGGTCGGCTGGTACGGGGCGTCCATGCTGTGCTACGTGACGCCCAAGGAACACCTG
>JBGQFW010000147.1:0-8573 GCA_041497115.1 Methylomirabilia bacterium
CGATCGCGGCGAGCGCACGGCGCCCCTCATCGGGATGTCCGGCCTCCGCGCAGAGCGTTGCGAGCACGCACATGCAGAAGGCGCGACGCCACACCGCGGTGGCCTTCGACATCAGGCGGCGGTGCAGCTCGGCGAGCGTGTCTCGGCTGAGGCCCTCACTGGGGACGACCTGGGGCACGACGATGGCGGAATCGGTCCAGTGCTCGAACCCATGCGTCTCCGCGAGCTCACGCAGCCGTTCCACCGTCCTGGCCGCCGCCTCGCGCTCGCCCCGCTGGTACTGGAGGCACGCCGTGAACCAGAGGGTGGCGGTGGTCGTCTGCGGTTGGCGAAGCTCGTCGACGAGGCGCTGGGCCTCTCGAATGAGCGCCTCGGCGCGGTCCGGGTATCCGAGCAGCCATTGCGCCATGCCGAGCTGATACCGGCAACAGGCGCCCGCGTCGTGACCGGCGTAGAGAAACGCTTGCGATGCGTGCTGCTCCCGTTCGTAGATGGCGATCCCCCGCTCCATGTGCGGGACCGCCGCCGCCGCCTCGCCCATGGCCAGCAGCGTCGGCCACATCGAGTGGTGGGCCTCGAGCAGGCGCCCGGAATCGTTGCCAGCCTGCGCTTGTTCGAGCAACCGCTGCCCCGCGTCGCGGGCTGCCGGATATCGGCCCACCGTGTAACTGATGAACCACTGGCCCCAGAGCACCGGGAAGCGGCGCACCATATCGCCCAGACGCTCGACGAGCGCCAGCGCGCGCTCGTACGTCGCCGCCACCTGCGGCGCCGCCGCACCGTGCAGGGCGATCTGCGCGGGGCCCAGGGCGATGTAGAGGTCGAGCGCCTCGGAGAGATTCTCCGTCGTCTCCGGCAACCCGGCGAGGGCGCGCAACGCCTCCTCGAAGAAGCCGACGGCCTCGCGCGGGGCCGAGCGCGCGACCGCCTTGTCGCCGGCTCGATGCAGGTACCCGACCGCCTTCGCGGTGACGCCGCCCCGCACGGCGTGGTGAGCGAGCAGCTCGACCTGCGCGGTGAGACGGTCCGCGTGGATGCGCTCGATCGCCTCGACGATGGCGGCGTGCAGCGCGCGGCGCCGCTCGGCGAGCGCGCTCCCGTACGCCACCTCGTGCGTGAGCGCGTGCTTGAAGGTGTATTCGAGATCGGGAAACAGCCGCGCTTCGTAGATGAGCTCCGCGGTCTGCAATTCCGCCAGGGCCTGGCGCAGATCGTCGCCCTGTAGCTCCGCGATGGCCTCGAGCAGCGCCATGGGCACGTCCTTGCCGATGACCGCCGCCGCCTGCAGCAGGCGCTTGAGCTCGGGGCGCAGGCGATCGATCCGGGCGGACAGGATCGCCTGCACCGTGGCGGGGACCTGCACGCGGTCCGCGGAACCCGCCAGCCGATAGGCCCCCGGATCGCCGAGCAGGACGCCCGTCTCGATCAACGCCCGCACGCTTTCCTCGAGGAAGAGGGGGTTGCCATCCGTCCGGGTGACGAGGAGTTTCTTCAGCGACTCGACGGACGTGTGCGTGCCGAGGAGCGTGTCGAGCAGCTCGTCGGCGCGCGCGGCCGGCAGCGGATCGACGCGGAGCTGACGATAGTAGGTCTTGTTGCCCCAGGCGTGGCGATACTCGGGGCGGTAGTTCGCGGCGAGCAGGACCCCGGCGGTCGGCAGACTCTCGACGATGCTGTCGAGGACACCCTGGGTCTCGTCATCGACCCAGTGGAGGTCCTCGAAGACCAGCACCAGCGGCTGGACCCGGCTCTCGCGCAGGAGCACCCGCTTCACGCTGTCGATGGCGTGTCGCCGCCGCTGGGCCGGCTCCTGCGCGCGCGCGGCCTCGTCGACCGCGAGCGCATCGAGGATCCACAGGATGGCGGGGACGGCGTCCTCCAGGGTGCGGTCGAGCGTGAGCACGGTGCCGGTGACCTTGGCACGGACGCTGCGGGTGTCGTCGCGATCGTCGATGCGGAAGTACGCGCGCAGCAGATCGGCGAGCGGCAGAAACGGCGTCGCCTTGCCATAGGACACCGAGCTGGCTTCCAGCACGAGCCAGCCCTGCGTGTGATGCGAGTGGATGAACTCGTAGAACAGCCGCGACTTGCCGACCCCGGCTTCGCCGACCACGGCCACGAGCTGGCCCCGGCCCTGACGCGCCTGCTCGGCGGACTGATGGATCTGCGCCATCTCGACGTCGCGGCCCACGAACTTCGTGAACCCCCGCGCGCGCGCCGCCTGCAGCCGGGTGCGCGCGGTTCCGGCGCCCACGAGGTCGAAGATCTCCAGGGGCTCGTCCACGCCCTTGACGGGCACGAGGCCGAGCGACCGCACGGCGACGAACCCCTCGGCGAGGGCGAGCGTGCCCGCGGTCAGGCGCGTGGAGCCGGGCGACGCCAGCTGTTCCATGCGCGCCGCGAGGTGCGTCGTCTGCCCGACGGCCGTGTAGTCCATGCGTAAGTCATTGCCGATCGAGCGCACGACCACGTCGCCCGAGTTGAGTCCCACGCGGATCTGAACCTCGACGCCCTGGGTCCGGCGCAGCTCGTCCGTATAGCGGCGGATCGCGTCGTGCATCCGGAGCGCCGCATAGCACGCGCGCACCGCGTGGTCCTCGTGAGCGAGCGGCGCGCCGAAGAGCGCCATGATCCCGTCCCCCAGCACCTGGTTCACCGTGCCCTCGTACCGATGCACCGCCTCCATCATCAGCTCGAGCACGGGATCGAGGATCTTGCGCGCCTCCTCGGGATCGCGATCGGCCAGCAGCTCCATCGAGCCCTTGAGGTCGGCGAACAGGACGGTGACCTGCTTGCGCTCGCCCTCGAGGGCGGCCTTGGAGGTGAGGATCTTCTCGGCGAGGTGCTTGGGGGTGTAGGCACCGGGTGAATCGAACCGTGACGCGGTGCCCGAACCTCCGACGGGCTGGCCGCAGGAGAAACAGAAGCGAGCCTCTCCGGGCAGATCTGTTCCACACTTCTGGCATCGCGCACTGAGCCCGGCGCCACAGCCCATGCAGAACCGGGCCGCGGACGGGTTCTCGTGCTGGCAGCGGGGACAGTTCAGTGTGAGCCTCCAGGGGCCTTCGCCGGCCGCACGCAGCGTGACACCAGCCCGCTCGTGGATCAAGTTGCGCGGGATGGACGGCTGGCGCAAGATCGCCGCTGCAATGTGGGTGCTTCTGTCGCTGGTCTTGATCCTGACCGGGTGTGGCCAAGCGGTCGTCCAGCCACGCGCACTGCGTTCGGCCGGTGAGCCGGCGGCGTTCCACACGCGGGATGTCGACTACCTGCGGGTCGACGGGAAGACGTTCCAGGCGACCATCTATCAGCCCGAGGGTCCCGGCCCGTTTCCTGCGCTCCTGGATGTCCACGGCGGAGCCTGGGTGCGTGAGGACGTTCGTCGCGACGAGCACGCACTCATGGACAAGGCGCTCGCCGCGATGGGCCTGGTGGTCGTCGCCATCGATTTTCGCCAGGGCCCCCAGGACCATTACCCCGGCTCCGTTGCGGATGTGAACTTTGCGCTCCGCTGGCTTCGCGCCAACGCGGCGACGTTCAACGCCTCTCCGCACCGCGTCGGCGTGTTCGGGTCTTCGAGCGGTGGACATCTGGTCTTGCTGAATGGCCTGCGCCCGTCCGATCCTCGCTACGCGGCGTTGCCGGTGGCCGGGGTCTCACCGGACCGCGCCAGTGCTGACTACGTCATCGTCGTCTACCCGATTTCAGATCCTCTCGCCCGCCGGGCTTATGCTCAGCACGTTGGCAACGCCGGCCCGGTGAAGGCCACCGACATCTACTTTTCGCCGGCCGGAAGCCTGCAGGAGGGCAATCCGCAGCTCATCCTGGACCGTCGCGAGTCGGTCAAGCTGCCACCCGTCCTGCTGCTCCAGGGCAGCGCGGACGCGAGCGGCGTCGTGAAAGACAAGAACGTGTCGCCGGAGATTCAGCAGCGATTCGTTGCGTCGTATCAAGCTGCGGGTGGCTCCATTCAGCTGGAGCTGTTGCCGGGCGCGCCCCACAACTTCGTCAATACGGCCGGTGCGAACCTCGACCGCGCGCTCGGCTCGATGAAAACCTTCATCGCGCAGCAGCTGACCAAGCCGTAGAGCAGGTGACTGCGCAGGATCACGCCGAGCGCCCACCCCATCACTGCCCTGACTGCGGGAGTACGGATGTCGAGCGCATGGCTCGGCACGGATTCCTCGAGCGGGTTCTGTGGTCGCTCGTGCTTCGGCGACCGTACCGATGCCAAGCCTGTGGGCGTCGGTTCCACGAGCGGCCGCTCGGGACGCGGAGCGGCGGTTGATATGGATGCAGGCCCCGAACCGGTTGACACGCCCGGTAATTAACCATATGGTTAGTTAACAACGCCAGCCGAAGGAGACGGTGCATGACGTCAGCTCGAATCGGAACCCCCCGGGTCCGCCACCGCGACGCCGCCGCGACGCGCGCGGCCCTGATCACCGCCGGCGCCGAGCTCTTCGCCGAGCGGGGCTACGACGGCGTGCCGGTGGCGGTGATCGCGCAGAAGGCCGGCGTCAACAAGGCGATGATCAACTACTACTTCGGCGGCAAGCGGGCGCTCTACCGCGCCATCGTGAGCGTCACCTTCGCGGACATCGTTGCCCGGGTCGAGCGGCTGGCCGACTCGCCGCGGCCGGCGCCGGAGGTGCTGCGCGAGCTGGTCGCCGAGGTGGGCGAGACGGCCACGCGGCGCCACCCGCACTTCTGCTCGATGATGCTGCGCGAGGTCGTCGCCGGCGGCGAGCACCTGGATCCCGAGCTGATCGACAAGCCCGCGCGGGTCCTCGGCGCCGTGCAGCGGATCGTGGCGCGCGGCGTGAGCGACGGCGACTTCCGCCCCGTCGATCCGCTGCTGACGCACCTGAGCCTCGTCGGCAGCCTGGTGTTCTTCTTCGCGACGGCGCGGTTCCGCGAGCGGGTGCTGGCCAAGCGCCGCCCGCCGATCAAGCCGCCCGACGCGGCGGCCTACGTGCGGCACATCCAGGATCTGCTCACGCACGGGCTCGCGGCCGAGCGTCAGAGCGTGCGGCGGGGCGCATGAGCGCGCGGCGGCGCCGGGTCGCGATCCTCGCCGTGGTGGCGCTCGGCCTCGGCTTCCTCGGATGGCGCTTCGTCCTCGGGCCGCCCGCGGTGCCGCCGGGGGTGCTCACGGTCAGTGGACGCATCGAGGGCGACGATGCCGCCGTGGCGGCGAAGACGTCGGGGCGGATCCGCGAGATCGCCGTGCGGGAGGGCGACTCGGTCGAGGCCGGGCAGGTCCTCGCCGTGCTGGACGACGAGCAGATCCGCGCGCGCGAGGCGCAGGCCTCCGCGGTCGCGCGTCAGGCCGAGGCGCGCGTGCGCCTGGCGCAGCACCAGATCGCCGTGCTGAACGAGCGGCTGAAGCAGAGCCGGTTCGGTGTGGATCAGTCCCGCGCCGACGCGGAGGGGCGCGTCAACGAGGCCGAGGGCCGGCTGGCCGCGGCCGAGGCCCAGCTGGCGCAGGCCCAGGCCTCGTACACCCAGTCGAAGTGGGACCGGGAAGCCATGGGCCGGCTCTTCAAGCGAGAGCTGATCGCCGAGCAGGAAGCCCGACGAGCGGAGAGCGTCGAGGAGGCTCAGGCCGCGGTGGTGGTGGCCGCCCGGCGCCAGGTCGAAGCGGCCCGCGGCTCGCTCACCGCCGCGCAGGCGAACCTGATCAACCCGGCCATTCGCTCCTCGCAGGTCGCGGCGGTCCAGGGGCAATTGCTCCAGGCGCAGGCGGACATCGCCGCCGCGCAGGCCGACGCCGAGCGCGCGCGGGCCTCGGTCGACGAGGCGCGGGCCAACCGCCGCGACCTCAACGTCATCGCGCCGTTCAGCGGGACGGTGGCGACGCGGACGGCCGAGCCGGGCGAGGTGATCAGCGCGGGGACGCCGATCATCACGCTCGTGAACCTGTCCGAGGTCTATCTGCGCGCGTTCGTGCCCGAGGGGCAGATCGGGCGCGTCAAGATCGGCCAGCCGGCGCGCGTCTACCTCGACTCCAGCCCGACGAAGCCCGTCGACGCGGTCGTGCTGCGCATCGACCCGCAGGCGTCGTTCACGCCGGAGAACACCTACTTCCGCGAGGACCGCGTGAAGCAGGTGGTCGGCGTCAAGCTGCGGCTGCGCGGCGCCGTCGGCTTCGCGAAGCCGGGGATGCCGGCCGACGGCGAGATCCTCGTCGACGGGAGCGGGTGGCCGGCGCGGCCGACGCACCGATGATCTCGGGCTCGCCCGACGCCGCCATCCGGACGCGCGCGCTGACGAAGCGGTACGGCAAGCTGGAGGCGGTGCGCGGCATCGACCTCGACGTGCGGGCCGGCGAGATCTTCGGGCTCATCGGGCCAGACGGCGCCGGGAAGACCTCCACGTTCCAGATCCTGGGCGGCGTGATGGAGGCGACGTCCGGCGAGGCGATCCTGCTCGGTCAGCCGGCGCGACAGGCGCGCGCCTACGTCGGCTACCTCACGCAGGCGTTCAGCCTCTACCCGGACCTGAGCGTGGCGGAGAACCTGCGCTACGTCGGCGACCTGCGGCGCGTGCCGGTGCGCGAGATCGAGCAGCGCGGCAACCGCTATCTCACGATGTTCGGGATGGCGCAATTCACCGGGCGGCTCGCCGGCCGGCTCAGCGGCGGCATGAAGCAGAAGCTGGCGCTGGCCTGCGCGCTGG
This sequence comes from Methylomirabilia bacterium, assembly GCA_041497115.1. GTDB lineage: Bacteria > Methylomirabilota > Methylomirabilia > Rokubacteriales > CSP1-6 > AR5. The sequence goes on from JBGQFW010000147.1 coordinate 6,682, forward strand.
TGGCCGAGCCCCGCGTGCTCCTGCTCGACGAGCCGACGACGGGTGTGGATCCCGTCTCCCGCCGCGAGTTCTGGGACGCGCTCGCGCAGCTGTCCAGCCAGGGCATGACGATCCTGCTGGCGACGCCGTATCTCGACGAGGCCGAGCGCTGCCATCGCGTGGCCCTCATGCACGACGGGCGGCTGCATCGCACCGGCACGCCGGCCGAGCTGCGCCAGTCTCTCGGGCTGCAGCGGCTGGAGGTTCACGCGGACGACCTGCGCCGGGCGGCGACGGCCCTCGCGCCGCGCGACGGGATCGTGGACGTCCAGCGGTTCGGCGACCGCCTCGACGTGCTGGTGCACGAGGTGCAGGCGGGCGAGCGGGCGGTGCGCGAGGCGCTGGGCGGCGCCGTGCAGAGCGTGCGCGCCGCGTCGCCGACCCTCGAGAATACCTTCGTGGCGATCCTGCGCGGCCTCGAGAGCGACCGACCCGTGCCGGCGTTCCCGGGCCGTCGCGCCCACGAGGCGGCCGGCGATCCGGTCGCCATCAGCGCCGGCGGCCTGCGCAAGACGTACGGCGAGTTCGTCGCGGTCAAGGGCATCGACCTCCAGGTGCGCTACGGCGAGGTCTACGGCCTGCTCGGCGCCAACGGGGCGGGCAAGACCACGACCATCAAGATGCTCTGCGGCCTGGTGGAGCCGAGCGAGGGGCAGGTGGGGCTCGCGGGCGCGGCCGGCGACCTCCGCTCGGAGGGGGTGCGGCAGCAGGTCGGCTACATGTCGCAGAAGTTCTCGCTCTACGACGACCTCACCATCAACGAGAACCTCGACTTCTTCGCCGGCGTGTACGGCGTCGCGCCGGATCTCCGGGCGGCCCGCAAGCGCTGGGTGCTCGAGTTCGCCGGCCTCGAGGGGCAGGGCGGCCAGCTGACGGGCGCCCTGCCGGGCGGGTGGAAGCAGCGCGTGGCGTTCGGCGCGGCGATCATGCACGAGCCGCGCGTCATCTTCCTCGACGAGCCGACCTCCGGCGTGGACCCGATCGCCCGCCGCGCGTTCTGGGCGATGATCAACCAGCTCGCCGACCAGGGCGCCGCGATCCTCGTCACGACGCACTACCTGGAAGAGGCCGAGCAGTGCAACCGGCTGGGGTTCATGGTCGCCGGCGAGCTGGTCGCCGAGGGCACGCCCAGCGGCGTGAAGGCCGCGCAGGGCGGCCGCGTGGTCGAGGTCCGCGCCGACGACCCGTTGCGCGCCGTCGCGGCGCTCAAGACGGAGATGGAGGCGTGGCGCGTGTCGCTCTTCGGCGACCGGTTCCATGTCCTCGTGGACGGCGACGCGCAGGCGGCGATCCGCGATCTCACGGCGCGGCTCGCGCGCGAGGGCATCCGTGTCCTCGAGGCGCGGGAAGAGAGCTACTCGCTGGAGGACGTCTTCCTCGTCATCGCGGCGAAGGGCGCCGTCGCCGCCTGACGGCGGGCCGCATGCGACGCATCATCGCGCAGGCCCGCAAGGAGCTGACCCAGCTGGTGCGCGACCGGCTGGCGCTGGGGCTCGTGCTGGTGCTGCCGCTGTGCCTCACCGCGCTGCTCGGCACGTCCATCTCGCTGACCGTGACCGACATCCCGATCGTCATCCAGGATCTCGACCAGACGCCGCTGTCGCGACAGTACGCCGACGCGTTTCGCGCCTCGCTCACGATGCGCGTCGTCACGCTGCCGCCGGCGACCTCCCCGGCGACGATGCTGGACCGGGGCGGGATCCGCGCGGCGATCATCAGTCCCGGCCATTTCGAGCGCCAGATCCGCCGCGGGTGGCCGGCCGAGGCGCAGATGCTGGTGGACGGCACCGACGGCAACACCGCGCGGCTCACGCGGGGCAACGCGGGCCAGATCACCCGCGCCTTCGCGCAGC
>JBGQFW010000148.1:0-8514 GCA_041497115.1 Methylomirabilia bacterium
GAAGCGCGGGTGATCGGCGATCGCCCGCCGCACCATCTCCAGCCGGTCGGCGGCGGGCGCCAGCAGCGTGGCCGCCTTGTGGGGCGGGGCGCCGGCCGGCACGAAGAGGACGCGATCGAGCGCGAGCTGCTCGAGGACGTCATCGGCCAGCAGCAGATGCCCGTAGTGGATCGGATTGAAGGACCCGCCGAGGATCGCGACGCGGGCCAACGCTTAGTCCCGCACCTGCCCGTCGCCCTGCACGACGAACTTCGTCGTCGTCAGCTCGCGCACGCCCACCGGCCCCCGCGCGTGGACGCGCGAGGTCGAGATGCCCATCTCGGCGCCCAGGCCGAACTGACTGCCGTCCACCAGCCGGGTGGACGCGTTGACGAGAACGGCGGCGGCGTCCACCTCGCGGGTGAACCGGCGCGCGCGGGCGAGATCGTTGGTGACGATTGCCTCGGCCAGCCCGGTGGTGTGCCGGCGGATGTGGGCGAGCGCCTCGTCGAGGCCGCCGACCACGCGGACGGCCAGCACGAGATCGAGATACTCCTCGTCCCAGTCGGCGTCCGTCGCCGGCCGCGCCGCCGGCACGCGCGCGAGCGTCTCCGGACAGCCGCGCACCTCGACGCCGGCCGCGGCGAGCCGCGCCGCCACCTGGGGCAGGAAGCGGTCGGCCACCGCCCGGTCCACCAGCAGCGTCTCCAGCGCGTTGCACACGCTCGGCCGGTTCGTCTTGGCGTTCACCACGATGGCCGTCGCCATGTCGAGATCGGCGGCGGCGTCCACGTACACGTGCACGACGCCCTTGTCGTGCTTGAGGATCGGCACCCGCGAGCGCTCGGCCACCCAGCGCACGAACGCCTCGCCGCCGCGGGGGATCACCAGGTCGATCAACCCGTCCAGCGTGAGCATGGCGGCCACCGCCGCGCGGTCGGTGATCTCCACGAACTGGATCGCCTCCGGCGGCGCCCCCGTCTTCTCCATGGCCTTGGCCAGCACCGCCGCGATGAGCGCGTTGGACTCGATGGCCTCGCTGCCGCCGCGCAGGATGACCGCGTTGCCCGACTTCACGCAGAGGCCGGCGGCGTCCACGGTGGTGTTGGGCCGCGACTCGTAGATGAAGCCGATCACGCCGAGCGGCACGCGCACGCGGGCGATCTCGAGCCCGTTCGGCCGCCGCCACGCCTCCACCGTCTCGCCGACCGGATCGGGCAGCGCGGCGATCTCGCGCAGGCCGCCCGCCGCCGTCTCGATGCGGGCGTCGGTCAGCGTGAGGCGGTCGAGGAAGGCGCGGGTGACGCCCGCCGCCCGCGCCCGCTCCAGATCGGCGCGGTTGGCCTCCAGAATGGCGGCGGTCTTCTCCTCCAGCCCGTGCGCCATCTGCAGCAGCGCCTCGTTCTTGGTCCGGCTCGAGCAGAGGGCCAGCGCGCGGGCCGCCTCCCGCGCCGCCCGCGCCTTGCCTTCGACCAGGGTTGCTACGTCCATGATTTTTTGTATCAGGGGGGAGCGGCCGCCGCTGCCTTCGTGGAGCGCGGGGGCTACGCCCCCTCGGACTCCCCGGCCGACACCCCCCCTGTCCTTTCCGTTGCTTACAACACTACTAAATTGTCGCGGTGGATCACTTCGTCGAAGCTTTTGTAGCCGAGGCGCGGCTCGATCTCCCGCGTCTTGGCGCCGCGGATGCGCCGGAGCTCGGGCGCGTCAAAGTTCACCAGCCCGCGCGCGAACTCCTTGCCGTCCACTTCCGCGCACACCGCCACCACCTCGCCGGTCGCGAAGTCGCCCTCCACCTCGACGACGCCCGAGGGTAGCAGGCTCTTGCCCCCCTGAGTTAAAGCCCGGACCGCGCCGGCGTCAACCGTCAGCCGGCCCTGCGGCGGCACCGCGAAGGCGATCCAGCGCTTGCGGGCGCCGAGCCGGTCGGCCTTCGGCGCGAAGTAGGTGCCGAGCGGCTCGCCGCGCAGCAGCCGCGGCAGCACGTGCTCGGTGCGGCCGTTGGCGATGATCATCGGCACGCCGGCCGCCGCCGCCTTCTGGGCGGCCTGCAGCTTGGTGGCCATGCCGCCGACCGCGCCCGCGCCGGCGCCATGCCACACCAGGCGGGTGATGTCGTCGGTGACCGCCTCCACGGTGTCGAGCTTGCGGGCGTCGCCGCTGACGGCGGGGTTGGCGGTGTAGAGGCCGTCCACGTCGGTGAGCAGCACCAGCAGGTCGGCCTCGACGAGCGAGGCCACCAGCGCGCTCAGGTTGTCGTTGTCGCCGACCTTGATCTCCTCCACCGCGACCGTGTCGTTCTCGTTGACGATCGGCAGCACGCCGAGGCGCAGGAGGGCCAGCAGCGTGTTGCGCGCGTTGAGGTAGCGGGCGCGGTCGCCGATGTCCTGCGCGGTCAGTAAGATTTGCCCCACCGTGGCGCCGTGGCGCTTGAACGCGGCCTCGTAGTGGCGCATCAGGGCCGACTGGCCGACGGCGGCCGCCGCCTGCTTCTCGGGCATGGAGCGCGGGCGGTGCGGCAGCGCCAGCCGCGCCATGCCGGTGGCGATCGCGCCCGAGCTGACGAGGATCGCGTCAATGTCGCTGGCGCGGACCGTGGCGAGGTCGGCGGCCAGGGCGGCGATGCGACGGCGGTCGGGCCCGGTATCGGGCGTGGTGATCAGCCCGCTGCCGACCTTGACGACGAGCCGGCGGATCCGGCCTAGCTGGCGGCGCGCACCCATCCCAGGTCGTCCAGGCGCGCCGCGACGGCGCGCAGCAGCTCGGGCAGCCCCCGGCCGGTGGCGGCCGAGACCGCGTACAGCGGCCGGCCGGTGGCCGCGCAGTGGCGGCGGATCCGCTCCAGCGCGGCGGCCGCGCCGGGATCGCCGTCCACGAGGTCCGCCTTGTTGGCGACGATCAGCTGCGGGCGCTCGGCCAGCTCCGGCGAGTAGGCGGCCAGCTCCGCGTCGATCACCCGGAGGTCGTCGAGCGGGTCCCGGCCGGTGCCGGAATCGAGGTCGAGCACGTGCAGCAGCAGCCGCGTGCGCTCGGTGTGGCGCAGGAACTGATGGCCGAGGCCGCGCCCCTGGCTGGCGCCCGGGATGAGCCCGGGCAGGTCGGCGATGACGAACGTGCTGTCGCCATCCACCCGCACGATGCCGAGCGTGGGGGCCAGTGTCGTGAACGGATAGTCCGCGATCCTGGGCTTGGCCGCCGACACGCGCGAGACCAGCGTGGACTTGCCGGCGTTGGGGAAGCCGATGAGGCCGACGTCGGCCAGGAGCTTGAGCTCGAGGTGCAGCCAGCGCTCGGGACCGGGCCGGCCGAGGTCGGCCCTGCGCGGCGCCTGGTTGGTCGAGGACGCGAAGCGCGCGTTGCCGCGCCCGCCCCGGGATCCGCGGACCGCCGGCACGCGCTGGCCGGGTGCGGTGAGGTCGGCGATCAGCGCGCCGGTGTCGCGGTCGGTGACGACCGTGCCGAGGGGCACGCGCAGCACGAGGTCGTCGCCGCTGGCGCCGTGGCAGTCGCTGCCCTCGCCGTGCCCGCCGCGCTCGGCATGGTAGTGGCGCTTGTAGTGGAAGTCCAGCAGCGTGGTCAGCGCCGGATCGGCCTCGAGGAAGACGGAGCCCCCGTGACCGCCGTCGCCGCCGTCGGGGCCGCCCCGCGGCACGAACTTCTCGCGACGGAAGCTGACGCAGCCGGCGCCCCCGTCGCCGCCCTTCACGAAGATGTCGATCTCGTCGACGAACGTCATTGGCGGGGGCCGGTATTCGCCGGCCGCCGGCGCTCAGGCCGGCTGGGTCAGGATGCTGATGTAGCGCGAGTCGCCCCGCCGCTCGAACTTGACGACACCGTCCACCTTGGCGAACAGCGTGTCGTCCGAGCCGAGCCCGACGTTGGGGCCGGGCTTGAAGCGGGTGCCCCGCTGGCGGACCAGGATGGAGCCGCCGGTGACGAACTGCCCGCCGAAGCGCTTCACGCCGAGCATCTGGGGATTGGAATCGCGGCCGTTGCGTGAGCTGCCGACGCCCTTCTTGTGCGCCATGATCTGTCCCTACACCTCGATCTTGGTGATGCGTACGGTGGTGACGGCCTGGCGGTGCCCGCGGTGACGGCGGTAGTTCTTGCGCCGCTTGAACTTCACTATGGTGACCTTGCGGCTGCGCCCCTGCGCCACGACCTGGCCCGACACCCGGGCGCCCTTGAGCCGCTCGGGCGCCACGATGACCTCGCCGTCGCGCGTCACCAGCAGCACCGAGGTGAAGGCGACGGCGCTGCCCTTGTCCCCGGCCAGCTTCTCGACCGAGATCGTCTGCCCCTCGGCCACCCGGTACTGCTTGCCCCCGGTCGCGATGACGGCTTCCATTGCCTCAGGACTCCCTGCGAACGATTGAGTGACGGCCGTTTATAAGACCATACGCCGACACCTCGCGTCAACTTGGGGGAGAGCGCGCTCAGCGATTGTTATAGGGAAGGGGGAGCGCTGCCGCTCCCCCCTCCAACCCCCCAGCAGGAGCGGGCGACCGGCCAGCTGATTCCCAGCAGACGCAACTAGCGCACCGGCGGACGCATCAACCGCGAGCAGACGCGTCAGGCGGAGGCGCTGGGGTGGCCGTCGTGGAGGTAGTCGGAGAGGCGCTTGCGGACGTAGAGGCGGGAGCGGTGGACGCGCGACTTCACGGCCGGCAGGCTGATGCCGAGCGTCTCGGCGATGTCGGGGTTGGACAGCCCCTCGACGTCGTGCATCACCAGCGCCGTGCGGTAGTCCGCCGGCAGCCCGTCGATCGCCTCCTGCAGCACGCGCCGCAGCTCGCCCTGGAGCGCGCGCTCGTCCACCCGATTCGACCAGTCGTCCATCGGCTCGAAGTGGCGGCCGTCGTCGTCCAGCATCGGCAGCACGTCGTCCATCGCGATCTCGGCCGACTTCTGCCGGCGCGTCCGCAGCTTCTGATACGCGGCGTTGGCCGTGATCCGGTAGATCCAGGAGCCGAACGCCGACTCGCCCTTGAACGTCTGGATCTTGCGCGCGGCCGTCCACAGCGCGTCCTGGGCGGCCTCCTCGGCGTCCTCGTTCGACCCGGTGATGCGCATGGCGAGGCGGTAGACGCGATCGCCGTAGCGCTCGACCAGCCGCTCGGCCGCACTGGGCTCCTCGCGCCGCAGCGCCTCGACGAGATCGCCGTCGGCGTCCACCCGCGCTCCCGGCATCACACTCATGCCCGCACCTCGTACAGCGTGAGATAGCGCTTGAGCTCGCTCACGCACTGCTCGAGCACGCCGATGTCCTTGGACACCTTGGTCAGCAGAATCGCCCCTTCGAGCCCCGCGACGAGGAAGTCCGCCACCGACTCCGGCCGGCAGGCGCTCACCACCTCGCCGCGATCCTGCGCCTGCACCAGCGCCGTGGTCAGCCGCGCCCTCCATGCGGTAAACACCGAAGCCAGGCGCGCGCGAAATCCCTCGTGCACGTCGCTCAGCTCGAGGGCCAGATTGCCCATCGCGCAGCCGCCGACGCAGTTGAGCTTGCGCTGCGCCTCCTGGACCCGGTCGAGGAAGCAGTGGATCTGCCCCAGCCGCGGCCCGGCGGTATCCGAGAAGCACGGCTCCAGCGTGCGCTCGATGAAGCCGGCGACGAGCTGGTCGAGGATCGCGTAGCCGAGGTCTTCCTTGCTGCGGAAGTGGTAGTAGAAGTTCCCCTTGCCCACCCCGCTCTCGCGAAGCACGTCGTCGAGCGAGGTGTTCTGGTAGCCGCGCACGTGCATGAGCCGCGTGGCGGCGGCGACGATCGCCTCGCGGGTCGAGCGGCCGGCGCGGCTGCGGAGCGTCGGGGTTGCGGTCTTCAGGGTTGCCATTTTCTGTACCAACCGGTTGGTACAGAACCCTACCCGATCCGCCGCATCGCGTCAAGCGGCTCGTTGAAGCGAACGCACTACCGGCGCTTCAGGGCGCGAACTCGAGAAGCGCCACGGCTCCGCCGGGGCGCTCCGAGCCGCCCGGGGGGCTTGGGGGCCATCTCGGGGCCCCCATCTAAAACAAGGGCGAAGCGGCGCGGAGGGCGGCCATGACGACGGCCTTGGGATAGAGGCCAAGCAGCACGACGCCGAGCGCGCAGAGCGCGACGGACAGCGCGAGCGTCGGCGCGACCGGCACCGGGCCGGTGCGCTCCGGCGCCTCGATGTACATCCGCTTGGCGATCAGCAGATAGTAGAAGAGCGCGACGACGGTGAGGATGGCGCCCAGCAGCACGAGCCAGTAGAGGCCGCGCTCGGCGGCGGCCCAGAAGACGTAGAGCTTGGCCCAGAACCCCGCCACGAACGGAATGCCGCCGAGCGAGAGCAGGAAGAGCAGCATGGCCAGCGCCAGCAGCGGCGAGCGCTGGGCCAGCCCGCGGAACGCCGCCGTCGCCTCCGACCCCTCCGCCTGCGCCAGCGCCTCGACGACGAGGAAGGCGCCCATGTTGCCGAAGACGTAGGCGACCAGGTAGAAGAGCACCATCGCGGTGCCGGAGGCGGAGGCCGCCGTCACGCCGACCAGCATGTAGCCGATCTGCGCGATTCCCGAGTAGGCGAGCAGCCGCTTGGTGTTCTGCTGGGGCAGCGCCATGAGGTTGCCGGCCAGCATCGTCACGGTGGCGAGCAGCGCGGCCACCGGCACCCACGCCGCCGCGCGCTCGCCGCCGCCCTCGAAGTAGACGCGGAAGATCGCCACGAACCCCGCCGCCTTGGGCGCCACGCTCAGCCAGGCGACGAACGGCGTCGGCGCCGCCTCGTAGGTGTCGGGCACCCACATGTGGAACGGGACCGCGCCGATCTTGAACGCGAAGCCCACCAGCGCGGTCACGAGCCCGAGCGTCAGCACCGGATCGGCGCCCGCCGCCGCCTTGGCGATCTTCGCGAGGTCGGTCGTGCCGGTGGCACCGTACACGAACGAGAGGCCGTAGGCCATGACCGCCGAGGAGACCGAGCCGACGAGGAAGAACTTGAGCGAGGCCTCCACCGCCTCGGCCCGGCGCTTGAGGAAGCCGGCGAGGACGTAGAGCGGGATGGACAGCAGCTCGAAGGCCAGGAACAGGAGGATCAGGTCGCGCGCCGAGACCAGCACCAGCATGCCGAGGAGCGAGGTGAGGATCAGCAGGTGATACTCCCCGGCCCGGCGCGCGAACACGCGGTCGGGCAGCGACAGGCCGGCGAGGAGCCCGATGAAGGTCGCGGCGAGGAACAACCGCTTGGCGAAGATCGCCAGCCCGTCCTGCACGAACATGCCCCCCAGCGCCGGCCCCGCCGGGCGCACGAACGCCGAGGCGACGCCGAGGACGAGGACGCCGCCCGTCGCCAGCCACGCGAGCGCGCGGCGATCGTCGCCGCGGGCGAGCAGGCCGGCGACGAAGACGATCAGCAGCAGGGCGCCGAGGCCCAGCTCGAGCGTGAAGGGCCCGCTCACGGCTTCACCAGGCGGGTGAGCAGCGGCACGGTGGCGGTGTCCACCGGGCCGAGCGCCAGCCCCGGCACCATGCCGAAGAGCACGATGACCGCGGTCAGCAGCACGAGCGCGACCCACTCGGGGCCGCGGGCGTCCTCGAGATGGTGGAAGTGCGGCGAGGGCGGCCCCCAGAAGATCTGCTTCGTGACGCGCAGCACGTAGACCGCGGTGAGGAACGTGCCCGCCACCGCCGCCACGAGCCACCACGGATGGGCCGAGCGCCACGCGCCCATGAACGTCAACACCTCGGCGACGAAGCCCGAGGTCGCCGGCAGCCCCAGCGAGGAGAGGCCGCCGATGGTGAACGCGGTGGCGATGCCGGGCATCACGCGGCCAAAGCCGCCCATGCTGAAGATCGCCCGCGAGTGCGCCTTCTCGTACACGAGGCCGACCAGCGCGAAGAAGAGGCCGGTCATCACCCCGTGCGCGAACATCTGGAAGACGGCGCCGTTGAGGCCGGCCTCGGTCAGCGTGGCCGCACCCAGCATCACCAGCCCCATGTGCGAGACGGACGAGTACGCGATCACGTACTTGAGGTCGGTCTGGGCCATGGCCGACAGCGCGCCGTAGACGATGTTGATGCAGGCGATCCCGCCCACCAGCCACGCGAGGTCCACCGCCGCGTCGGGCAGGAGCCCCATGCCCAGCCGCACGACGCCGTAGGCGCCGAGCTTCATGAGCACGCCCGCGTGGAGCATCGACACGGCGGTCGGCGCCGAGGCGTGGCCGTCGGGCGACCACGTGTGCAGCGGCCAGATGCCGGCGAGAATCCCGAACCCGACGTAGAACGCGAGGAACACCCATTTCTGGACCGTCGGGTCGAACTTCACCTGCTGGAGCGCGAGGAACGAGAACGACCCGGTGCCGGCGGCGACGTAGAGCGCGAAGATCCCCACCAGGATGAAGGCGGAGCCGAACAGCAGGTAGATGGTGAGCTTCATCGCCGCGTACTCCTACGTCCCCACCCCCGACTCGCGCAACCCCCAGCCGAAGATCCCGCGCGGGCGCACCTCGCCCGCCGAGCCCCAGATCCCGATCAGCAGGTACAGCGGCAGGACGGCGAGCTCGTCGAAC
>JBGQFW010000149.1:0-8481 GCA_041497115.1 Methylomirabilia bacterium
AGAGAACAATGCTGTTCGTCAACACGAAGCGCTTCGCCGAGCGCCTCATGGCCGTCCTCGAGCGCCACGGCTACAAGATCGGCGCCCTGACGGGAGACATCCCGCAGGTCCGGCGCCTGAAGATCCTCCACGAGTTCAAGAGCGGGAAGCTCCCGCTTCTCGTGGCGACCGACGTGGCCTCGCGCGGTCTCCACATCGACGGCGTCACGCACGTCATCAATGTGGACCTTCCGCAGGATGCCGAGGACTACGTGCACCGCATCGGCCGCACCGCCCGCGCCGGCGCCGGCGGCAAGGCGATCGCGCTGGTGGACGAGGCGAGCGCGCTCAACCTCGAGGCGATCGAGAAGTTCATCGGCCAGAAGATCCTGGTCCAATGGCCGGAGGACGACCTCATCCTGCCGGAGATCCGGCCGACCGCCGAGGAGCGTCGCCGCTACGCCGAGGAGCGGCGCGCCCGGCTGGATGCGCGGCGCGGGCGCGACGATCGCGGCGGCCGGCGCGGCCCCGAGCGCGGGCGCCGTCCCGGCGGCGGGTTCGAGCGCGGCGACCGTCCCCGCCCCCCGGTCGAGCCGCGCCCGGCGGCGCCGCCTCCGCCCCCGCCGCCGCCCGCCGCCGAGGGGTCCGGCCGCCCCCGGCGCCGCGGTCGCGGTCGTCGCGGCGGGTCCGGCGGGCCCCCCGGCGCCGCGCCCCCGTCATCCCCGCTGCCCTGACCGCCTTCGCCGCCCCCCCTGCGTGGCGGTCGCTGCGTGCGCCAGCAGCGCGTCGAGCTGCTCGGGCAGGCCGAAGAGACGGACGCGATCCCCGCGGCGCAGGACCGTGTCGGCCGCCGGCGGCTGGATCAGCGTGCCGTCGACGCGCGTGATCGCCATCACCGACACGCCGAAGCGCTCGCGCACGCGGGCGTCGCGCAGCGTGCAGTCGGTGAGGGCCCCCGGGGTCAGCGTCACCTCGCGCAGCTCGGGCAGCCGCCCGCCCGCCCCGGTGGCGGCGCCCGCCGCCGGCTCGAGCGCGTCGCGGAGGTGCTCGAGGTAGGCGAGCACGCGCTCGCGGGGCAGGGCCAGCCGGCGCAGCGCGTGGCGGATCAGCGTCGAGGCCGCCTCCAGCTCGGGCTGGATCACCTCGGTGGCGCCGGCGTGGCGCAGCCCCTCGTGGTGGGCGCGGTCCTGGCTGCGCGCGAGGATCGTCAGCGCCGGGTTGAGCGCGCGCAGGTTGTGCACGGCCATCCGCACGCGGTCCGCGTCCGGCAGCGCCACCACCGCCAGCGCGGCGTGCTCGGCGCCGGCCTCGTGCAGGAGGCGCCGGTGGCCGGCGTTGCCGAACAGGCTCGGGATGCCGCGCTCGCGCAGGTGGCGCACCACATCGGGATCGTTCTCGATGGCGACGTAGCGCACCCCGAACGTCTCCAGCGCCTCGGCCACCGCGCTGCCGACCCGCCCGTAGCCGCAGAGGATCACGTGGTGCTCCAGGTCGCGGGCCGGCGGCAGCGGCTCCAGCGGGTGGCCGGCGGCCCGCAGCGCGCCGAAGTAGCGGGGGACGACGCGCACCAGCGCGGCGTTGATCACGATCGTCAGGAGTGAGGCGGCCAGCGTCGCCTGGTAGATGTCGGGCCCCACGTGGCCGGCCTGGCGCGCGGCCTGGACGAGAACGAACGAGAACTCGCCGATCTGGGCGAGGCCCACGCCGGTCAGCAGCGCCGTCCACAGCGACTCGCCGAACAGCCAGACCACGCCGGCGCGTATCACCAGCTTGCCCACGACCACCAGCAGCACCATCGTGATGAGCAGCGGCACATTGGCGAGCAGCCGCGAGGGATCGATGAGGGCGCCGATGGTGACGAAGAAGAAGGCGCCGAACGTGTCCCGTAGCGGCAGCAGGTGCGCCAGCGTCTCGTGGGCGAAGTCCGACGTGCTGATGAGCAGGCCGGCCAGGAACGCCCCGAGCGCCAGCGACAGCCCGATCGCCTGCGTCAGCGCGGCGGTGCCGAGCCCGATCGCGAGCGCCACCAGCAGGAACAGCTCCTGATCGCGGGTGCGGGCGATGCGCGTGAGCAGCGGCGGCACCACGCGGGCGCCCACCAGGAGGAACGGCACCAGCAGGAGGCCGGCCACGCCGAGGCCGCGGGCGACGGCGACCAGCCGGTCGGGGGCCAGCGCGCCGAACGCCGGCATCAGCGCCATCAGGACGATCGCTGCCAGGTCCTCCACGATGGAGATGCCGACCAGCACGCGGCCGTGGCGCGTCTGCAGCTCGCCGCGATCGAGGAGCAGGCGGGCCAGCACCATCGTGCTGGCCACCGCGATCACCGCGCCGATGACAAGCCCCTGCAGCGGAGGCCAGCCGAGGGCGGCGCCCACGGCGACCACCAGGACGATGTTGAGCACGGTGCCGAGGGGGCCGCCGACGAGCGCGACCCACTTCACCCGCAGCAGGTCCTTCAGCGAGAACTCGAGGCCGACCGAGAACATCAGCAGGACGACGCCGATCTCGGCGAAGACCTCGAAGTGGTGGTTGGCGTCCGAGATGGAGGGGCCGGGCGTGAACTGGCTGACCGCCATGCCGCCCAGCACGTAGCCGAGCACGAGCGGCTGGCGCGCGAACCAGGCCAGCGAGCCGCCCAGCACGGCCGCCACCAGCACCAGCGCGAGGTCGCGGAAGAAGACGGGATCGCCGGTCATGGGTGCGCAGGATACGCGGGGCTCCCCGGGGCTGGCAAGCCCGGCGGGAACCCGCGCGCCGGCTCGCTCGGTTGAAAGGATAGGCCGCCGGCGCGAAAAAGGCTTCGCGTTCGGCGTCCGCTATGCCGTAGAGTGGGAGGCGGAGATGGCGACGGAATTCCGCGCTATCGACCGGTGACGGACTTCCTTCCGGACACCCCCGCTGTCGCCCGTCCCTACTGCCCCGACTGTGAGCCAGACGCCGATCCGAGCCGTGAGATCCTCGACGTCCGTTGGTGCGCGGCGCACACGCCCGCGTGGAACGGCGCCGACGACGGCTCGGTGCGGGCGGAGGCCTTTCTGTCGGGCAGCACGGAGGCGGGTGGCGACGACAATCGACGCTGGTGCCAGCTGGTGCATCGCCCGGCGCGGGTTACGGCCGTGGCGAGCGTCGGCGGGCCGCGGCGCCGGGCGGGGCGCGCGCCGGCTCGAACCGTTCCCGGCCCCTAACCGAGCCGAACGACCGCGCCGCGCGCGCGCCGCCGGGTGCGCGCCGCCGCACGATCGCTCCGGAACGGCCCGAGGATATCTGTCTCCCCGCGCCGGGTAGCGCCTACTTCTTCTTCTGGTACTTCTCGGGCGCCTTCATCGGTGCGAAGAACACCGGGCGGGCCATGCGGCCGACCGGGACCTCGATCAGCACCGGGCGATCGAGGCCGACGGCCTTGCGCACGAGGTCGCCGACGTCGGTCGGCTTGGCCGCGCGCAGGCCGACCACGCCGTAGGCGTCGGCCAGCTTCATGAAGTCGGGATTGGTCACGGCGGCGCCGTGGCTGCCGCCCCACGACTCGTCGAGGTCGCGGGCCACGTTGCCGTAGGCGTTGTCGTTGAACAGCACGATCACCGCGTTGATCTTCTCCCGTACCGCCGTCGAGAGCTCCTGCGAGTTGTACATGAAGCCGCCGTCGCCGGTGATCGCGATCACCGGGCGGTCGGGACGGGCGACCTTCGCGCCCAGCGCGGTGGGGACCTCGAAGCCGAGGTTGCCGGAGTAGGACGACGTCAGATAGGTGCGCGGCCGGTACACGGGCCAGAACGGCCGCGAGTAGTAGCCGATCTGCGTCATGCCGGCGATCACGATCGCGTCTTCCGGCGTGCCCGCTCGCAGCGCGGCCAGGATCGAGTGGTTCGGCTCCTGCGTGTCGAGCGCGGCCAGCGCCTCGCGCAGCTGCTCGCGCTCGCGCTTGCGCGAGGCGCGCGGCGGGGCGTCCCCCCGCAGCCGCTCGAGCAGCCGCTCCAGTGTCAGCCGCGCGTCGCCGACGAGGCCGACCGCCACCGGGTGGTTGCGGCCGATCTCCGCGGCGTCCACGTCGAGCTGCACGATCTTCTGCGCGGGCTGGAAGGCGGCCAGCGCGCAGCGCGAGCCGACCACCAGCACCGCGTCGGCGGCGTCGAGGTACTCGCGCAGCGGGTTCTTGGGCCAGAGCGCGGCGCCCAGCGCGAGGTCGCTGTGGTCGCTGACCGCGCCCTTGCCCTCCGCCGATTGCACGACGCCGGCCTGGACGTACTCGGCCACCGCCGTCAGCGCCTCGTGGGCGCCGGAGGCGTGCACGCCGCCGCCGGCGTAGATCACCGGGCGGGTGGCGGCCAGCAGCAGGCGGGCCGCGCGCTCGATCTCGGCGTCGGGCGCCGCGGCGCGCGCGATCGTGACGGCGGGCAGCAGCTCGGCCTCGCCCTCCTCCTCCAGCGTGTCGGGCGGGATCTCGAGATGCACCGGCCGCGGGCGGCCCGTCTTGAGCTGGCGCATCGCCTCCTGCACGGCGGCCGGGATCTCGGCGACCTCCAGCACGCGCTTGCGCCACTTGGTGATCGGCGCCACCACGTCGAGCTGCTCGTTGATCTCGTGCAGCACGCCGACGTCCTTGCCGAGGTAGCGCCGCGGCACCTGGCCGGCGACGAGGAACACCGGCGACGAGCAGGAGTAGGCGGTGCTCAGCCCGGCGCCGGCGTTGAGCACGCCGGGGCCCGGCACCACCAGCGCCACGCCGATCCCGCCGCCGGCGCGCGCGTAGCCGTCGGCCATGTAGGTCGTGGCCTGCTCGTGGCGCGTGAGCACGAAGCGGATGTCCTTCTCGTCGCGCAGGGCGGCCATGGCGCCGTAGAGCTGCACGCCCGGCAGCCCGAACACCACCCGGATCCCCTCCCGGTGCAGCTGCTTGGCGAGCGCCTCGCCTCCCGTCAGTCGCATGAGGGCCCGCCTCCTAGCTGTGTTTCCGCAGCTCGAGGCGGCCGATCTGGCGGCGGTGCACCTCGTCGGGGCCGTCGGCGAAGCGCAGCGTGCGCGAGTGCGCCCACCAGAAGGCCAGCGGGAACTCCTGGCTCACGCCGCCGCCGCCGTGCAGCTGCATGGCGCGGTCGAGGACGGCCAGCGTCATGTTGGGCACCGCCACCTTGATCTCGGCGATCGCCTGCCGGGCGGCCTTGTTGCCGACGGTATCCATCATGTAGGCGGCGTGCAGCACGAGCAGCCGCGCCTGGTCGATCTCGATGCGCGACTGGGCGATGCGCTCGGTGGTGATGTCGTTCTCGGCCAGCCGCTTGCCGAACGCCACGCGGTTGAGCGAGCGCTTGCACATGTACTCCAGCGCGCGCTCGGCCACGCCGATCTGGCGCATGCAGTGGTGGATGCGGCCGGGGCCGAGGCGGCCCTGGGCGATCTCGAAGCCGCGCCCCTCGCCCAGCAGCATGTTGGCGGCCGGCACCCGCACGTTCTCGAAGAGGACCTCGCCGTGGCCGTGCGGCGCATCGTCGTAGCCGAACACGGTCAGCATCCGCACGATCTTGATGCCCGGCGCGTCGCGCTCCACCAGGATCATGGACTGCTGCTTGTAGCGGTCGGGGTTCTTGGCGTCGGTCTTGCCCATGAAGATGAGGATCTTGCACCGCGTGTCGCCGATGCCCGACGTCCACCACTTGTGGCCGTTGATGACGTACGAGTCGCCCTCGCGGATGATCGAGGATTCGATGTTGGTCGCGTCGGACGACGCGACCTTGGGCTCGGTCATCGCGAACGCCGAGCGGATCCTGCCCTCCAGCAGCGGCTCCAGCCACTGCTTCTTCTGCTCGGGCGTGCCGTAGCGCTCGAGCACTTCCATGTTGCCGGTGTCGGGCGCCGAGCAGTTGAAGACCTCCGGCGCGATCGGCGAGCGCCCCATGATCTCGCACAGGGGCGCGTAGTCGAGATTGGCGAGGCCGGCGCCCCGCGCGCTCTCGGGCAGGAACAGGTTCCACAGCCCGCGCTCGCGCGCCTTGGCCTTGAGCTCGTCCATGATGGGCGGCACCGTCCAGCGGTCGGCCTGCGCGGCCAGCTGCTGCTGGAACGTCGACTCGTTCGGATAGACGAACTTGCTCATGAAGTCGGTGACCTGCTCCATGTACATCTTGGTCTTCTTCGAATACTCGAATTCCATGCGCGGTCTCCTCGTTTACAGGCTCGCCTCGATTTTCGCAGCGTCGCCTCGCCTACGGCTGCGGCTCCTGAGACGGGCTGCGGCTCGCACGGCGATCTGGCGTGCGCGCCATCAGGGATTGTATCCTCGAACGCGGCCGGGTCGCGCCCGCGATTTCGGGGCCGCTCGCGAGGGGAGATGCGATGGTCGAGGCGACGGGCCGCATGCGCGGTGCGCTGGCCCTGGTGACCGGCGGCGGCTCGGGGATCGGCCGCGCGGTCGCGCTGCGGATGGCGGGCGAGGGCGCGCGGGTGGCCTGCGTCGATCGCGCCGGCGCCCACGCCGAGGCGACGGCGGCGGCGATCGTCGCGGCGGGCGGCGACGCCTTCGCGCTGGAGGCCGACGTCACCGACGAGGCGGCGTGCGCGCGGATGGTGGCGGCGACGCTCGCGCGCCTCGGCGGCGTCACCACGCTGGTGAACTCGGCGGGCGTCGGGCCGCAGCGCGACCTGTCGCCGGGCGACGAGTTCCGCCGCATCGTGGAGATCAACCTCACCGGCACCTGGCTGGTGTCGCAGGCGGCCCGGGCGGCGCTGGCGGCGAGCGGCCGGGGCAGCGTGACGAACCTCGCGTCGATCTACGGCCTCGTCGGCAGCTCCCGCTCGCCGGGCTACGCCGGCTCCAAGGGCGGCGTCGTGAACCTCACCCGCCAGCTCGCCGCCGAGTGGGCGCCGGCCGTCCGCGTCAACTGCGTGTGCCCCGGTCACATCGACACGCCGCTGACGGCCGCCGTGATGGCCGACCCGGCGTGGCGGGCCGCGATGCTGCCGCGGTACCCGCTGGGCCGCTTCGGGCGCGTGGACGACGTGGCGGCGGCGATCCTCTACCTCGCGAGCGAGGAGGCGTCGTTCGTCACCGGTGTGGCGCTGCCGGTGGACGGCGGCTACACGGCCGTCTAGCGTGGCACGCCTGGGCCACGGCACCGGCACGCGGTTCGGCAGCGGATGGCTCAGCGGCGTGCTCTCGGTCGCGCTCGCCGCCCTCGGGGGCGGCGCCGTGCTGTGCCTGCTGTTCCCGTGGCTGCTGACGACGCCCGACGCGCGCGCCCTCTACCCGCTGCCGCTCGTGCGGGCGCTGATCCACGCCTTCCTGGTGGCCGGCTTCGGCCTCGGCGTGCTCTCGGTGGCGCTGCGCGGACCGCGCACGCTCGGGCTGGTGGGCGTCGTGCTGGCGGTGGCGGCCGCCCTCGCGGGCGGCGCCCGGGCGCCCGTCGGCGCGCTGCGCGCCACCCCCGGCTATCTCGGCCTCGACTGGTTCCTCCTGAACCTCCTGTTGCTCGCCCTCGTGTTCGTGCCGCTCGAGCGGCTCTTCCCGCGCCGGGCCGACCAGCCGGTCTTCCGTCCCGAATGGCCGACGGACCTCGGCTATTTCGCCGTCAGCCATCTCCTGGTGCAGGTGACCGTGCTGCTGACGCTGGCGCCCGCCACGCTGCTCTTCGCGTGGGCGGCCCGCCCCGGCGTGCAGGCGGCGGTCGCCGCGCAGCCGCTCGCCGTCCAGTTCGTGGAGATCGTCGTCGTCGCCGACCTCGCCGAGTACGTCGTCCATCGTCTCTTCCACCGGGTGCCGTGGCTCTGGCGCTTCCACCGCATCCACCACTCGGCGCGCGCGCTCGACTGGCTGGCCGGCTCGCGGCTGCACCTGGTGGACATCGTCCTCACCCGCGGGCTGTCCTTCGTGCCCCTCTACGTGCTGGGGTTCGCGCCCCCCGCGCTCTACGCGTACCTGATCTTCGTCTCCTTCCACGCGGTGCTCATCCACGCCAACGTGCGGTTCCGGCTGCGGGCGATCGAGTGGCTGGTGGTGACGCCGCGCTTCCACCACTGGCATCACGCGCTGGACGCGGCGGCGACGGACACCAACTTCGCCGTCCACCTGCCGGTCATCGACCGGCTCTTCGGCACCTGCTACTTCCCGGCCGGCCGGTGGCCGGCGGCGTATGGCGTGTCGGGCGCGCCGGTGCCCGAGGGGTGGCTGCGCCAGCTCGTCCTGCCGTTCCGCCGCTAGCAGGCTGCTGAAAAAGGCCCATCTGCTTCGTTGGCGCCCTTGGCCGCACGCTCAACGTACAGGCAGTACGCCTCGCGTGCGGCCGGCGGGCGCCGCCTCGCATCTGGACCTTTTTGAGCAGCCTGCTGGACTCCGCCGCTTCGGGGGCGGCGTCGTACAATGGCCGCCGCCGGGAGGAGGAGCGCGATGGCCGAGCTCGAGCCCGTTCACCTGCTGCGCTGGATCGACGCCAACCGCGGCGCGTTCGCCCCGCCGGTCGCCAACAAGGAGGTGTTCCCCGAGAGCGAGTTCATCTACCAGATCGTCCGCGG
>JBGQFW010000150.1:0-8414 GCA_041497115.1 Methylomirabilia bacterium
CCATGGAGGCGACGGCCAGCTCGAGCGTCACCGGCAGCTTGGAGGCGAGCAGCTCGGCCACCGGGATCCGGTTGCGCAGCGACTCGCCGAAGTCGCCGCGCAGCACGCCGCCGATCCAGAGCGTGTACTGCACGACCGCCGGCTGATCCAGATGGTACTTGGCGCGGATCGCCGCGACGGCGACCGGATCCTGCTCCTCGCCGGCCAGCGCCACCGCGGCGTCGCCGGGCAGGAGCTGCTGGAGCGAGAAGATCAGCACCGACACGAAGAAGAGCGTCGGCACCGCCACCGCCAGCCGGCGGACGACGTAGAGCCAGAGGGGCATGGCCGCCGGCGATCAGGGCGCCAGGCGCAGCCCCTGCAGCCGGATGATGCCGTCGGGATGCGGGGTGAAGCCCTGCACGCGGGCGCTCATCCCCGTGAACACACGGCGGTGCCAGAGGATCAGCCGCGGCAGGTCGCGCGCCATGATCTCGGTGGCCTGGTCGTACAGCCGCTTGCGCTCGGCGGGGTCGGCGACGTGGCGCGCCTTGGTCAGCAGCGCGTCCACGTCGGCGTTGCAGTAGCGCGGGTCGTTCTGGGCGCCCTTGCAGGTGGCGAAGCTGAAGATGTTGCCGTCGGGGTCGGGCCGCCCGCTCCAGAAGGTGAAGTACGCGTCGAAGTCGCCCTTGCGTCCGTTCTGCAGCATCGTCACGTTCTCTTGCGTTTGCAGGGTCATCGTGATGCCGGCCTCGGCGAGCATCGCCTGGATGATCTGCGCCGCCTCCTGGCGGTCGCGCTCGGGCGGCAGGATCAGCGTGAAGCTCAGGCTCGGGTGGCCGGCCTCGCGCAGGAGCTGGCGGGCGCGGGCGAGATCGCGCACGGGCACGGGCACCTTCGCGTCGTAGTAGAAGCTGTTGGGGCTGACCCACTGGTTGCCCGCGATGTACTCGTTGTTGAACACCGCCTGCACGAGCGTCGCGCGGTCGATGGCGAGATCGAGGGCCTGTCGCACCCGGACGTCGGTGAGTGCCTTGTTCTTGGGGGCGTTGCTCACGTTGAGCGGGATCACCTGGTAGCCGAGCTCGGGCACCCCGGTGACGCGCAGGCGGCTGTCGGCGCGGATCTCCTTGAGATCGGTCGGCGACACGCGCTCGATCATCTGGAGGTCGCCGGAGCGCAGGCTGGCCAGCCGGGCGGTGGAGTCGGTGATCGGCACGAACTCCACGCGGTCCACGTGGATGGACCCCTTATCCCAGTAGTCGGCGAACCGCTCGCCGACGATCCGGCCCTGGGCCACCCGCTCGACGAACTTGAACGGCCCCGCGCACACCGGCCGGGTGCCGAGCTTGTCACCGAGCGCGCGCGCGGCCTTGGGCGAGACCATCATGCCGGCGCGGTCGGTGAGGGCGGCCAGCAGCGGCACCGAGGGCTGCGACAGGTCGAGCCGGACCGTGTGGTCGTTGACCACCTCCACGCTCTTGATGTCGTTGATCTCCGACTTGCGGAAGGAGCCGGGGGTGGTGAGGTGGCGCTCGATGTTAAACTTCACCGCCTCGGCGTTGAACGGCTCGCCGTCGTGGAATTTCACCCCGGTGCGCAGCGTGAGGGTGACCGAGCGGCTGTCGGGCGCCCACTGGAAGCCCGTCGCCAGCTGGGGAACGAGCTTGAGATCGGGCGTCATGTCGAACAGCTTGTCGCAGAAGGCGGCGAACACGAGCCGCCCGACGTAGGCGCGGCTGATCGTGGGATCGAGCGCGTCGGGGTCGTCGTTGAGGCCGATGCGCAGCACGGTCTGCGCGGCGGCCGGGGAGACGGCGAGCAGCAGCGACAGGGCGAACATGGCGGTCAGGAGGCGCTGACGAATCATGGATCGGGCTCCTTCTTGGCGTCGAGCGTGCCGCGGACGTCCACCGCCACCGCGCCCTGGGCGGCGCGGCGGACGATGAGCGGGTTGACCTCGAGGTCCACGAGGCGCCGGCCCAGGTCGGCGGCGAGCCACGACAGACGGACCACGGCGTCGGCGACGGCGGCGACGTCGAGGGGCGGACGGCCGCGGGCGCCGTGCAGCAGCGGTGCGACGACCAACGCGTCGAGCATCGCCCGCGCGCGCGCCGGGGTGACCGGGGCAGGCGCCAGCGCGACGTCCTTGAGGATCTCCACGGCGAGGCCGCCGAGCCCGACGAGGACGACGGGGCCGAACTGCGGGTCGCGCCGTGCCCCCACGATCACCTCGGCCTCGCCGCGCACCATCGGCTGCACGAGGAACCCCTCCAGGCGCGCCCCGGGCGCCGAGCGCGCGAGCGTCGCCGCCATCTCCTGCGCCGCGGCGGCGACCTCGGCGGCCGAGGCCAGTCCGAGGCGCACCGCGCCGACGTCGCTCTTGTGCACGAGGCCGCGCGCGACCGCCTTGAGGGCCACCGGGAACCCGACTCCGGCGGCGACCGCCGCCGCCCCCGCGGCGTCCGGCGCGGTGGCCTCAGGGGCGACCTCGATCCCGTAGCACGCGACGAGCCGGCGGGCCTCGCGCTCGGCGAGCGGCCCCTCGGCCAGCGTGGCGAGCGCGCGCGGCTCGGGCAGCCCGGCGGGACGCGTGGCCTCGCCCGGCGGTGCCTCGCGCAGCCGGTCGTGGGCGACGACGAGCGCGAGCGTGCGCAGGGCGTCCTCGAAGCGGTCGAAGTAGAACTGACCGATCTCGCGCAGCGCGCGGCGCGGCGCATCGGCGGCCGGCCCCGGCGTGAGGGTGATCATCACCGGCTTGTCGGCGGCCTGCGCGGCCTCGCCGATGAGACGGGTGCGGCGCGCGAAGAACGGCATCGAGGTGAGGATGACGAGGCCGTAGGCCACGCCCGCGTCGCCCAGGATGATCCGGGTGGCGTCACCGGCGATCTCGACGTCCTCGGGCGCCTTGCGCCCGCCGAGGTCGATCGGGTTGTCGGCCTGAGGCGGCAGGAGGATCCGGCCGAGCGCTTCGCGCGTGGCGGGCGCCAGGCGGGCCAGCGGCAGGCCGAGCTCGCTGACGCGGTCGCAGGCGATGCCGCAGCCGCCCCCCGACGACGACAGGATCGCGACGCCGCCCCGGCGGGGCGCGCGATGGCGGACGAGGAAGTGCGCGGCGCGGACCATGTCGTCGGGATCGCGCGCGAGCACCGCGCCCTCCTCGCGGCAGACGGCCTCGAAGACGTCGTAGGCGCCGGCGAGGCTGGCGGTGTGAGAGCGCGCCGACTTCACGCCGGCCTCGGTGCGGCCGGTCTTCACGATGAGCACGGGCTTGCCCGCCCGCCGGGCGCCGGCCAGCGCGCGCCGGAAGCGGGCGCCGTCGAGCAGCCCCTCGACGTACACGCAGATCGCCTCGGTGCCCGGCTCGGCGACGAGGTACTCCACGACGTCGCTGATCTCGAGGTCCACCTGGTTGCCGAGCGAGACGCAGTGGCGGAAGCCGATGCCGTCGGCGCCCGCGCGGTCGAAGATCGACACCATCAGGGCGCCGCTCTGGCTGACGAGGCCGATGGCGCCGTCGTGCAACCGGTCGGTGTCGAGCACGACCGACGAGCAGAGGGCCAGACGGTGATGCGGCACGATCAGCCCCATGCAGTTGGGACCGATGACGCGCAGCCCGGTGCGCCGCACGATCTCCACCAGCGCGGCCTGGCGCGCCGCGCCCTCGGGGCCGGCCTCGGCGAAGCCCGTCGAGATGATCACGCAGCAGCCCACCCCCGCCTCGGCCGCCGCGGCGACGGTGTCCACCAGCGCCGCGGAGGGGACCGCGCAGATCGCCACGTCGGGCGGCGCAGGGACGGCACCGATCGTCGGGTAGGCGCGGCGGCCGAGCACCTCGGCGCGGCGCGGGTTGATCGGGTAGATCTCGCCGGCGAAGCCGTGGCGGACGAGGAAGCTCATGATGCGCCCGCCGAACTTGTCGATGCTGTCGGAGGCGCCGAAGACGGCGACCGAGCGCGGGTGCAGGATGCGCTCGAGGTCCACGCGGGGGCGGGCCCGATCGGCGACGACGGCGGCGTGCAGCGCGGGCGAGACTGCGTTCACGGGCAGCCGGACTATACCACCGCTCCCCGGCGGTTCTGCGAGTGCGCTACACTGTGAGATAGAGGGCGCGGGCGATGAAGAAGCTCATCGTGATAGTCATGCTGGTGCTGGTCGTGGCGGCGGCCCTGCCGGCGCCGGCGCATGCCGGCGCGGCCGGGGACGCGGTGCTGGCCCTCTTCGCCTTCGGCCTCTTCAGCGCGCTGGTGGCCCCGGTGCTCGCCCCGCCGGTCTACGTCGCGCGCCCGCCGGTCTACGCCGAGCCGGCGCCGGTCTACGGCTCCGCGCCCGCGTACTACTCGCGGCCGTCCCCGGCGCCCGCCGCCGCGGTCAGCCGTGAGGTCGTCTATCCGCACGGCCGCTACGTGCTCTACGGCGACGGCATCGCCACCGCGTATCGCTGGGTGTGGGTGCCGAACCCGCCGCCGCCCGGCTCCGCGCCCGACCGCTGAGAACCGGACACCGACCTGGACACGATCGACCCCGCCCGCGCGCCGGCGCTCGTCATCGCGCATCCTGGCCACGAGGTCGCGCTGCGCGGGTGGCTCGAGCGCACCAGGCCGGTCGTCTTCGTGCTGACCGACGGCTCCGGCCAGCTCGGCGTGCCGCGGCTGGCCGCCACCACGCGCGTCGTCGAGGGGGCGGGGGCGCGGCGCGGCCCGATCTACGGGCGCTTCTCCGACGGCGACGTCTACCGGGCGCTGCTCTCCGGCGACGCGGGAACGTTCGTCGGGGTCGCCGCCGAGCTGGCGGGGTGGCTCGCGCGCCACGCCGTCGCCTACGTCGTCACCGATTCCGCCGAGGGCTACAACCCCACCCACGATCTCTGTCGCGCGCTCGTCGGCGCCGCCGTCGAGACGGCCCGCGGCCCGGCCGGCCGGGCCCCGGCGCTCTACGAGTACGTCGTCGCCGGAGACCAGCGCTCGTGCGCCGGGAACGGCTGCTCCGCCGCGCTGCGATGGCGCCTCGACGACCCCGCGCTGGCGCGCAAGCGACGCGCCGCCGGCCGGTACGCCGAGCTGGCGGCGGAAGTGCGGCGGGCGGTCGAGCGTAGCGGGGTGGAGGACTATCGCGTGGAGTGCCTGCACCCGGTGCAGCCGCGGGCGGCGCGCGCGTGGGCGCCGGGGGAGGCGCCGGAGTACGAGCGGCACGGCGAGGCGCGGGTGGCCTCGGCGAAGTACGCGCGCGTGATCCGTCATCGCGAACACGTCGGGCCGCTCGTGGCGGCCCTGTGGGCACGAGCCGACGCCGATTCGGCGCCGGTGGCGGCCGCCGGCCTGTGCCGCCGCTCCGGGTCCTGATCACCAACCGCTCGCTGGCGACCCGCTCCGGCACCGAGCTCTACCTGCGGGATCTGGCCCTGGCTCTGGCCGCGCGCGGCCATCGGCCGATCGTCTACACCCCGGACCCCGGCGAGATCGCCGCCGAGCTGACGGCGGCCGGCGTCGCGGTGCACGCGGACCTGGCGACGATCGGGGCGCCGCCGGACGTGATCCACGGCCACCACACGGCGCCGACGGTGGCGGCGCTGCGACGGTTCCCGCGGACGCCCGCGCTCTACGTGTGCCACGACCGCACGTTTCGCGAGGACACGCCGCCGCGCCTGCCGCGCGTCTACCGGCACGTCGCCGTGGACGACAACTGCCGCGAGCGGCTGGTCGAGGCCGGCATTCCCGCGCACCGCATCCGGATCGTCTTCAACGCGGTGGACCTGGGGCGGTTCACGCCGCGCGGACCGTTGCCGGGCGCGCCGGCCCGCGCGCTCGTGTTCAGCAACTACGCGAGCGAGGCGACGCACCTGCCGGCGGTGCGCGAGGCGTGCGCGGCGCTGCGACTGCCGCTCGACGTGATCGGCGCGGCGCAGGGGCGGTCCCAGGCGGCGCCGGAGCGGGCCCTGGGCCGCTACGACCTGGTCTTCGCCAAGGCGCGCTGCGCGCTCGAGGCCCTGGCGGTGGGCTGCGCGGTGGTGTTGTGCGACTTCCGGGGGCTCGGCCCGATGGTCACGCGCGCCGAGGCGGCCGAGCTGCGGCGGTGGAACTTCGGCATGCGCGTGCTCGGGCGCGCGCTGGAGGCCGGGCTGATCCGTGGCGAGGTGGAGCGCTACGACGCCCGCGACGCGGCGGCGGTGTCAGCCTGGGTGCGCGAGTCGGCCGGCCTCGGCACCTGCGTCGGCAAGCTGGAGGGGCTCTATCGCGAGGTGATCGAAGAGCACCGCGCGGCGCCGGTCGCCGGCCGCCGGCAGGAGGCTCGGGCGGCGGCGCGCGCGCTGCGGGAGGCCGGCGGGCGCTCGCCGCTGCGCGCCTGGCTCGGCCGGCTGCCCCTCCTCGGCCGCGCGCTGGTCACGCTCAAGCGCGCCGTCACGGGGTCGGGGGGGCCGCGCCGCCGGTAGCCGTCCGCGTCAGACCGCCACGAGGGGTCGGCGGCGGACGCCGTCCATGTTCATCCCCTCGATGCGGATGAGCCGCGTCGGCCCGTCGCGCCGGGGCGAGTGCACGTCGCCCTCGTGGTAGACGTGGGCGGCGCCCGGCGTGAGGGGATAGCTGCGCACGCGCGTGACCTTGCCGGGCTGGTCGCCGGCGGGCGGCTCCACCACCGCCCAGTCCGACATCACCGTCTCGCCCCGCGCCTGGCCGTAGATCGCCCACGTGGGGCCGTGATCGTGGGGCGCGCTCTCCTTGGCGCCCCGGTAGACGTGGGCGAGGATGCAGAAGCCGAGCTGCGGATCCTGGTAGAGGATCTTGCGCTCCGGCACGTCGTCGCCGAGGTGTGCGGCGACGAAGGTCTCATCCTTGAGCACGTCCCGGAGCAGCGTGCAGATCTGCTGGCGCCCCTCGCGCCCGGGATGCTCGGTCAGGATGCGGTGACAGGCGGCGGCGAATCCCTCCAACGTGTGACCCATGCTCCGGTCCTTTCCGCTCAGCGGCCGAGCGTGAACTTCTGGAACGTGTGCGTGCCCTCGGGGGCGAGCCCCCGGCTGACCGCGAAGGTCCAGGTGACCTCGCTCACGTAGACGTCGTGGTTGGAGTCCACCGCGATGCCGTGCGGCGCGGCGAAGCTGCCCGCCGCGGTCGCGTCGGGACCGCCCCAGCGCGCGAGCAGCCGGCCGTCGCGGTCGAAGACGCTCACGCGCCCCTGGCGCGGCTGGCTGATCGGCCCGTGCCGCTGCGAGGTCTGCCCCGTGTGCCACCAGAGCTCGGAGACGTAGGCGCGTCCCTGGGCGTCGAAGACGATGTGGGTCGGCCGCTGGGTGTCGGCCCACTCGGCGAGATACTCGCCGTCGGGGCTGAAGATCTGGACGCGGTCGTTCTCGCGGTCGCAGACGAAGACGCGCCCGTCGGCGGCGACGGCGATGCCGTGGGGCAGGTGGAACTGGCCGGGGCCCTTGCCCGACACGCCCCACGAGCGCTTGAGGCTCCCCGTCGACGAGAACTGGTGGACGCGACAGTTGCCGTAGCCGTCGGAGACGTAGAGATCGCCCCGGGGGCCGACGGCCAGGTTGGTCGGCCGGTTGAACGGGCCGGCCGCCCGCGGGATGTTGATCGAGTCCTTGCCGTCGTAGCCGGTGTCGGAGGGCGTGTTCAGCGTGCCGAGCGTGAGGAGCAGCTTGCCCTGCGCGGAGAACTGCCGGACGGTGTGGTTGCCGTCGTCGGTGCACCACACGGTGCCGTCGGGCCCGATCGTGATGCCGTGGGTGCGATAGGTGAACTCGCCCTCGCCCCACGAGCGCAGGAAGCTGCCCTTGCGGTCGTAGACGATGATGGGATGATCGCCGCGGCAGATCAGGAAGACGCGGTCCTCGCCGTCCACGGCCACCCCCGCGACGTCGCGGTGCTGGTAGCCGCCCGGCAGCTGCTCCCACCCCTGCTGCACCCGGTACGTGAGCGTGTCTGTCATGAGCATCCTCCGTTGGCCCGCTCACTATCGGCGAGCGCCCGGCGTGGCGTCAAGTCGCTCAGCGCGTCGTGCTACTGCTACATAAAAATGTCGTGGGGTAACTGCACCGTGAAAATGTCGTCCCCCCATGGAGACTTTCACGATGAGTCGGAAGGAGTTGCCCCGGGCCGGGCTGGTGGCCGCCGCCGTGGCCGGTCGGATCAGCAATCGGGAGGGCGCCGCGGCGCTGCACGTGACGCCCCGGCAGTTCCAGCGCCTCAAGCAGCGGTTTCGGCAGGTGGGGGCTCTGGCCCTGCGGCATCAGGGCCGGGGCCGGCCCTCCCCCCGGCGCCTGCCTGCGGCCGTGGCGGCGACGGTCCAGGCGCTGCTGCGCGATCGCTACGCCGGCTTCAATGACACCCACCTGACTGAGAAGCTGCGGGAGTTGCACGCGCTGGTGATCTCGCGTGAGACGGTGCGACGGATGCGCCGCGAGCTCGGGCAGCCGGCCCTGCACCGCC
>JBGQFW010000151.1:0-8323 GCA_041497115.1 Methylomirabilia bacterium
GGCCAGCACCAGCCGCGGCCAGAAGCCCGGCCCCAGCTGCCCCTCGCGCGCCACGTCGTCGAGCCCGCGGGCGCCGGCGAGCAGCGCGATGACCAGCACCACGCCCGCCAGCGGCGCGAAAACGCGCGTCACTTCCGGAGGCCGAACTCTCGGACCATGCGGTCCATGGCGTCCACCTGCTCGCGGACCCACGGGCCGAACTGCGCGGGGCCCATGAAGCTGTCGGTCCGCATGTACCACTGCTCGAGAAAGTGCTTCCACTCGGGCGTCTCGCCGGCCTTGCGGAACGCCTCGGCGAGCGCCTTCACCCGCTCGGGCGGCGTGCCGTGGCGCGCCACGATGCCGCGGAACTGCGGGAGCGTGATCTCCAGGCCGAGCTCCCGGGAGGACGGCACGTCGGGAAACGCCGGATGGCGCGACTCGGCGAAGATGATCAGCGGCCGCAGCTGCCCGGCCTTCACGTATTGCTGGATGTCGCCGGCCTGCTCGTAGAGGACCTCGGCGTGGCCGCCGAGCGCGGCGGCGTAGCGCTCGCCGGGCTTCGGGTACGGCACCGTGGTCATCTTGTACCCCTTCTTCTCGAGGAAGCGCACGGTGAGATCGTCCACCGAGCCGAAGCCGGTCGAGGCCACCCGCAGCTTGCCGGGGTTGGCCTGCGCGTGCTTGAAGAGATCCTGGATCGTCTTGAAGGGGCTGTCGGCCTTCACGAACAGGAACGAGTCGGCGACCTGCGTGCGCACGATCCAGTCGAGGTCGTCGACCTTGTGGCGGGCCAGCCCGGCCGGGATGGTGGCCAGCGTGTCGGCGATGTAGACGCCGAGCGCGTAGCCGTCGGCCTTGCCGTTCAGCAGCTGGGCGAGGCCGGTGTTACCGGAGGCGCCGGGCACGTTCGACACCGGCAACGCCACGCCGAGGATCGGCTGGGCGAGCGACCCCATCTCGCGCGCCATGCCGTCGGCGCCGCCGCCCGTCCCCCACGGGACGATGAAGTCGATCGGGCGGCTCGGGTACTTCTCCTGCGCCCCGGCGGCGGCGGCGCCGGCGAGGGCGAGCAGCAGGGCCAGCGAGGCGAGCGTGAGCGGACGTCTCATGGGTGACCTCCCTGAACGGCTTCGTCCCGGAGCGTGCGGCGCAGCAGCTTGCCGGCGGCGCTGATCGGCAGCCCCTCGCGGAGCTCGACGCTCCGGGGCACCTTGTAGCCGCTCAGTCGCTCGCGGCAGAATGCCACGAGCTCGGCCGCGTCCACGCGGTTGCGATGCTCGTCCTTGAGCACGACGAAGGCCTTCACGGCCTCGCCGCGGTAGTCGTCGGGCACGCCGATGACGGCGGCCATCCGCACCGCCGGATGGGCGTACAGCGTCTCCTCGACCTCGCGCGGCCACACCTTGAAGCCGGCGGTGTTGATCTGGTCCTTCTGGCGGTCCACGATCGCGAAGTAGCCGTCGTCGTCCATGCGGGCCACGTCGCCGGTGTGGAGCCAGCCGTCCTCGAGCGCGCGCGCCGTCTCCTCGGGCCGGTTCCAGTACCCGAGCATGACCTGCGGCCCGCGGATCAGCAGCTCGCCGGCGCCGCCCGGCGCCACCTCCGCGCCGGTGTCGTCCACGATCCGCGCGTCGGTGTCGGGCAGCGGCACGCCGATCGAGCCGGGGCGCGCGCGCGCGATCGGGTTGGCGTGGGTCAGCGGGCTCGTTTCGGTGAGCCCGTAGCCCTCCACCAGCACCTCGCGGCCGACCAGCCCGTCGAACGCCGCCTTCACGCTGGGCGGCAGCGACGTCGCGTTGGTGCGGCAGGCGCGCAGCGCCGAATAGTCGGCCCCCCGCCCCTCGGCGTCGTTGAGCAGCGCGATGAACATCGTCGGCACGCCGAAGAGCCGCGTCACGCGGTGGCGCGTGACGGCGCGCGCCACCGCAGCCGCGTGGAAGCGCGCGAAGACCAGCAGCGTGGCTGCCGCCGACAGCGGCACGTTCATCACGCCCGACATCCCGCCGCTGTGCGACATCGGGATCGCGCACACCGAGGTCTCCGCGCCGGGCTCGAACGCGTACCACCCGGCGAACTGCACCGTGTTGGCGACCAGGTTCCGGTGGGTGAGCATCGCGCCCTTGGGCGTCCCGGTGGTGCCGCCGGTGTAGAGCAGCACGGCGACGTCGCGGGCGGGATCGCACGCGGCGGGCGGCGCGGGGGCCAGCGCCTCCATCGCCCGCAGCGCGGCGAGATCGACCAGCGGCAGCCCGAGCCGCCCGGCCACGACGGCGGCCGCGCTCCCGGCGGGGGCGATCACCACGGAGACGGCGGCGTCGGCGAGGTGCCCGGTGAGCTCGCCCTCGCGCGCCGCCGCGTTCACGGGCACCGCGGTGCCGCCGGCGTACCACGTCGCGTAGTAGCCGATGACGAGGTCCGCGCCGTTCGGCAGCACGAGGGCGGCGCGCGCCCCCGGGACCAGACCAAGCGCGCGCAGGCCGGCGGCGACGCCCCGGACCGCGCGGAAGAGCGCGCCGTAGGTCAGCGTCCGGCGCTCGTCGAGCGTGTCGTGATCGATCTCGCGCAGCGCCACGCGCTCGCCGAAGCGGGCGACGTTGCGCTCGAGCAGCCACCACGCCGGCGCGTCAGGATAGTCCAGCGAGTGCGGAACGTGCGCCGGCCAGACGCCGTGCCAGGGCCTCACGGCGGATCGAGGGCCGACACGGCTACGCCGGGGCGGCCCGAGCGGTTGGGGGGTGTGGGGGGCCATTTCTGGGCCCCCCACATAGATCGAACCCGACGTCGAGGGCGGCAAGATTCTGCTCGTGGAAGCGGGGGATCACGTCCACCATCGCCTGTTTCATCGCCTCGAAGTCGAGGCCGCCCAGGCGGGTGAGCGCGCCCAGCATGATCATGTTGGCGAACAGGATGTTGTTGAACCGCTCCTTCGAGAGCGCGGTGGCCGGCACCGCCACGTGCCGCTCGGGCGCCTCGGGGCGGATCGCCTCGACCAGCTCGGGGTCGTAGAGGATCTTGCCCCGGCAGAAGTCGAAGAACTTCCGGTAGGCGGGCGCCGAGAAGGCCACGAAGACGTCGGCGTTCTCGACGACCGGGCTGTCCACGTACTCGGGCGAGATCACGATCTGCGCGCGCACGTAGCCGCCGCGCGTCTCGGTGCCGTGACTCTTGAGCATGGTGACGCGGTGGCCCTGCTTGATGGCGGCGAGCCCCAGGATCTGCCCCATGCGGATCACGCCCTGGCCGCCGAAGCCCGAGATGAGGATCTCGGTGCGCATCTTCACCGCGGTTACGGTCACCGCTTCTTCGACTCCATGTCCGCCCGCACGCGCGCGTTCATGTCGCGCATGAGCCGCGAGAACTCCGGCCGGCTGTTGGACGCGTCGTGCTTGATGCCGGTCTCCCAGGTGAAATCGGTCTCGCTGCCGTCCGCCTTGCGCCCCTGCGTGTGCTCGTAGATCCACTCGAGGTTCTTCAACGTGTCCCGGGTCCCCAGGGCATACGCCCCAAAATTCTCGTTGCAGGGGAACCGGACGTGGACGAAGGAAAAGCCGTCGTTGGCCAGCGCTTTCTTGACGACCTTCACCGTCTGGTGCCACTGGGTGGCGGTCGTCTCGGCCACGAACGTGGCGCCGGCCGCCTTGACGACGTCGCAGGGGTCGAAGCCGGGCTCGACCATCCCGTAGGGGCTCGAGTTGGTGACGTAGCCGGCCGGGGTCGTCGGCGAGAACTGGCCGCCGGTGGACTCGTAGCCCATGTTGTCCTCGCAGATCACCGTCACGCCAAGGTTGCGGCGGGCGGCGTGGATCAGGTGCGAGGTGCCGATGGACGCGGCGTCGCCGTCGCCGACGACGATCAGGTACTTCTTGTCGGGCTGGGCCAGCTTCAGTCCGGTGGCGACGGCCAGCGCCCGGCCGTGGGTGGCGCCAAAATTATCGCCGCCCCACGTCGCGAACGTTTGCCGGCCGACGCAGCCGATGCCGGTCCCGAAGATGACGTCCTCCTGCTTCAGTCCCATCTCGTCGATCGCCTGCAGCAGCCAGTTCTCGATCATGCCGATGCCGCAGCCGTGACACGCCTTCGTCGGGATCTGGCTCGGCCGCAGGTACTTTTTCGCCAGCTTGTTCATCTCACCTGACCTCGGTCCAGATGTAGGGAAGCTCCGGGACGCGCCCGGTGCGCGCGACGCCTTCGAGGCCGGCCGCGACTTCGCTCACGGTGTGCAGCTCGGCGCTCTTGCCCATGAAGCGGACCTTCTTGCCGTCGGGCGCCGCCCGCATCACCTCGCGCACGAGCTGGCCGTCGTAGTTGAGCTCGCAGACGACGTAGGGCACGTCGCGCGCGAACAGCTCGTCGGGAAACGGCCACAGCGTGATGAGGCGCACGAAGCCGGCGCGCACGCCGCGCCGCCGCGCCTCCAGCACGCCGGTCTTCACCGTGCGCGCATTGGCGCCGTACGCCACCGCGATGACCTCGGCGTCCTCGACCCCGACCGTCTCGTAGCGCGTGAGCGCGTCGCGGTGGTGGCGGATCTTGTTGATGAGGCGGTAGCTCTGTGCCCACTGCGCCTCCATCTCCTCGATGTCGTAGCCTTCCTCGGTGTGCGTGTAGGCCGACACGCACACGCCGGTGCCGTGGCCGATCACGTTGGGCGGCACGTCCAGCTCGGCGCTGCCCACCGGGTAGAACGGCATCATGAGGTTGTGCTTGCGCGGCACGACGAAATCGAGGCCGTCGTAGTCGTCGGGGATGAACAGGTCCTCCCACATGTCGGAGATGACCTGGTCGGTGAGGATCGTCACCGGCGTGCGGAAGCGCTCGGCGAGATTGAAGGCGTCGATCGTGAGCCAGAACGCCTCCTGGACCGAGGCGGGCGACAGCACGATCGTCTCGAAGTTGCCGCCGTGGCTCGCGAAGCGCGCGATGTAGAACTCGCCCTGCCCCGGCGCGCCGGTGATGCCGCTGATCGGCCCCACCCGCATCGCGTCCACGACGACCAGCGGGATCTCGTTGGTGATCGACCAGCCGTAGGCGTCGTGCATGAGCGTGTAGCCGGGACCCGAGGTCGCCGTCATCGCCTTGAGGCCGCCGAGGCTGGCGCCGGCGCACGCGTGCATGCCGGCCAGCTCGTCCTCGCACTGCACGTAGTAGCCGCCGACTTGCGGCAGCCGCTTGGACATGTACTCGGCGATGTCGGTGGCCGGCGTGATCGGATAGCCGGCGAACACGCGGCAGCCGGCGGCGATGGCCCCCTCGGTGAGCGCGTACGTCCCCGCCTCGAGCAGCCGGCGGCCGCGCGTGCAGCGCCGCGCCCAATCGGTCCAGGGGGCGACGAGCTGCTCATCGATGGCTGTGTTCGTGTCTGCCATATTTAGGATTACAGGCTCGCCTCGGCGATCGGAATCGCCTCGGCTCGCACTGCCACTGCTGCGGACACTCCGTTCTTTCCATTCTGCTCTTTTGGGCTGACGTCGATGCAGAAGTCGGGGCAGATCTGGTAGCAGAGCATGCACCCGATGCAGTTCTCCTCGTGCGCTGTGTACATCGGGGCCCAGCCGATGCGGTTGGCCGTCTTGCGCCAGGCGAAGACGTCCACCGGGCAGACGGCGAGGCAGAAGCCGCACGCCTTGCACATGTCCTCGCCGACCAGGACGTCCCAACGGCCGGCGACCCCCTTCGGCGGCTTCTTGTCAGTCTTGAACAGCGCCATCGCGCTCCCCGTAACGTCGCGTCATTTCGTCACTTCGAGCCCCAATACACCACCCTGCTCCGGTGGAGTCAAGGTCTGCCGCGGCGGGCCGTCGTGATACGCTCCGGACAGGGCCGGGAGGTGGTCTATGGCGAGCCAGACGGTGCGCGATCTCGAGGTGAAGTCGGACGCAGCCTGGAAGAACCTGACGGCGCAACTGCCGGGCATGGAGGCGTTCCTCGAGCGCTCCGACGCGCCCGGCGAGTGGACGGCACGCGAGGTGCTCTCCCACCTGCTCTTCGGCCCCGGCTGGAACCCGGTCGCGCTGCTCCGCTCGTTCGCCGACCACGACCTGCCCGTCGTCGAGATCTCGCCCGGCGACACGTTCGTCACCGCCGAGCGGCGGAAGATGACGCTGGCGCAGCTGGTGGACGCGCTCGCCGCCCAGCGGCGCGACGTGTTCGCCTACCTCGGCGGCCTCAGCGACGCCGAGCTCGGCCGCAAGGCGCGCATCCCGCTCTTCAAGTCGTTCGGGGGCACCGACGAGATCCCGATGCCGATGTTCGTCGGCGCGATGTACGAGTACCACCTGAACGACCACGCCAGCCAGCTGGCGAAGATCCGCAAGGCCGTCGGCCTGCCCGCCGCCTGACGCCGGCTACCGCGCGCCTAGCCGCCGCAGCAGCTCGACGAGCGGGACCTCGGCCAGCGAGGCCAGCGTGAGGTCGGCGGCGGCGAGGTCGAGCCGCGCGGTCAGCGCGTTGGGCACCGCCACGCAGGTCATGCCCGCGCGCTTGGCCGCCAGCACGCCGTTGGGCGAGTCCTCCAGCGCCACCGCGTCGCGCGCGGCGATCCCCATCGCGTCGAGCACGGCCAGGTAGAGGGCGGGATCGGGCTTCACGCGCGGCACGTCCTCCGCGCAGCGCACCACCTCGAAGTGCGCGCGCAGCCCGAGCCGCGTGAGATGGCCCTCCACCCAGGCGCGGCTCGACGACGAGGCGACGCCGAGCCGCACGCCGAGCCGCCGCGCCTCGTCCACGTAGGCGCGCACGCCGGGCAGCACCGGCAGGGTCGCGATCCGCGCGTCGGTGGCGGCGCGGTGGCGGCGCGTCAGCGCGCCGGCGTCGAGCGGGCGGCCGCAGAGCGCCTGCAGATCGTCGCAGGGATCGAACGCGTCGGCGGTGCCGATGCACTCGGCCCACTTCTCGAACGCCAGCGCCTGGCCGTGCTCGGCGTAGATCGCCTGCCACGCGTCGTAGACGGGAGCCTCGGTGTCGAGGATGAGGCCGTCGAAGTCGAAGACGACCAGCCGCATCAGGTGAGGATGAACGGGCGGGCGGCGTCGCGGCCGAACGGATAGCGCGTGAGCACGTCGGGGTCCGGGTCGGCGCCGAGGCCGGGGCCGTCGGGCACCGTCACCGCGCCGCCCTCGCAGCGGATCGGCTCGGCGAGCAGCGGCGCGACGAGGTGGCCGGGCGGCATCTCCACGTACGGCACGCCGGGGGTGGAGGCCACCGCGTGCAGGGTGGCGGCGAGGCCGGGGCCGAAGTAGAAGCAGTGCGGCACGAACGTCACGTTGGCGGCGGCGGCCAGCGCGATGATCTTCTTCGTCTCGCCGAGGCCGCCCACCTTGGTGATGCTCGGCTGGACGATGTCGGCGGCGCCCGCGTCGAGGATCTGGCGGAACGCGACCGCCGTCGCCTCGTTCTCGCCGCACGCGATCGGGATGCGCACGGCCGCGCGCACGCGCGCGAGCCCGGCGTAGTCCTCGGGCGGCCAGACGGGCTCCTCCAGCCAGCGCAGGTCGTAGCGCTCGAGGCGGCGGCCGATGCGGATCGCCTCCTCCACCGTCCACGGGCAGTTGGTGTCCAGCATGATGTCGGTGGCGGGGCCGGCGGCGTCACGGGCGGCCGCCACCGACGCCTCGTCGATCTGGTGGAGCTTCACCGCGGTGTAGCCCAGCACGAGCGCGGCCGCGACCGCCTGGGCGACGTGGGTCGGCGTGTCGAAGCGCAGCAGGCTCGCGTAGGCGCGCGTCCGCGGCTGGCAGAGGCCGCCGAGGAGCTGGTAGACGGGGACGCCGCGCGCCTTGCCGGCGAGGTCCCACAGCGCCAGCTCCACCCCGCTCACCGCCATCATGGCCAGGCCGCGGCGCCCCCAGATCATCAGCGTGCGCTGCATGCGGTCCACGAGCGCCTCGATCTGGGCCGGGTCCTGGCCGACCACGATCGGGGCGAGGGCGTCGTCCACCACGGCGCAGACCGCCGGCGTGGCGCCGTAGGCGAAGCACTCGCCCCAGCCGACGAGCCCCTCGTCGGTCGTCATCCGCACGAGGATCTGGCGGGCCAGCCCCGCCGCCCACGGCGACGCCGGCGTGGACTTCGCGAGCGGGATCGCCAGCGGGATCGCGCGGACCTCGATGATCTTCACGGCGTGACCGAGGAGCGCCCCGGCTCCGCCGGGGCGCTTCCGAGCGATAGGGGGGCTTGGGGGCCCTTCGAGGCCCCCATGTGTTGAGTGAGTTACCATGCTGACATCCGACGAGCGCCGCCTCGGCGCGGCGGGAGGCAGCGGCGATGCATGACCTCGTGATCAAGAACGGCGTGGTGGTCGACGGCTCCGGCATGCCGCGCTACCGGGCGGACGTCGGCGTCA